>NZ_JADEWY010000200.1 GCF_015207375.1 Coleofasciculus sp. LEGE 07092 | reverse complement strand
GCTCCCCTGCACCTCCACTCCCCTGTGTCACGAGCCATTGAACAATGTAAAAACTTGTCGGCAGAAATGTTTGAGCTTTTCTCCGACTTGAAGGGCGGGCTGACACTGACCCACCAGTTGCCAGTTATCAACGGTTGAGAGTCGCCACGCTTCTCCCTGATGATTAAATCCGGCAGCTTCCAAGCCAATTAACCGATGGGAGTTTTCCAACGGGTCTTTGTAAAACCGAATCTGCACTAAAATGCTGCGGCTTTGGAACTTTGGACTCCAGCCGGGAAAGTGAAAGCCGATATCAATCGAATCAGGATCGACTAACTCACGGGTGTCAGGGTCGTTTTTCCAAGGCTTGAGGTCTGCCCTGGCATCGGGAAACTCCGCTTTGAACAAGTTGACAATTGCGGCAATTTTAGCCGTCACTTCTAAGCCTGTTGCTTGTTCAGCCGCATTCATGATCAATCTCCTGGGGTTAAGTATTCTTAAAGAGATGCTTAACTATTTATTACAATCTAGAACCAATTTGCTGTATTCTTAGAACAGATTTTTACTTTATGTTGCCTTTTCTTAAGAATTAACCGTCAGCCTGTAAGCTGGCGCTGCGTCCCTGTGGGCAGCAGGCTCAAACAACAGTCGAGGTGCAGGAAAAACGGTGTCTATTAGCGAACAATCAATCGAAGTCGGCTCTCTCAAATGGTTCTATCGGGAAGCCAACCCCCTCAATCAAACTGACCAACTCCCTGTGCTGCTGCTTCATGGTCTGCCTTCCCAAAGTTATTCTTGGTCGCTGCTGATGCCAGATTTAGCTGAAAAGGGATTTAGAGCGATCGCACCGGACTGGATTGGTGCTGGCTTCTCGGCAAAACCCGACCAACGAAAGTTTGCTTATACTCCCGATGCCTTTATTAAAGCCCTGGCTCAGTTGCTCGAACATCTGCAAATTGAACGATTTCACCTAGTCGTCCAAGGATTTCTCGGTTCGGTTGGGCTACAATACGCCCTGCGTCACCCCGACCAAATCGAACGCCTCGCCATTCTCAATACTCCCATCTCCTCTGCTGCCCAGTTACCCTGGAAAATTCAGCAGTTGGGGCTACCGCTCATTGGTGATATGCTGACCCAAGACCCCCTTTTAGTTGACCGCACCCTAGAAGGAGGAAGCCGCTATCAAGTTTCAGACAAAGATTTAGATGTATACCGCCGCCCCTTTCTCAAAAGTTCTGATGCGGGGCGTAGTCTGCTGATGACGGTCAAAAACCTTCAGGTGCGGCAGTCAATGGCAGAAATTGAATCAGGGTTTCGTAATTGGACGAAGCCAATTCAGATTATTTGGGGTAGTAAAGACCCTTGGCTTCCCTTCATCCAGGCACAGGAGTTTGCCAAAGTTGTCCCCAATGTCGAACTAGTCGAGCTAGAAGAAGCCGGACATTATCCTCAAGACCATTGGTCAGGAAAAATCAGCGAAGACCTGCTAATGTTTCTGCGACGCAAAGCTTTGTAAGGATATGTGTTTTCTTTGCCCTTTTCCCTGGCATCTACTCAACCGTTAACTGTTATACTGCACATTATTCTGCTGAAACATTTCCTATGACCAGCTTAAGCATCTGCTAGTTTTACGATCCTGGTCATTCTGTCAGTAAAGAATTGCTTCGTAGTCTTAACTCGATCGAAACCTGAATATTGAGAGAGGTCAAAATGGATGGATTGCCAGCGAAGGGGAAGCAAGAAACTCCCGGTCTTACTATGCCTGACCTACTCGTGCTACCCGATTCCCAGCGATTGTTAATCAATTGGATGATGCGTCAAGGTGATTGTACTGTAAAAGAGATAGCTGCTCATACTCAGCAGAATGAAGAAGTCGTTCGCATTCTGCTGAATGAATTAATCGAAAAAGGCTTCGTAGAAGAGATAGCAGGGGAAGACAGTCCTTGCTATCGGGTTCGCATGGCACCCAAGCGCAAAAGCCAGTTATCTGAAAAGCTTCACCAAGCCTTGAATAGCGATGGGGTAGATTGAGTTCAGAGCAGACGTTTTCTAGAAGGATACTAACCGTTCTTAAACCGACGATTTAACTGAGATTTCCTAGATGAGTCGCGTTGCCATCATTGGGTGCGGGATTGTGGGAGCCGCCTGTGCCTACGAACTTAGTCGGGTGGGTGGGCTAACTATCACTGTCCTCGATCAACAGCTCCCCGCTCAGGGGTCAACGGGTGCCGCCCTAGGCGTTCTGATGGGTGCCATTAGTAAGAAAGTGAAGGGTAGGGCGTGGCAGTTGCGACAAGGGAGTATGCAACGCTATGAAACCCTGATTCCAGAATTAGAGGCAATGATTGGGTATCAAATTCCCTGCAATCGCCAAGGTATCTTGATGCTGCGTTTTCCTGGGGAAGATATAGCCTCTTGGCAGGAACTGGCAACTATTCGTGAGTCCCAAGGTTGGCACCTGGAAATCTGGGATGCACAGCAAGTGCAGTCTCGCTGTCCTCAAGTGAGTAACGAGCAAGTTATCGGCGCAATTTATTCTCCTCAAGACCGGCAAGTCGATCCCACTGCTCTCACTCAAGCACTAGTGGCAGCAGCACAAAAAAATGGTGTGGTATTCAACTTTGGTGTCAGCCTTGAAGGAGTGGAATTTGTTGCCTCAGATGAGCCAAATCTCCGGACTTGTCGCCACATTCACACGAATACTGGAACGCTAGAGATAGATTGGCTGGTGATTGCTGCCGGAGTGGGTTCCTCTGGACTGGTGAATTTTCTATCATCACCTGACCTTGAATCATTTCCAGTTATAATCATAAAACCTGTTTTAGGTCAAGCATTACAGTTGCGGCTGGAATGTCCAATAGGTCATCCCGATTTCCAACCTGTGATTACGGGTGACGATGTTCATATCGTACCAGTGGGTGAGGGAGACTACTGGGTGGGTGCAACGGTTGAGTTTCCCGACGAGTATGGTGAGGTAGTGGCAGAACCTGAATTACTGGAGCGAGTGAGACAAAAAGCGATCGCTTTTTGTCCAGCCTTAGCACAGGCTACCATTGTACGCACTTGGTCAGGCAAGCGTCCCCGTCCGGAGGGACGCCCTGCTCCTGTTATTGGTAAACTGCCAGGTTATAGTAATGTCTTGCTGGCTACAGGTCACTATCGCAATGGTGTATTTCTGGCACCTGCTACAGCTTTACAGATTCGGGAAGCAATTGTCCAGGTTTAAATCTGACTACAATATTAATCAATAGCCTTCTATCCCCTCTTAGAAGCAGCACCAACTTATTAGTGAAGAGAATATTTAATCAATGGCAACCACGCTTTTTGATGGACAAACAACATTCGAGCAACTGACATCCCTAGGACTCGGAGTACCTGGTAAACGATGGCTAGCCTACGGGCAAATTCCCATGCCCAGCCTCTTCTCCACTCCTCCAGTACCACTAGCGACAAATGCGGGAACCGCTACCCTCAATACCAATTTCCTTGGTGGAAATCCGGGATACGCAGGCTATACTAACTATAATCCCCTTACAGCCCTAAATCCCCCTTTTAGCTTACTTAACCCGAATTTTCCCATTTTAGATAATACTACTGGCTTTGCCCTCTCATTTAATGTTGCTGTCACTGCCGAGCAAAGCCAACCCAATCGAGCGGGTTTTAGTGTTACTTTAATTGACAATAACGGTCAAGGCATTGAACTTGGCTTTAAAGAAGAAGGCGATGTTGATCGCATCTTTGCTCAGTCAGCCAATTTCATTGAAGCTGAAGCAGGTAATACTAATATTAATGTTGCAACTAACTACATCCTTACTTTTATCGATGATACTTATAGCCTTTCGGCTGACGGTATTGAGATATTGACGGGTCAACAGCGGAACTATAACTTTAATCCAGCAACTAGTAGTCCACCTCTACCCTTTAATCCCTATATCTCTCCTAACTTTCTCTTCTTTGGTGACAATACTGACCAAGGTAACGCTACGTTTACCCTAGGAGAAATTTCTGTTAATACCTTTCCTGTCGCTGTTGATGACGCCTATACGACCAACGAGGATACGGCTCTCAATGTACCTATTATTACAGGGCTTTTAAGTAATGATAAGGAGGCTGATAGCGATGAGTTAACAGCTACGGTAGTCGATGAACCGACAAATGGGACTCTAACTCTAAACCCGGATGGCTCTTTCACCTACGCACCGATTGCAGATTTTAGCGGTATAGACAGCTTCACCTATCAAATTAATGACGGTACAGCCGACTCTCTTAACCCTGCCACCGTTGACATAACAGTGAATGCTGTGTAGTAGTCAGGTTATCTTCTCGGCAGGCGGCACCCTCACAGAATTTGAAGCCAACTCCTCGCGCCTTCTCGAAGCCTTCAAGAGTAACCGCCTTGGTTTCTATGTGATCAATGATGGTACCGCTCAAGGGGTACTCGCCAACAGTTCTGCCGAGGTTTTCCTTAGCACCGTGAGTAATTCGGGCTTCGACTTATCTGATGGTGAGCCACTAAATATTGAGTGGGTATCGGGGGATGCTAGTGTGAGCCTGAGTACGCAGATAACCACTAACTTCCTCACCCTCGGTAGCCGATTGCAAGGAACGATTGAAGTAATTGACTTGACGGAGATTACTGGCTCAATTGAGGCTGAGTTTGTTGTCAATAGTGAGGCAGCCTTTAAGAACGTCTTCGGCTTCTATGCTATTAGTGATGCTGAGGGCGGCATCGATATCGACGATGATGGGAATGCGGACTTATTTCCGGGGGATGAAAACTATGCTAAAGCGGCGGTGGAAAATCTAGTCATTAGCTTTAGCAATAGCGAAGCAATTTTCTTTGAGGAACTGCCAGGAGGAGTACTGCTAGCACCAGTGTTGATTGCTAATGGTACGCCAGAGGAATTCTTAGAGAAAAATGCCGATAATCTCAAACCCAACAATGTCAACCAACTCACTCAAGACCCCATCGCTTACTTTCCTTACTTAGGGGCAAACCCGGATGGGGCAGACCACATTCGATTGACGGGAGATAACTCCTTCGTTTACGAAGACTTGTACGGTGGTGGCGACAAAGACTTTAATGATGCCATCGTGAAGCTCAACTTTAGTTAACTCTTTGACACTACTCGCTCTGTAAATGTCGGGGTATGAGTATTTATTTTCTGAAAGTCCCACTAAGGCAAAGTAGCCACACTCAGACAGATACCACAAGTTATTAGCCTCAAGAGAGAATGGCGTACCTCTATCTGGGCTTGTTACCTTGGATAAGTAGAAGGGTCATACCATCCATCACCATTTAATTTGCCACTTTAGGCTACCCATTGAACTGGAGACGCTATTGGGTAAGCTTGGGGACTCGTGCGGACTGGAGATGCCGCATACCATTTAACCAGTCCCCCATTTCCTTGTCCTGCTAACGTTACAACTCAAGCTAGTCAATTCGTGCCATTCTTCCTTTCCACTCACATCTTGCACCATTGTCAGTAAACCCGAAAACCCGCCCAGAGTTAAAACTCCGGGCTAATAGCTTAAGTCCATTTCAATGGACTACAAGTCTTATCCAGTCGTCTTTAGACGACTGCCAGCTATGAGACAGTGGTTAAAACCACTGGCAGGTTGTTGCGACTGGTGCAAGATCTGAGTTTCCAGGGACTTTGTCGTTTGAAAAAGGTGACTTGGTATACGATGCTATGGGCGTTTCCCCACAACCCACTATGAAAAGTCCTCTGTTGTACTCCCCACTCTTGATGATAAGTACACCTCCACACCTAAGACTGCCATTTTTTACCCAAGAAAGATTAACCAACTCAGACCAAAAAATTGGAGAGTGCCTGTGGCTATTGTAATTTCTTTCATAAATCTTAAAGGAGGTGTGGGGAAGACAACAACGACAGTGGCAGTAGCTGAGATGCTAGCTGGCGTGTTCCACAGGAAAGTATTAGTTATTGACCTTGATCCTCAAACCAATGCCACCTTAATGCTGATTGGCGAAGAAAGATGGGAAGAACTCAACGAAAATCACTATACTTTAGCGCAACTGTTTCTTGATGCTATTGACCCGGAACATCGCAAATTCCATTTTTCTAAAACGCTGCAATATCAAGTGTCTAATGTCAAAGATTTAGAAAGTTTAGACTTACTCCCATCTAGTTTAGATTTGATTGATGTTCAAGATAGACTAGCAACAATTCCTGCGGGACGATTCTATGCTGCCAACCCCATTAACATTCTGCGCCGAGGAATTCGACCGATTATCAACCAATATGATTATATCCTCATCGACTGTCCGCCCAACCTCAGCATCGTTACCCTCAATGGGTTGCGAATTTCTCATGGTTATATCATCCCAACTATCCCCGATATCCTCTCAACCTACGGTATCCCCCAAATTACAAAAACAGTGAGCGACTTTGCAGACACGATCGCTGAACCCATCGAACCCCTAGGAATTGTCATCTCAAAGTACAATGCTGGTATGACTCTCCACGATCGCGTTATCAAGGATTTACGTCGCTATAGCAAAGATGCCCCTGTCTTTGAAACCCAAATTCCTCACAAGCAGCAAATAGCAGAAACTGTGGAATTTGACAATCCCAATAAGTTCTCTACTCTCAGGCAAAAATGGGGATATGCGGGTCAGTTTGAACAATATTTAAATCTTACAAAGGAAATCCGAATAGCGGTTAGCCAACTGCTAAGGGCGAAACATTCTGGTTCCTATCCCCAGACTTAAATTGCGTGTATCCCAATTGCATTTAAAGACTTGCCGTGAGATGTACTTTAACTTGGCAACAAGTTTTACAATACAATAATCTCCTTTGGTTTCTTAAATTCTAAGTCTGTAAGCGTTTCAAATCTTAACCATGTTTCCAACCCATCGTCCTCGACGCCTCCGCAAGACAACCCAGCTACGCCGGATGGTATGTGAAAATGTTGTAACCACCAGCGATCTCATTTACCCCCTCTTTGCCGTACCCGGTGAGGGGATTGCTCAGGAAATTAGATCCATGCCGGGAGTTTACCAGCTATCGGTAGACAAAATTGTTGAAGAAGCGAAAGAAGTCTACGAACTGGGCATCCCGTCTATTATTCTCTTTGGCATTCCCGAAGATAAAGATGTAGAAGCAACAGGGGCGTGGCATGATTGCGGCATCGTCCAGAAAGCCGCTACAGCCGTGAAAGAAGCGGTACCGGATTTGGTCATTATTGCTGATACTTGTTTGTGTGAATATACTAGTCACGGTCACTGCGGTTACTTAGAAGTAGGGGACTTAACAGGTCGCGTTCTGAACGACCCGACCCTAGAATTGCTCAAGAAAACAGCCGTATCTCAAGCTAAAGCGGGAGCAGATATCATTGCTCCCTCTGGGATGATGGATGGTTTTGTGCAGGCAATTCGCACCGGATTAGATGAGGCTGGATTTGAGGAAACGCCTATCTTGTCCTACGCTGCCAAGTACGCCTCGGCATACTACGGTCCCTTCCGAGATGCTGCCGACTCTGCGCCCCAATTTGGCGATCGCCGCACGTATCAAATGGACCCTGCCAACGCCCGCGAAGCGATCAAAGAAATTGAACTCGACATTGCTGAAGGTGCCGATATGCTCATGGTCAAACCAGCTCTGGCATATATGGATATCATCTGGCGTGTTAAGGAAGCCACTAACTTACCCGTTGCTGCCTACAACGTCTCCGGCGAATATTCCATGGTTAAAGCTGCTGCCCTTAATGGCTGGATTGATGAAGAGCGAGTGGTGATGGAGACATTGACAGGCTTCAAGCGAGCTGGTGCTGATTTGATTCTCACTTACCACGCTAAAGATGCTGCCCGTTGGCTGCAAGGGTAGAAATAATGTGTAAAAGGAGTTCAGAGTACAGAAGTTCAGGAGTTCAGAATTACCCCCGCCTCTAAGACTCAATTCGGATAAGCTTTTGGTTCTTTTGTATAGAGATATCGTCGTGACTGATAAATGCTCCTCAAAGTATAACCGTCAAGCGCTTTGAATAGTCAGCTTGATTGCTAGAACCCACATTCCGCACTTCAATATGTAGTATAACTGAAGTATGAGGGGCGATCGCTAAACGATCCAAATAATCAAGTAAAAGTACTCAGTTGACTAAGAGTTCGCGTCAGATTGACGCGAACTCGTTCT
>NZ_JADEWY010000199.1 GCF_015207375.1 Coleofasciculus sp. LEGE 07092 | reverse complement strand
CTTCTCCTCAAGCAGCAGCCCCGCCACTGCCATCACCCCTAGCATCCGTACCAACAATCCCAACCCCAATACCTCCAACGCCAACTGCCGTTGCTCCAGCTTCTCCGACTCCGCCACCTCCCCCTCCTGTCAACCATACCCTTGTGGGATTGCTGGAACTGGGGGAACGCTCTGCCGTCTTATTTGAAATTGATGGTATTACTCAACGGATTAATGTTGGTGAAGCTATCGGTTCTAGTGGCTGGACCCTAGTTTCTGTTGCTAATCAGGAAGCCGTCATTCGACGCAATGGCGAAGTTAGGTCTGTTTATGTGGGGCAAACCTTCTAAACTTAAGGTGCTCTGATGACCATTTGGGAAGCGATCAGGCTCTGAGTGTATAGAGCGATCGCTTTTCCAGAACTTACAAATTCGTGAGTAACCTGGCTTTCCTGAGAATAAAAGTCAGAACCGTTTCTTCTCTGGCAATAATATAGCAACTGCCAAGACGGTTAGGACATATATGAATTTAGTAGAGACGTTCCGCCGGAACGTCTCTACCAGAGTTTGTCATAAGATAGGGCTTGCTGAATAAGTCGGAGAAAAACAACCGATGGATTAATTAGGGCTTGCTGAATAAGCATGACTGGAGTAGCAAAGCTAAATGTTGTTGAATCTCCTCAGATATCCTGCCTTTCTTACTTTCTTTGATCCTCTTCAAAAATGACACAAGGCTCTAGAACCCGTGCAGGCAAGATGCCTGCAC
The DNA here is from genome assembly GCF_015207375.1 of Coleofasciculus sp. LEGE 07092. GTDB lineage: Bacteria > Cyanobacteriota > Cyanobacteriia > Cyanobacteriales > Coleofasciculaceae > LEGE-07092. The sequence goes on along the minus strand of NZ_JADEWY010000199.1, from coordinate 7,616 downwards.
TACAATGGAATGGCGCTACATCTTACTAATAATCTTCTGCACGATTTCCATGCCCGTTACGGCTTGCCAGCCAAAGAGTCCTAACAAACTAACACCCAAAACGATGTGGGTGTAACGTGCCCACATCTGACCCTTTTGCATAAACGGCGAAAGGGACGCAGCAGTGGCAATGAGTGCCGTCATACCCAAGCCTGCCACCAAGTGGGGACCGACAAACAGCTTGCCATTATTGATATAAGTTACAGCCAGGGCAGAGATCGCACCAATGACCATAAACGCTAACAGCGCTGAACCGATTTGATAGTGTCTGAGATTATACTTACCCTTAATCAGTTCTTTCTTGGTATCACCCTCTGCATTGCGCGTCTGTTGGATTTTTAGACCCAGATACAGAGCATAAATTGATCCTGCCAGCAGTACCCACATTAAAATCGGGTGAAGGAATTGGGAGTAGACTTTTACGGATTCTGGGATTTCAAGGTTCATAGTAGCGTTGGAGCGATTCTCAGTATCTTGATAAAAGTTAACAGATCATAGCCTTAGTTTACTCTAAAGTCTGACCAGCAAATAGCCCAATCCCTCTTGGAGGTACTTGTCAAAGCTCCGATTTGGCGGTAAGTTAACAACGCTCTCTTAGACCTTGCACGAGCCGATGATCTCTAACCCAGACCTCTTACTGCTAAGAGCAGCTCAAAGTGGCAATCTTCCTCAAATTCAAGCATTGCTGGCTCAAGGGGCTGATGTCAATGCCAGCGATCGCGACGGCACCACGACATTGATGTTTGCTGCCCAGCGAGGCTATACCGAAATCGTGCGCTTGCTGCTCAATGCCGGAGCCGATATTAACCGACCCAGAAAGCGGTATGGTCTAACAGCTTTAATGCTGGCAGTAGCTGCCGATCGGGTTGACACTGTGCAAACGCTGATAGCTGCCGGTGCTGAAGTCAACGCCAAAAACGATGATGGCAGTACAGCGTTGATGGTGGCAGCGCACAAAGGTTATCTCAAGATCGTGCAAGTTTTGCTGGAAACTGGTGCCGAGGTCAATGTGAAAGACAAGGATGACGATAGTGCCTTGAGCCTAGCCGCCGAACAAGGTCATGCCGATGTCGTGGAAACTTTACTCGCAGTCGGTGCTGATGCCACAACTAGCGGGGAGATATTAACCCTAGCTGCCAGCGCAGGTCACGCTCAGATGGTAGGCATACTATTAGACCAAGGAGCAAGTGTTGATACCCCGGATGTCGATGGCAGAACCGCTCTGATGCAAGCGGCTGAATTGGGATATTTATCAGTAGTCCAGAAATTATTAACCGTTGGAGCCCAAGTCAACTTCCAAGATGAAGAAGGGGAAACCGCTCTCATATTAGCCGCAGACCAAGGTCGCACAGACGTAGTAAAAGCCTTACTCGCGGCGGGTGCGAATGCCAACCTGCAAAACCAGGCTGGTGGAACTGCGCTAATGGCAGCAGCGGCTGGAGGTCATATTGGCGCTGTTAAGGCGTTACTGGATATCGGTGCTGACATTAATGCCACAGATGGCGATCGCGAAACAGCACTCCATCTTGCCACAGTAGAAGGTCATACGGAAGTGGTAGAAGCCCTGCTCCAGCGAGGAGCTAATGTCCATGCCAGAAATCAGCTCGGTGACACGCCCTTAATGCTGGCAGCACTGCACGGTGACACAGAAATTGCCAGGACTCTACTGCAAAACGGAGCAGATTCCAACGCAACCAATCAACATGAAACTCCCCTTACCCTAGCCACATCTGAGGGACACCTGCAAACCGTTCAGGTTTTACTAGATGCCGGAGCAGATGCCAACAGACAGGGTGCAGCCGGGAAAACTTTGCTTATGAAAGCCGCCGATCGAGGTGACACCGCACTCGTACAACACTTCCTAAAAGCAGGTGCTCAAGTCAATCAACGGGATAGTGCAGGTGCCACGGCGCTAATGTGGGCAGCTCATCGAGGGTATACCGAGGTCGTGAAAATTCTGCTTGATGCTAAGGCAGATATAACCCCAAAAAATCAGGGAGGTTACACGGCTCTCATGCTGGCAGAATTCAACGATTATCCAGAAGTCGTCAAACAGCTCAAAGCAGCAGAAACGTCGGATTGAAAAGTTCCGTTAATCTTTTCAGACTTCAGAATTGATAAGGTACTTTTCTGTCAGATCACTAGGACTCATGCATTCGTATGGCTCAAACGGTTGATGAATCCAAGGATTTTCAGGTAAGTACTCCACATAATAATCGGGGACAACACAAGAGCAGCCTTTATACCAGAGAACGGCAGTACGAATCTCTTCAATGTCATCACCATAGTGGCGCTCTAGCCAACGAACTGATTCCCGGAGGCTGATGCCAGAATCCGCCAAATCATCAACGAGTAACACGCGACTGCCTAAGGTTTCCGTCGTCATCGCCAAATGCTGAGAAAAGGTAATGATTCCTCGGACGCGATTGTCAGCTCCCCCATAGGATGATGCTGATAAAATTGCCAGTGGCTTGTTGTAGATTCGGCAAAGAATATCCCCAACTCGAAGTCCACCCTTAGCAACGCAAACAATCTGATTGAAATCCCAGTTAGTTTTATGGATATTAACAGCTAACTGTTCGATTTTTTGATAGTACTCTGACCAAGAAACATAAAGGTCGGACATAATGACTGCCTAGAAAAGTACCTGTGAAGTTGAGTTAACTCATAAAGCGATCGCAACTGCTATTGTATCTCTGCATTAAGAATCAACTATACAAACTTGCCACGTATTCCCCATAGCCGTTATAGGGAAGCGTCTCCCGCTTTTCCCAGGAAAAAGTTTGTTCCTTGCCGATAAACTTTTCCGTTGCTTGCGACCATCGAGGGTGAGGCTTGCTCGGATTAACGTTCGCCTCAAAACCGTATTCCTTCGGTATGAGCGTATTCCAGAACGTGGCAGGTTGAGTTTCTACAAAGTCAATTTTGACAATTGACTTGGCTCCCTTAAACCCGTATTTCCAAGGCACCACTTCTCGAATTGGTGCACCGTGCTGCTTTGGTAACAGATGACCGTAGATACCAACGGCAAAAAACGCTAAATCATTTGCCATTTCCTCTAGAGTGAGTCCTTCCGTGTAGGGCCAAGGCAGCTTACCACTCAACGACCAAGAAGGACCGACTCGAATCTGAGGATTATCATAGGAGGTAAATCGCACGAATTTAGCTTTGGAGGTTGGCTCAACTTCTGCCATCAACAATTTCATCGGAAATCCAATCCATGGCAGTACCATTGACCAAGCTTCTACACAACGGAATCGATAGATGCGTTCTTCTAGGGGAAACCTTTTGCGTAAATCATCTAAATTATATGTGCGGGGATTTTTCACTAAACCCGTTACTTCAACCGTCCACTCGTCAGTTGGCAAGGCTTGTGCTGCTTGCCAAATCGATTTACCACTGCCAAATTCATAGAAGTTATTGTACTGTCCGGCTAGCTGCTCAGTAGTAATCGGTCGGTCAACCTCTGCGAATGCGGGATTGGTTTCAATGGCTTTCAAGTTGGGTTGATCTAGAGTAGCTGCTAGGGCTGTGTTAGTCTCTGAAGAACCTTGACACCCTAAAATCGGCAGGATGCTGCCCCCTAAGCCAGCACCCACTAAGGTTTTCAGGAAGCGACGCCGATTGAAATAAACGGCTTCGGGAGTGACTTCTCGCTCTGGGATTTCCCAAGATTTCGGTACACGGATAATCGTCATTGCACAAAAGAGTGATTCAATGTGATGTCAGTATATCTATAAATTTCGTCTCTCAATTCGCCTCAAGGTGTACGATTCTACCCCAGTGGGTTGAATACTTCATCACTATTTGTATATAGCCGCGTCAAAGTTTATTCGGTGCGATCGCAAATAGGAAAATTCCCCGCAAAGGCGATTCAATAGGATAATTATTACAGGATTCCTGACACAAGTTGCCCTATGTCACCTGAATTTAACTTCTTTCAGCATTGGTATCCCCTCTCACCAATCGAAGACCTTGACCCCAAACGACCCACCCCCGTCACGGTTTTAGGACTCCGCCTGGTTATCTGGAAACCGGGTTCGTCAGGAACCTATCGAGTATTTTTAGATCAATGCCCTCATCGACTCGCACCCTTGAGCGAGGGACGGGTGGATGAGAAGACAGGTAATCTGATGTGCAGCTATCATGGCTGGCAGTTCGATGAACAAGGACTCTGTACCCATATTCCCCAAGCAGAAAATCCCCAACTCGTCGCCAAAAATCAACAGAATTTCTGTGCTGCTGCACTGCCTTGTTGCCAGGAAAATGATTTGCTTTGGGTTTGGCTTGATGCCAAGTCCGCAGAACTAGCGGCTGTTACACCCCGCCCTCTTTCACCGCAAGTGGATGCCAGTAAAGGGTTTGTCTGGTCATCGATGGTGCGCGACTTAGACTACGACTGGCAAACGCTGGTGGAAAATTTAGCCGATCCGAGTCATGTCTCCTTTGCCCATCACGGCGTACAGGGTGACAGAGAAAAGGCAATGCCTATTCCTCTAGAAATTACGCAATCAACATCCAATCGAATTGAAGCAACTACCGTCGGACGCTTTAAAACCAAAATTACCTTTGAACCCCCCTGCCACTTAGAGTATGCTATCGGTTTTGGCGATAAAGGGCAGCAGCTTGGACTCATTACCTACTGTATCCCCGTAGCTCCAGGTAAATCCAGGATTGTCGCTCAGTTTCCCCGCAACTTTGCCAAAACCCTTCATGAGTTAACCCCTCGGTGGTGGAATCATATCAAAATCCGTAATCAGGTACTCGATGGCGATATGATTTTGCTCCATCAGCAAGAGCACTTTCTGCAACAGCGACAACCAGACGAAAGCTGGAAAACTGTCTACAAACTGCCGACAAGCGCCGATCGCTTAGTTATTGAGTGGAGGAAATGGTTTGATGTATACTGCCAGGGAAAACTACCTTGGAATGAAGTCGGTCTGAGTCGTTCAGAAAAAACGACAATTGATGATAGCCGTCAGGAATTGCTGAATCGCTACAAACAACATACCCAGCATTGCAGTAGCTGTCGAGGTGCCTTGAAAACTTTGCAGCGCTTGCAGATGGTGCTTTTAGTTAACTTTATTCTTACGATTTCCGGTGTTGCTGTGATGCCGGATTCACTGCGCCTGAGTTTAGGTTTACCTCTAATGGCTGTAGCTCTCTTAGGTCTTGGTGCGTTCGCTTGGCTCAAATTTTGGCTAGAACCGAGATTTTACTTCATTGACTACGTGCATGCTGACCGATAGCTAGTGCAAAATATATTAAGCCAACAACTCATCCACCGCTACACTAAACCCTGACAATACCACTTGCGTACTCGCCACCTCACCCCCTGTAAACCAAACTCGCTGAGTTTGAGTCACCACAAATATCCACTTATTCTCTGGCAGAATTAACCAAACTTCCTGACAACCTGATTCTAAATATTCAGTCGCTTTCGCCAAAAAATCCTCAGCTAAATCAGTCGGTGAAGCCACCTCTGCAATTAAAGGAAAGGATACAGGTAAAACATCAAACTTGCCGTACTCTTCTAGCAATTCAGGCGTAATATAAGCTACATCTGGACGACGCCCTTGCTTATTCGTGCGACAAGGTGCTTCTGTGAGGACTTCTCCCCCTTGTCTACTGGAAAGCGCGTAACTTCTCCAGTAGTAAGTAAGTCGAGCCTGAGTCACACTATGCTTGAACGTCATCCCATTTTTCTCCACAAGTTTCCCATCCACCCATTCCATACCATCGGGGGGATTTTGCATATAGTCTTCTAAGGAGAACACTTGCGGGATAACTGGAGTTGCAACCATAGCCGCCGACCTTTTTTAGTTATTTAGAATTTTAGATTTGATATTGCGATCGCACTTCCAACTTTTTCTCACGATCCAATCTGCGATCGCTTTTTTCTTAAAATCTTATATATACGCGCACACTTACCCCATAATAAAAAATATTACCAGAAACGAAGAGTAATATCAATAACTTTCAACTTCTCCTCGCCTCTACACTCCTTCTGTGGCGATCGCAACATTCAAAAATGCTGAAACCCCCGATTGAAAGTCAGCAACTCATCTCTATAAGTTCCGGTGCTATCCTTCAACCAAACGTCCTGACCCGTTGTAATGTGACCGATTACAGCCGCTCCCTCACCTAGCTGTTCCACCAACACCTTAGCCAGTTCATCGGGCAGGCATAATACTAATTCAAAGTCCTCACCACCGTACAACGTCCAATCTAAAGCTTTCTCTGGAGACAGGATTCGACTCAAAATAGGTGGCTGAGGAATTTGAGTGCGTTCTAGTTGAGCACCAACACCGCTCCCACGACAGATTTGCACAACCGCGTCTGCCAAACCATCACTGCTATCCATCCCAGCTATTGGGAATTGGGGATGGGTGTCTGAAATAGTCCAGAGTAAGGGCAAGACATTTAACCGGGGTTGAGGGCGTTGGTGAGTGCGAATCAAATCTATTCGTTCGGCTTCGCTTAATTTTTCACCCCATTCTGGATTCAGCAGTAATTCCAGTCCAGCTCTCGATGCACCGTGAACACCAGTAACAATAATGGCATCCCCAACTCTAGCGGTTGAGCGGCGGATGGTGCGGTGGGGAAACACTTGACCGAAAGCGGTAATAGAAATTGAAATAACTGGGGAACGGCAGACATCGCCCCCTACAATAGGCGTATTGTACGGTTGCAAGCACTGACTGACGCCCTGGTAGAGTTGTTCAACCCAACTCAGTGGAATATCACCCGTTAGACTCAAGCCGATGGTAATACCGAGGGGAGATGCTCCCATTGCCGCTAAATCAGATAAATTAGCAGCAGTGGCACGCCAACCGATATCTTCAGGACTGGTGGTGCGATCGCTAAAATGCACCTGATCCACCAAAACATCGGTGGTAACAACTAGGGATTGACCGGGAGTTGGGGAAGGGATTACTGCTGCATCATCACCAATCACATCCGGCGGACAGAAACGTTGCAATTGTTCCAAGACACCTTGTTCCCCAACATCTCGGACTAACAGGGGAGACGATTCACCGTTCTTGTTCATATATCGGCAGAGGGACGCCTATGTAATTTGGGGAAGCGATAGAAGGTATCCCCATCGGCATCAACTTCCGGAACCGCATTAAATACTTGCGCCTGATGCTCCAGATACTGCCGTGCTTTTTCTGGCTCAACCCTAGCCGTAGCTGCTAACTGAATCAGAGAGATACAGCTATTTTCTGATTCGAGTAGTTGGTAAAAGCTATCCTCTAGCTGTCGCTGCTGACTGTACGTTGCCTTTCCCAGTAACAGAACTGCCAAGAAACCAAGAGAAACAGCTAGGAGCAAGTCAATAATTGGCATAAAGCACTCCAGATGTGGAGACAAGGGGACAAGGGGACAAGGGGACAAGGGGACAAGGAGACAAGGAGACAAGGAGACAAGGGGACAAGGAGACAAGGAGACAAGGAGACAAGGAGACAAGGAGACAAGGAGACAAGGAGACAAGGAGACAAGGAGACAAGGGGACAAGGAGACAAGGAGATTTTTATGGTGTTATTCTTCTCCCCAGCTCCCCCTCTCCCCAGCTC
>NZ_JADEWY010000198.1 GCF_015207375.1 Coleofasciculus sp. LEGE 07092 | reverse complement strand
CTGCACCTCTGCTCCCCCACTCCCCATCTCCCCCTAAACGGGCAGTGCTTCTTTCTTCTGAACTGCCTCACCCGATTTGATGCGTTCAAACAACTCCAACAGGTGGTCAGCCCAGTACTGAACATCGTAGTGGGTCACGGTTTCGTACATTTTTGCCATCTGTTCCTTTTGTTCTTCGGCAGGCATCGCTAGTGCCCGATCAATTGCCTCATCCATGCGATCAATGGAATAGGGATTGGTGAGAATGGCTTCTGGCAGCTCTACTGCCGCTCCGACAAACTCTGAAAGGATCAAGGCACCATCTTGTCCTTCATGAGCAATGATATATTCCTTGGCAACCAGGTTGAGACCATCCCGTAGAGGAGTCGTCCAACAGATATCTGCCGCTTTGTAATAACAAACCAAGTCAGATAAAGGCACTGGCTGGGTGAACAGCATAATGGGTAGCCAGTCAAATTTGGCAAACCGTCCGTTAATTTTCCCAGCTAACTGCTCAATTTGGGTTTGAGCGTTTTTGTAAACCCGCATCCCGGCAGCGGCGGCAGCGGAAGTAACAACCATGTTAATTTTGCCATGCAAGTCAGGACGGCGCTCTAAAAGGCGTCCGTAAGCTTCTAGCTTCTCCCGTGTTCCTTTAACATAATCAACTCTGCCAGCAGAAATAATCAACTTGCGCCCTTCAAAACTCTTTCGGATTTCAGCCAGCCGCTTTTGAGTTTCTGGTTGGTGCAGCATGGAGAGAACTTGTTGGGGATTTGCCCCTACAGGTAAAGCATCAATGTTAACTAACTGACCCTTGTATCGAAGCTGAGTGGTCATTTCGGGTTCAGCTAGGGCGGTTCCCACAGGCGTAATGTGGTCTGGTACAGGTTCTTTCTTGACTATTTCAACCTTGCGCAGACTGCGGGCAACATTGACAAAATTCTCTGAATAGCGGGGAATGTGAAAGCCGACGATATCGCAGGACAGCAAACTATCTACAATTTCTTCTCGCCAAGGCAGGATGTTGAAAATATCTACGGAGGGGAAGGGAGTGTGGTGGAAGAAGGCAATTTTAGCCTTCGGCTTCATCTGCCGGATGTAATAAGGAGCCAGCCACAGGTTGTAGTCATGCACCCAAATCAGGGCATCATCGGCAGCTTCATCACAGGCAGCCTCGGCAAACAAGCGGTTAATCGTGTGAAAGTTTTCCCAATCGGAAGTCTCGTAGGTGAAGTGATAGGGAAATGAATGCAGAATGGGCCAGATCGCTTCTTTTGATGTGATGTGATAGAAGTGTTTGACCTGCTCGGCTTTCAGAGGAATCCGTCGGACGTTGTAGTTGCCCTCACCTTCAACAACGATTCGTTGTTCAAAATTGCTTTGCTGTTTGGCATTCACCTGCTTCCAGGCAATCCAAGTTCCCTGATTAACACCGGCAAAAAAGCTTTTCAGGGTTGGCACAATTCCATTCGGACTTTTCTTGGGTCGGTAATGGACTTTACCATTTTCCACGACCTCATCGTAAGGTTCGCGGTGGTACAGGATAACGAGGGAAGATTTCATGCAACTACCTCCAGGCGCTTGTCGTAAATGTTTGATCTATCCCCAATCCAGTCTTACTGGAATTTAGGGAAAGTGATAGACATTGCCTATCGTTGGGTTTAAGGATGGATGATCGGCTAACCTTCTAGCTTTAAGGTGCAGTGAGAAGTTTCGTGTTGACAGCAGTTCTAAAAATGAACGATACACAGTCGGTTCAGCAACCGACTCCAAGGAATGTGTTTCGCACACAGTTTTTACCGCCCCACTCCGGTCTCTGACCGTGCAGCTAAAGCTACAGCAGTCGGTAAGAGTTTCCCGAAGTAGGGAGTTTTAACGATAAGACTTGACAACCTCAAAATTCAACAACAACCTGATAACACGAGGGCGGTAATTCACCGTATGTTATGAATGAAAGAAGGAGCGTGGTTATAGCTTGCTCTACTATTCCAGCCAAGAGAAAGCGCTGGTAAATGAGACATTATACCTGAGAAATTCAGGCTAACAAAGCTGTCATTATTTTCCCTTCTGCTTGAAGAAGCAGGGGCAGTAGAATACAAGTGGCTTGTTTATAAAGACCTGACGCCCTTAATTTTGACGGGATTTTGCCATCTATTTTTTGACTAACTACAAGATGAATTCAGCTCTTATGAATGAGGATTCCTACTCTATGCAGGCTCCTTATATAGAGCAATCATCTGTTGCTATACTACTACAAAACTATAAAAAAGTATAACTTTCTCGAAAATTTCTAGAATCTTTCTCATACAAACCCCTATAAAGAAGGAACTAGTAACACCAGATCCAGGTTCCTTACCCGCCTTTTCAAGTTTTGATTGAAACCCTGTAGAGATGTTATATGCGTCTCTACACCAACCCAGAACGCAGTGCCACAACTGCTGCCTGAACTCGGTCATCAACCGATAATTTATTCATGATTCCCCGGACATGGGTTTTTACGGTATTGGCACTCAGATAAAGTTCTGAGGCAATCTCCGGATTACTTTTGCCTTCGACAATTAGTTTTAAGACTTCCAACTCCCGTTGTGACAAATTAGCAACATTGCCAATGGGGGTAGGGGGCGAAAGATGTCGAAGTACTTGGCGACCAATCTGCGGGTCGAGATAAATGCCGCCTTCCGCCGCTGCGGTGATCGCTTGGAGCAACCGATCTACACTCGCTCCTTTAATGCAGTAGGCATCCGCACCGCTAGAAAGTGAAGCTATAATTTCCTGTTCGCTTGTATGGGAAGTCAGCATTACTACTCTGACATGGGGAAGTGCCGCTTTGATTTGCTGAGTAGCGGCGATACCGTCTAAGCGCGGCAAGCCAATATCCATCACGACGATATCGGGATTGCACTTTTTTGCCGTTTCCACGCCCATATAACCATCTTCAGCCTGTCCCACAATCGTAATTTGAGGGTGAGCGGTTAGCGACTGTTCTAAACCCAATTGCATCATGGGGTCATCTTCCACAATCAAAACCCGCAAGGGGGTAGAATTTGTCAGTGAATCTGGAGGGAGTGAAGTTTCAGATGGCATGATTCTTAAACAAAAGGCAATGCGATCGCATCATCGTATTCTACAAACATCCAGCCGCTGGGAGATATAACCTTTAAAAAAGCTGAGTTCAAAACCCGTATTCTTGAATTTATTAACTATTTCAATCACACTATGGCTAAACCATTTAAGTGAACTTACAAGGGTAAGGCATTGGCTGCATAATGGCAGACAGACTTCTGCCAAGGTCTACCAGGGGAACGGAGAGGGGGGGATTCGAACCCCCGATGGCTGTGACCCCATAACAGATTTCGAGTCTGCCGCATTCAACCGCTCTGCCACCTCTCCAAGTATCGTGTCTGCTGCTCTAACTATCTTAACTCTCTAGCTAACTTACTAGCTTGAGTGACGCTTGCAGTGTTAACCCTATCCAACTAACTTATCAAAGTTAACATATTAACGCAGTTAGTACCGAGATACAAGCTTAGAACCCTATTATTCGATAGGAGCTTCGTGAAAGTAATGCAATGCGGCGGCAGAATCGCGAATACTGCCACTGAAGGTATCAAAATCACTATTGCTACAAGCACGTTTACCTTAAAACAGTTTAAGGTTCATTTTGTGGAAATATTAAGGCTTTCAATAATATTTTAAAAGCTGATTCTCAAATTGCAGTTAACGATAAGACCATTAGTTACAATCAAATAGCAGTAGATTATGAAGTTCAAGTTAGTGAATTAGAAGAGCAGCGTTTTTTTCATTTAAAATTTAATTACAACTTGGAAAACAACGTTGAAGACAATTTAAGTGAGTACAGTCGGTTACTGAGAAATATTAGAACAATTATTTCTCAAATTTCCGTACAGTCTGTTAACTGTCTTTGGGATGATCTTTCTCTTTATTACTCTACAAAAGCCTATCCTCTCATACATGAAATAGAAAATTGTATGCGGAAGTTAATCACAAAATTTATGATTACAAATGTAGGGATAAATTGGGAAACCGAAACTTCTCCTCAAGAAATTAAGTTAATAACTGCTAACTCTAAAAAAACTCGACCCAGACAAGCTCCTAATAATTTTTTGTACGACATAGATTTTATCCACTTGTCCGATTTCTTATTTAAAGCCTATTATAAGCACGGCATAGAAGGTTTATTTGAGAAAATTAAAAAAGCTAAAACCTTTGAAGAGCTAAACCTTGACGAACTGAAAAACTTTATTCCTAAATCAAATTGGCAAAGATATTTTTCAGTATTAGTTGATTATGAAGACACTCAGCTACAAAAAAAAATGGGAAGAACTCTATAAATTTCGGTGTCAAATCGCTCACAATAGCCAAATCACAAAAGATGACTATGACAAAATAAAAACTCTTGTTAACGAGCTAAAAACTAAACTACAAGTAGCAATTGATAGACTTGATCAAATTGAGGTGTCAGATGAAGAAAAAGAAACTATTGCCGAAAATGTTAGCGTTAACGATGAAATAAGAAAAGTGCGGGTAGCTAATACTCTAAGAACAATAAAAGCTGAAGCTTTAAAAGCGGCAGTAAGAATAGATCCAACAGTTAGCCTTGCACTCGCTGTACTCGAAGGCTGGCAATCAGTAAGTAAAAATCCAGATTCTAGTGGTAAGTAAATTTTAGCTACACTCTCCTTGAACAGCTATTTTACAACAGAGGCGCATCGTTGCGGTTTGCCTGCAAAGTTGTTTCAAACCCTCCATCTGGCGTCCACTGGATAGCCCCATCACGTCCCGTCCAATATAGAGGAATTTTAGCCTTTTCCAGGAGTTTAGCCGCTTGTAAATCCACAGTATCAGATGAAGCGATCGCAACTTCCGGTTTGAGAAACTCCAAAAACTCTGGCGTTAGTGGTTGACCTGCCCACCACAGGACTTGCGTCTGGGGGAGGTTCCCGGTTGCCGCTAATTTCTGCTGGATTTCTGGCTTAATTTCTTCTACCAGTAACCACCTCCGATCCTGTACTTGTAGCTGTACGATTGGGGGTTCGGCGTTGATTAATTTAATCGCTGTAGCGCCAACGGCTAATCGTTGACCACTCGACACCACTTCGTAAGTTCCCTGTTGGGATTGAACAGCAGCAGCAATGGCTCCCGTGTCAGCCAAGGATTGTTGCTGCGTAGTGGCAACTTCCCCAATTGGACGTGGAGCGCAATCGTAAAATCGTCTAATCAGTAAACTTTCCAAAATCGGAACCCAACCACTTCTGAGGCGAGGTTCTGAATCGAGAGCGATCGCTGAATCAATTTGATTAACCCCCTGCTTGTGCAGAAAAGGTAGTACGGTGAAACTGGCTGTATCGGCTTCCCCACTATTAACCAATGTAACTCGACCTCGGTCTTGAACCACCAAAACTTGTTCTCGATCCGCTCCTAAAATCGTTACTTGAAACTGTTCTATCCTAGTTTGCCAAGTGGGAATTACCACAATCATCAAAGCTACTATACCCGCCAGCCACCACTTCTGCCGCACTTTCCAGCTAATACAACTCAGACTAATCAGTCCATACAAGAGTAACAGTTGCACCAGAGAAATTGTGCCAACTGCCACCGAATTTCCTGGCAAACCATTAAAAAACTGTACCAGTCCGATTAATAACTGAACGGGATAATAGAGTAACCAAGCTAGGGCGCTACCTACTGCTGGCGAGATTAATGCGGCAAAAGCACTGATGAAACTACCGATACTGATTAGAGCAATTAACGGAGCGCTCAAGATATTGGCAGCTATGCTGTAGGGTGCCAGTATGCTAAAGACGTAAAGTTGTAGGGGTAACGTCCATAAAGAAGCAGCTAGAGGAATCGCAATTGCAGAACCAATCGCAGAAGGCAACCAATCCAATTGCTTCATCAAGGGTGGTACTGTAACTAGCAATCCCAGCGTTGCTAAAAAGCTTAATTGAAACCCCAAATCCCAAATCCAAAGGGGATTAAAAACTAATAAAATAGTAGCTGCTAATAACAGCGAACCCAACGGTTTGACTTTACGCTGCGTTACAAGCGCCACTAAAGCCCCAAAGCCCATAACTGCCGCTCGCATTACAGAAGGCTGCAATCCAGTTAAGCCAACAAAAACGATTAGGGCAATAGTGCCAAAAATTAACTGTGCTTTGGCTGAAAGACGTTTAGTCAGCATCAGTACTAAGCCAAGAATCAACGCGGTTTGAGTTCCAGATGCAGCTAAGGCATGGGCTAATCCAGCCCCAACAAACTGATCCCGAACGTTGTAGGGAATATCAACAGCTTGATTCCCTAAAACCATGGAACTCACCAGTTGCCCAGCAGGACTTCCTAGTTGACTAACTTGAGCGCGAACAATACGCTGCCGCAGCCTCCACCATTGCCAAGACGCTTGCTGCCCTTCATCCAAAAGAGTGACTTGACGACCGCTTAACCCAGCAAAAACTCCCTCTTTTGCCAAATAAGCTTCAAAATCAAAAGCACCTGGATTTGCTGCTGGCTTGGGTTTGTACAAAACTCCGGTGACAGCAACCATTTCATCTGGAAACAGACCTGTTGCTTGAAGCAGAGGAACCGTCACGTACAATTTACCCGTCACTCCCTGACTGATAGCCCCCGTGCTGTTACTGCTTTGAACCTCGTTTAACTGGGTCACCTCTAACCAAAATTGCCCCTTTGAGGAGCGCGTGAGGCGGGGTACAGTCTCAACTTTGCCCTGTACCATAACCACTTGCCCCTGCACTGTACCCTGATCTGAGGCAACAAACTTGCTGATATCATTTGATGCAGGTTGTGGTATCCTGACTTGGAAATAAGCGATCGCTAAAATACCAACAACTCCAGCCGCTAACCACAATCTCGCTTTGGGTCCCGTTCGCCACACCTGGGGAATTGCGATCGCCGCTAGTATTCCTAACCCCCCTATTCCACCCATTAACAGACCGTATTCCTGCCAAGAAATATCACGAGTGGGTAAGCCTACCATTGCGGTAGACAATAGGGCAAGAATATAAGCCAAACTCAGTATTGCACCACTGGCAGGATTCATTAGATTGCCAAACCTAGCTTTGCTTTCAATCCAAAACGGCGTGAAGAAATAGCAGGACAAAGGTGTACTGCCCAAATGAGCATAAACGGTTTTCAGCGTAGCTTTGTTCCTTGCCTGCCCTCTTATGATTATTCCCAGGTTGTTAACACAGGTAGCAGAAGGGTAAAACTTTGCAGTTCTTGGAGGTAAGTCCTGGCTATCTGGAAGTTAGGGAAATGTCACGTTGGTAGTTTCTCTGACTGGTAAGACTTATCAAGGGGAAATCCCAAAGCTTCTCGCTGCCGCAAGTAAACTTTAGCCACCGTCCTTGCCAAATTACGGATTCTGCCAATGTAGCGTGTCCGCTCTGTAACCGAAATAACTCCCCTAGCATCCAATAAATTAAAAGTGTGGGAACACTTCAAAATGTAGTCTAGTGTGGGTATGACTAGTCCCCTATCTATAAGTTGTTGTGCTTCTTGTTCATAGAGACCAAAAAGGGTGAACAACAAATCCGGGTTAGATGCCTGAAAGTTATAGGTACATTGTTCAACTTCCCCCTGAAGATGAACATCCCCGTAGTTAACGCGGTCATTCCATTGAATTTTGGTAAAGGCATCTACGTTTTGGAGATACATGACCAATCGTTCCAAACCGTAAGTAATTTCAATGGAGACGGGATGGCAATCAATACCTCCACATTGTTGGAAGTAGGTGAATTGGGTGATTTCCATGCCATCCAACCACACTTCCCATCCAACACCCCATGCTCCAAGAGTTGGAGCCTCCCAATTGTCTTCTACAAATCGAATATCGTGATCTTCAGGATGAATACCTAAAGCCTTAAGGGAATCTAAGTAAATCTCCTGGATGTTGGGAGGCGAGGGTTTGATCAAAACTTGGTATTGGTAATAGTGCTGATAGCGATTGGGGTTTTCGCCGTAACGTCCATCTGTTGGTCGTCGGCAAGGTTCAACATAAGCAACTGACCACGGTTCTGGTCCAATTGCTCTTAAAAAGGTATGGGGATTCATCGTACCTGCCCCTTTTTCTGTATCGTAGGGCTGGACAATTAGGCAACCGCGTTCAGCCCAGAATTGATGTAATGCAGCAATCACTGACTGAAAATTCACAAAATTCCTCCGCTCAATCCTGCTCAAAACCTATCATTCATTCTGACATTTTGGTGCAAATGCCATGTCATTACTGGGATTGATGCTTTTAAAAAAAAGATAGTCAAAAAGGTTGACAGTGGCGAATAAAGGGGCTAAGTTAGTGAATGCGCTTGTAACGGCACTCGAGCCGCACCAAGCGCCCGAACCTAGACAAAACAATAGTTTGAAAGCATAACCTGTATTTAACTCGTCAAAATTACTACAGGTCAACTGATAAGTCGATTAGGCAA
>NZ_JADEWY010000197.1 GCF_015207375.1 Coleofasciculus sp. LEGE 07092 | reverse complement strand
AAGAGACAGGAGTAACACCTCAAAAATCTCCTTGTCTCCTTGTCCCCTTCACGGGAATAAAGTCAAGCGACCAAAGCCTGACACAAATTGTCTTCGAGCTCCCACTCTTGCTCATTCATCCCTTGAATCGCCTGCACCATAATCTGACGGGTGTCCAACCCTTCGGCACTGAGTTGCAGCCACTGTTGGGCGCTATTGCCTTGCCGCAAAATTTTCTTGAGGGGCGAGAGAAAACAACTAAAACCCTGTTGTTTGGCAATGGGAAAAACGGCTTGATAAATCTCGTCAATCCAATCTCGTGCCAGAATCGTTCTGCCATCCTGCCAATGAGTCAGTTCAGCATCCAAACTGGATTTTGCCGCAGCTACTTCATTCGCATCAGTCACCGCTACCAAGTCATCGGCACTAAAGGTATGGCTTTGGAGGGGGTCAAGACTGGGATTTTCCAGCAATTGAGTGATACGGGCTTCTAGTAATGCCATGACCGCTAGTAGGGCAATGGGGTCTGCCATCAAATCGCAGATTCTCAGTTCCAATCGATTGAGGTCGTAGGGGCGGCGGTTGCCATTGGGTCGAACAGATGACCACAAATGGCGGACGTTGCGCATCGTACCCGCCGCTAGTTGATCTTCTGTCCAGTTAATAAAGTGAGCGTGACTTTCAAATAGGGGAACATGGGCAGGGGTTTTGGGGAAAATTGCCCAACGGGTAGAGTGGTAGCCTGTAGGCTGTGCATTCAGAAAGGGAGAAGAAGCGCTGAGGGCAAGGTAGAGGGGGGCTTCTACCCGTATCAGACGACAAGCCTGGATTAGCTTATCCGGATCGGAAATTCCCACATTAATGTGAACGCTAGCGGTAACAACTTTGCTGCCGTAAGTTTGCTCGATGTAGTCGTGGTAGGGGTTTTGGGGGTCAGAACGGTAAAAGCGATCGCTTCCTTCCAGTGACAGAGTACTTCCTGGAATCAGGGTGTAATTGCCGAGCCGTTTTAGATAGGTTCGCAATTGTTGGCGAGGACGCAGCAAGGCACACAAAAGGCGATCGTAACAACACAACGGAGCGGTGGTGTATTCCACATTGCGGCTATCGGGTTCTCGCATAAATCCGTCTAAGGATGCCACAATCTGATCGGAAAGACCGACAATTTCCCCTTGAGGTGTGCCGGTATACATTTCAATTTCAAAACCTTTAGACAGCAGCACGATTTCTCCTAGAGCTGGATAGAGCGACCTGACGACTCTTAAAGTGTATCAGTGAAGGCAGAGTGATAGCTCTCTTGAAAGGGAGTAATTTAGAGCGATCGCCTCCTTAGGTAATACTATCGATTTGATGAGGCAGTACAATTCACCCAATGGGATGAGCCGATGTCACCAGGTAAACACTCTTCTTTCCAACTGATAACTGGCACCAGTGGCAACAACCCGCCAGTGGTTTTAACCACTGTCTTATAGCTAAAGTCGTCTTTAGACGACTGGATAAGAGTGTTAGTCCACAAAGCGTGGACTTAAGCTATTAGCCCAGAGTTAAAACTCCGGGAGGGTTTTCGGGTTTACTGACAATGGTGCCAGATGTGAGTTCTTCAGATAAAGTTACTGTGCTTTGATTCATGAAAAAGCTGGTTCTAGTTCTTTTTCTATTCAGTGTTGCTTCATTGTCTTGCCTATATTACTTCTGGCGACAAGCTACTCAACTTCCGGAGTGGTACACTACCGAGACTGTCGATGGGCAGGAAACGGTAGATTTGAGCAATGAATCCGAAATTATTGCTGCTAAAGCTAGATTACAAGCCAAAATTGACGCCAGCATCACTAAAGCTGAAGTGGCTGATACACAGCAGTAGCCCTTAATTGGACTGGAACCCTCAAAGGGGAAAAACGTAGAACTCCAATTTAGCGATCGCGACGTAAACGAACTGTTTGTCACGACAATTGCCGATAAAATTGCTTCCCAACGAGTTTTAGCTACTCCTCCAAGTGTTCGCACTACTATTAAAGATGGTGAAATTGAAACGGGGGCAGTTGTCAATTTGGCAGAGCTGTCTAATCATCCGTCAGCATCCCGAAAAGAAGCCACCTTGGAAAGAGCGATCGCCGCATTTCCTGTTTTAAAGGAGCGAGATGTTTATGTTGGGATATCGGCAAAACCGAGAATAGAAAACGGTCGATTGAAATTAGATGACGGTACGGAAATTAAGGTGGGTAACTTGAGATTAACACTATCACAACTTGCCCAGCGACTGGATGTGCCGCCAGAAAAACTCGAACAATCCCTCAACATGACACTAGAATTGGGACGATTTCAAGTGAGTGACGTGGACGTGAGTGATAATAAGGTTTTTCTGAGAGGTTTGGTAGAATAGGTAACTCTTTGGTAATTGCCTCACTATTTACGTCAGATGCCGCTTTTCCTTTGCAAGTGAGTGATCATTTCGTCTACAGCTTCGAGTTTACCCTTTAGTTTCCATGCACTTTCGTTATTTCCCCCTTTGGATGCAAGGACATTGAGAGCACTTTGGTATTCTGTTTTACGCTCCAACCAATAGTTCAAATCCTGACGGTACGCGGCTACGAGATTGTCTGTAGAATTACTCAAGACTGTATCCTCAACTCAACAAAACCCACTATCGATCGCTAAACGTGGCGATTTGACAATTCTAATGAACACTTTCCAATTTTCGAGGGTGATCACAAAAAACGCAACATCTGTGAAAGCTGTCAAGCAAGTCTGAGGCGATCGCACAAAGGCAGACTCCTGATGAAAGAACCTTGAACCCTAAACGGGCGACGTAGCATAGTTTCTGCCAACTCTTGAAGAAATGGGCTTATCTGTCACCCTTAAACTGGACTTGATAGACTATTAGCTTAATCATTGCGGCAGCCTGCCCATGGAACCGATCGAAAACGTAGCCCTGCCGTCGCAGCTTAGAGGAGAGAGTGCTTTAGCTGCCATAGTTTTCACGGATGTAGAATCGTTTACGACCAAGATGGCAGCCGATGAAAAGCATACGCTAACTCTCATTCAACGAGATTTTGAGCTGATGAGTCAAGTGTGTCAGCGCTTTGAGGGACACGTCCTCAAAACCTTGGGTGATGGGTTGTTAATGTATTTTGTGAGTGCGGAAAAAGCCGTATTGTGTGCGGTAGAGATTCAAACGGCTTTTGCTACTGCTGCGGCTCAACTGTCAGAACGTGACGTTCTCAAACATCGAATTGGGATTTATCTGGGGGAAGTGCTTTTCAGCGGCAACGATGTGATGGGGAATGGCGTGAATGTAGCAGCGCGACTACAAGGGGAAGCAACACCAGGGGGCGTTTGTATTTCCCAAACCGTTTACGATGTGGTTAAAAATCGGTTGCGATTGCCCATAACCTACATGGGATTGCGCAAATTAAGGGGCATCCAAGAACCGATGCCGGTGTATCAAATTACTCCACCCCGACCCCAAATCGGCACCCATCAGCGAGTGTTTATTTCTTACCGAACGCAAAATCCCGACTTTAAGCTGGCTGAGACGTTATGTGCAACATTAACGAAAGTGGGTCATGAGGTTTTCATGGCGGGGGAAAATATTCGTTTGGGAGAGAATTGGCCCCAACGCATTGAGGCAGAATTAAAGCAGTGTGATTACCTGCTGCTGCTCCTGTCAGAACAATCTGCCATCAGTGAAATGGTGACTGAGGAGGTAAGACGGGCGAAAGAATTGCGAGATGCGCACCCTGAGAGTAAGCCTGTAATTTTACCCATTCGGGTCAACTTTCCTCTGACATCACCCCTTAATTACAACCTGCGCGGCTATCTCGACCGAATTCAGCAGCGGGAGTGGTACTCCGATGCCGATACACCAACGGTTATTCAGGAAATCCTCAGCATTTTGGCAGAAGGTCGAGTTCCAGAAGATTTGACTGAATCGGGACTAGAAATACAGCCAGCCGCTTTAGATGGACCCGATTGCTATCCTTTGCCAAGTGCCGTGCCAGAATTACCGGAGGGGCAGGTGGATTTGGCATCTGTTTTTTATGTCGAGCGATCGCCCATTGAATTGCGCGCCAGTGAAGCCATTATCCAACCCGGTGCTCTTATCCGAATTAAAGCCACCCGACAGATGGGCAAAACCTCACTGATGGCTCGGATTCTGTATCATGCTTCACAGCAGGGATATCGCACAGTTGCCTTAAATCTTCAGTTGGCAGAGGGTAAAGTTTTTAAAGATATCGATAAATTCTTGCGGTGGTTTTGTGCCAGTGTGGGGCGGCGTTTACGGCTACCGAATCAACTGAACGAGTACTGGGATGAGATTTTTGGGAGCAAAGATAATTGCACGGCGTACTTTGAGGAATATTTGCTGGAAAATATCGACAGTCCCTTAGTTTTGGGCTTAGATGAAGTGGACTGTCTCTTCCAATATCCCGAAATTGCCGCTGACTTTTTCGGACTGCTGCGGGCATGGCATGAGGATGCCAAAAATCGAGATATCTGGAAAAAATTGCGCTTGGTAGTGGTACATTCTACGGAAGTTTACGTGCCGATGGATATCAACCAATCGCCGTTTAATGTAGGGCTGTCGGTGGAATTACCGGAGTTTACCCCTCAACAGGTTTTCGATTTGGCAAGTTTACACGGACTCGATTGGCAGGTTGCTCAAGTCGAACAGTTAATGGCAATGGTCGCAGGACATCCATATTTGGTGCGGCTAGCACTCTATCATATTGCACGGCAAGACATTGGATTGGAGGAATTATTGAAAACAGCTCCTACAGAAGCCGGACTGTACAGCGACCATTTGCGGCGGCATTTGTGGAATTTGCAGCAACATCCAGAATTAGCAGCCGCGATTCAGCAAGTTGTAACGGCAACGGCACCCGTGCGTTTGGAATCAGCCGCCGCTTTTAAGTTGCATTCTATGGGTTTAGTGGATTTGCAAGGGAATGAGGTAAAACCCCGTTGTGATTTGTACTGTCAGTATTTCCGTGATCGCCTGAAAGGAGAATGCTATACAGCTCCATAGCAGACCGATTTCCACTAATGACTTCTTAACATAGATGTGAGGAAACAATAAACAATACTATGGCTTTCATCAAACTGGATGAATACAATCCCAATTACCGATGACAAGTGCCTTATACCGAATTATATACCAAAAAAGAATAATATCTACTAATTGTAAATCAATGTAAAGGCTTCCCTTTTACCCAATAGCATCGCAGTAGACTGGGATTAAACCTACTATTTCCAAGTAAATTTGGGGTTGAAGAGGGAGGCTATGGGGATCGCTACAATTAACCCAGCAACAGGGGAAACGATAAAAACATTTGAACCGCTCAGTAAAGAATCGATTGAATCTAAACTAGCAGTGGCACAACAGGTGTTTGAGTCTTATCGCCAAACGCCAATGACTCAACGCGCTGAATGGCTCAACGCCGCAGCGGAAATTCTGGAGCGCGACAAGGTTCGCTTCGGCAAGATCATGACCACTGAGATGGGAAAACCTATCAAAAGTGCGATCGCTGAAGCTAACAAATGTGCCTGGGTTTGCCGCTACTACGCCGAACACGCTGCCGAGTTTCTGGCAGATGTTCCTGCTGCCACAGATGCGAGTAAAAGCTTCGTTCGCTACCAACCCCTAGGGATTATTCTGGCAGTTATGCCCTGGAACTTCCCTTTCTGGCAAGTTTTTCGCTTTGCTGCACCCGCACTGATGGCAGGGAATGTCGGTATTTTGAAACACGCCTCGAATGTCCCGCAATGCGCCTTGGTAATCGAAGACATTATTCGAGAAGCAGGATTTCCGGCAGGGGTGTTTCAAACGTTCCTTGTGGGTGCTGACCAAGTTAAAGATATTGTTATAGATCCGCGAGTCAAAGCGGCAACCTTGACAGGTAGTGAACCGGCTGGAGCAAGTCTAGCGGCAATTGCTGGTCAGGAAATTAAGAAAACTGTTTTAGAACTTGGAGGAAGCGACCCCTATATTGTTCTGGAAAGTGCTGATCTAGAGGCTGCTGTTTCCACAGCCGTTACAGCACGGATGCTTAACAACGGGCAATCCTGTATTGCTGCCAAGCGCTTCATTGTAGTTGATGCCGTTGCCGATGAATTTGAGCGGCGTTTGGTCGAGAAATTCCAGGCGCTGAAAATTGGCGACCCGATGGAGGAAACTACGGATCTGGGTCCTTTAGCAACTCCTAGTATTCTCAAGGACTTAGACCAACTTGTTCAAGTGTGCATCGAGAAAGGCTCGAAAGTCATTATGGGAGGGAAAGCATTGAGCGATCGCTCCGGTAACTTCTACCCGCCTACCATCTTGAGTGACTTTCCACCAGGAACGCCAGCCGATAACGAGGAATTTTTCGGTCCAGTTGCTTTATTGTTTCGAGTGCCTGACATTGACGCGGCAATTGCCAGAGCCAATGCTATCCCCTTTGGACTGGGAGCAAGTGCCTGGACAACGGATGAAGCGCAAGCCGAACGCTTAATCGACGAACTGGAAGCGGGTGCCGTTTTTATCAATGGCTTAGTTAAATCTGACCCGCGCCTGCCCTTTGGTGGTATCAAACGTTCCGGGTTCGGGCGGGAGTTAGGAATCCAAGGAATTCAGGAATTTGTCAATATTAAAACAGTCTGGGTGAAGTAATTGTGTCTGTAGACGAACCATAGCGACAGGGGCTAAGTTGAAGAAACTACGATAGCCCCAGAAGATTTCCATGCCTAAATATTATTTGCTGAAGGGGGCGAAGCCGTTCAGCCAGTTTTTAGCCCCTTCACATCCTACTCGTAGGATGGAATTGGATAGGGAGGCGATGGCGATATAGCGTTTCTCTATCTAGTGAGGTACACCCTGATGAAGGCAGGGAATAGGAAATGGGGAATGGGGAGTAGGGAATGGGACTGTACCTCATGTAAGTGAGAACCGCTATAAACAAATTGATTTAGTACGCAAAGCCAAAAAATAAGACCGATTGAGGGAAATGAGATGGGAGAATTAAATACAGCGGAATTGTTGGTACGCTGCTTGGAAAACGAAGGAGTTGAGTACGTTTTTGGACTGCCTGGAGAAGAAAATCTGCACGTTCTAGAAGCGCTCAGAACGTCTTCCATTAAGTTTATTACGACCCGCCACGAACAAGGTGCAGCATTCATGGCGGATCTGTACGGACGCTTGACGGGTAAGGCGGGAGTTTGCCTTTCCACATTAGGTCCAGGTGCTACTAATTTAATGACGGGTGTTGCTGATGCCAACTTAGATGGTGCTCCCTTGGTGGCTATTACGGGTCAAGTGGGAACCGACCGGATGCATATTGAATCCCATCAGTATCTGGATCTGGTGGCAATGTTTAGCCCCGTAACCAAATGGAATACTCAAATTGTTCGTCCAAGCAACACTCCAGAAATTGTCCGCAAGGCGTTTAAAATTGCTCAGAGCGAAAAACCGGGAGCCGTTCACATCGATTTGCCAGAAAATATTGCGGCAATGTCTGTAGTCGGTGAACCCCTTAACAAAGACGAACGGGAAAAAACCTATGCTTCTTTCCGGAGTATCGGCAAAGCGGCTGTGGCAATTTCTAAAGCAAAAAATCCCCTAATTTTGGTTGGAAATGGTGCAATTCGTGCTAATGCTAGCGAAGCCCTGACGGAATTTGCCACACGGATGAATATTCCGGTGGTGAATAGCTTTATGGGTAAAGGTGTAATTCCTTACACCCATCCCCTCGCTCTGTGGACGGTAGGACTACAGCAGCGCGATCATATTAACTGCGCCTTCGATCAAGCGGATTTAATTATTGCCGTTGGCTACGATCTGATTGAATATTCGCCGAAAAAGTGGAACCCACAAAGCAAGATTTCTCTCATTCATATTGGCGCAACCCCCGCCGAGATTGATAGCAGTTATATTCCTTTAGTAGAAGTTGTGGGAGATATTTCTGATTCGCTCAATGAAATTATGAAACAGGCAGATCGAGAGAGCAAATCTACACCCTCTTCGGTAGAACTGCGCTCAGACATCCGGGCAGATTATGAACAGTATGCCAATGATGAAGGGTTTCCCATCAAGCCGCAAAAACTAATCTATGATCTGCGGCAGGTAATGGGTCCAGAAGATATTGTCATCTCTGATGTTGGGGCACACAAGATGTGGATGGCACGTCACTACCACTGCGATCGCGCCAATACCTGTATTATTTCTAATGGCTTTGCAGCGATGGGGATTGCCATGCCAGGTGCGATCGGTGCGAAACTGGTTTATCCAGATCGGAATGTTGTTGCCGTGACTGGTGATGGTGGTTTCATGATGAATTGTCAGGAACTAGAAACGGCATTGCGAGTCGGCACCAACTTCGTCACCTTGATTTTTAATGATGGTGGCTATGGTTTGATTGAGTGGAAGCAACAGAATCAATTTGGCGACTCAGCCTTTGTTCACTTTGGCAATCCAGATTTTGTTAAATTTGCTGAAAGTATGGGTTTGAAAGGTTATCGCATTACGTCAGTAGCGGATTTAATTCCGACTCTAAAAGAAGCTCTTGCTCAAGATGTTCCCACCGTCATTGATTGTCCAGTCGATTACGGTGAAAATCTCCGCTTTAGCCAAAAAGCTGGGGATTTGAGTTGCAAGATGTAAGAGAGTTATGACTCTTATTCTGCTTTAAGGTTGAGTTGGGGAGTGGGGAAT
>NZ_JADEWY010000196.1 GCF_015207375.1 Coleofasciculus sp. LEGE 07092 | reverse complement strand
CCCCAGATGCATGAAAAAGTAAGATTATTTCAAGGGGTGGTGTTCACTTAGGAGTTTTTCGACTCTTGCCTCATCCAGCCGAGAAGTTATTCGTTTCGATTCGTGAATATCTCTAGTAGTTTTCGATAGACTGATTGTAGAGCCAACCGAGAAGCCTAACCCCATTCCCATAAAACCTTTAGTCCAACTGTCTACCGGCAGGTATAAAATTCCGATGGACATGGCAGAAATAGAAATAATAAAAGAAGCCCAAGTCTGGAAGATCCAAGCGCTGCTATGAGTTTCGTTCTTAAAGGGTGATTCCATAGTTCTTTTCCCTCATTGAAATCCTAAAGTTATATCATGATATTAATTGCCACTCATAGGGTAGATTTGAGGAAAGGGACAGTTTTTTAAATTGCACAGAAAATACTCTCAGACGAGGGACTGAATCGGCTTTGCGATCGCAGTTGTTTCTTCCTTCTGTCTGTGACAGTTGAAGAATTGGTGAATTCTTTATCAAAAACGGCTCTACTTATGTCAGCTTGCTCCAAATTAGCGCTAGTCAGATTAGTTCTTGGCAGTATTTCTTCGTTCAGAGCGGCTTCGGTAGGGTTGTTGCTGCTGCCTAAAGTGTGACGTGTGTCTAGTCCTTAACTAAAGCCTTTGGGCGTATTTTTCTAACTATCTCAAATCTTCCGGATGTCACAACAACCCTATGGGATACAGAAGAGGTAGATGCACCCTGATTCAATAGCCTCAGCTAGCCGCTGGGGTTTTTTTTGTGGGTTAAGCTCGTTCAATTTGTCTAGTCCTTTGCTTCTATACTGGTGTTGTATACAGCCCGTCCTCCAATTTTTCTGACTCATTCAGATTGCGATTGAATTGGGGCTTCGAGTTGGGTATGGTGAGCACGATTCGCTTTATTTTTCGGTCAAGTCTGCTTTGGCTAGCTCCTCTCTAGCGGCAGCTATCGGGTAAATGAGAACTTTTGGATAACTCCTGGGCGTCCTCCCCTGTCCCGAACATTGTCGGTTCGACTGGTTCTCCACGATCAATTTTACGGGCAATCTCTATTAACCGATCAGCGATGGCGATTGGGACTCTAATGGTTTTGGTTCGTCCTAAATTCCAATGGGGGGCGGGTCCCCTACTACCGCGCTGAATATTCTCTGTCATGGTTTTACTGGGATAACTTTGATTGTCGATACCAAGTTTGCCAGAGAAATCCCCTTTCGTCTCGATTATTAAGTAAGCTATCATGCTTCTAAGAAAACTGCCTTGATTATTAGCTCGCTTGATTTTTTCTGATATTCAAAATCATTGGGCGAAAGAATGCATTCGCCAACTTTCTATCCGTGCGATCGTTAGCGGTTATCCAGAGGGTATGTTTCGACCCCTTAACCCAGTCACTCGCGCTGAATTTGCTGCCATTTTGTCTAAAGCCTTTCCCAATGCTGCCCCCGTGCGCAGTGCCGCCCCCTTTCCAGATGTTCCCTCCAATCACTGGGCGTATTCAGCAATTCAAACCGCCACCCGTGCAGGCTTTTTTTCCGGTTATCCTGATGGCACCTTCAAACCCAATCAACCCATCGTGCGAGTGCAAGTATTGGTAGCATTGGTGAGTGGGCTAAATAATAACTTAACGACCCACCCCACTCCCATCCTGCAACGGTATTTTGATGATGCGAGTGCCATCCCCAATTATGCCCTCAGAGCGATCGCCATAGCAACCCAAAACTATTGGGTGGTTAACTATCCCGATGTCAGACGCCTTAATCCCAATCAAAATGCAACTAGAGGAGAAGTTGCCGCATTCATTTGTCGGGTATTAAACCTCCCAGGTGTGCCGTTCCACTACGTTCCTAGGGAAGATTTAATCGCCATTGCACCTCAATTCGAGCAAGCAGACTCCTTTGTAGAAGGACGGGCGCGGGTCAAGATTGGGGATAAATGGGGCTATATCGATTCAACGGGAAAACTCGTCATTCAACCCCAACTCAATGAAGCCGATAATTTTTCAGAAGGACTGGCATTAGTCAGAACTTATCAAGAGACAAGACTAGTTACGCCTACAGCAGGGGAGACATCTCCTGCGGAAACCCGTGGAGTTTGGCTGACGACTACCGATAGCAGAGTCTTCAGTTCCAAAGAAAGCATTGCCCGAGCTATGGATTTCCTTGCCGAAACTGGATTTAATGTTGTCTTTCCCGTCGTTTGGAATAATGCCGCCACCCTTTATCCCAGTCGCGTGATGCTGGAAAACTTCGAGTTGGAAATCGATCCGCGTTATAAAGGACGAGATCCACTCGCAGAATTGATCGAAGCCGCCAAGCGGGTGGGATTAGGGGTAATTCCCTGGTTCGAGTATGGCTTTGCCAGTTCCTACAATCAGAATGGCGGACGCTTGCTTGCCAAAAAACCCGAATGGGCAGCACGGGATGCCAAGGGAAAACTACTAACCAAGAATAACTTTGAATGGCTCAATGCCTTTGACACCCAAGTGCAAAACTTCCTGATGAGTCTGATTTTGGAAGTTATCAAAAATTACGATATCACAGGAATTCAGGGAGATGACCGCCTGCCTGCACTTCCCTCTGAAGGGGGCTATGATGCCAACACCGTCGGACGCTATTTTCAACAGTTTAATCACTATCCGCCATCAAACCCGAAAGATGCCCAATGGTTGCAGTGGCGGGGCGACTTACTTACCCATTTCTTAACTCGTCTTTACCGGGAAGTCATCGCCATCAATCCTGAATTAATCATTTCCCTGTCCCCCAGTCCCTACCCTTGGGGGTTTAAGGAATACCTCCAAGACAGCCAAGCCTGGATTGATCAAGGACTGGTAGATTTAATTCATCCCCAGTTCTATCGGCGTGACATTCACAGTTATAAGCAGTTGGTCGATCGCATGATCAACGAGCAACTCATTTCCCCACAACTGCCTTCTGTTGTTCCCGGCATTCTAATCAAAATTGGTTCCTACCGCATTAGTCCAGAACACCTGTTGCAAGCCATTCAGTATAATCGCGATCGCGGTATGCCAGGGGAAGTATTCTTCTTTTACGAAGGATTGCGAGAGGATAACGACGCCCTCGCTAAAGCCTTGCGATCTGGTCCCTATGCCCATTCGATACCCTTTGATCCCGTCAAAATTAAAGCCCACAGTTTCACCCATCGCCGTATCGGGGGGCAGTACAGCTATATTGATCACTCCGGCAAACGGGTAAAGCAACCGCAATTTGATTGGGCAGATTCTTTTCAGGAGGAGCGGGCGCGGGTCAAAATGGGTTACAAGTGGGGCTACGTGGATAAAACGGGGCAGTTGGTCAGTCGTTTAGAATTTGATGAGGCGGGTTTTTTTTCTGAGGGATTGGCACGAATCCGAATCGGTAGCAAGTATGGCTATATTGATCGCAACGGTCAATGGGGAATCTTACCTCAGTTTGAGGATGCGGGTGCGTTTAGTCAAGGATTAGCGCCAGTTAAACGGAATAACAAGTGGGGGTATATCAATAAAATAGGTCAGTTAGCCATCTCTCTACAGTTTGAACAGGCTGAGTCATTTTCTGAGGGGCTGGCGCAAATCGAGTTAGCTGGCAAATATGGCTATATCAATCAGAGCGGTCAAGTAGTTATTTTACCCAACTTTGATGCATCTAGAGCTTTCGCTGAGGGACTAGCACCCGTAAAAATTGCCGATCGCTGGGGCTACATTAACTCTATGGGGCAACTCGTCATTGAGCTGCACTTTAATCAGGCGACATCGTTTAGGGATGGATGGGCAGCCGTGAAGGTGGATGACAAGTGGGGCTATATCAATAAAAGGGGGCAGTTTAGCATTCCACCATATTTTGATGAAGCGAAATCCTTTAGCGAAGGGTTAGCGTCAGTCAAGGTTAACGGCAAGTGGGGTTACATTCGGATTTTTGTTGAAGAGTCATAAGGAGTTCAGAGAATGGGGGCTTCAACGGGAAAATTATAAAGGTGAAATCCCCAACTTCTCTAAAAAGTCAGGGAGCTAAACCGTAGTGTATAGATGAACACATAAAACTGGCTGCATTTTTGGTATTCACTACTCAATTACCAACCCATTTTATGTCGCCCTCCAAGGCTAAAATCGAATACTTCCCTAAAATCATCAGACCAGCAATAAAGCTACTGATCCACCCATACTATTGCTGTTGCTTGTCACTCCACTGTTGTTAAGATTCGTTTAGACAATAGTTCGTTTAGAGGACTGACGAGTGGAAGCTTTTCCTGATACTGGGTTCTCGCTGCATCTTGAACGGGCATATCCTGCCTGCATCGAGAGCAATACCAATATATGCGCTTAGAGCGGATATGAGGTAGTAATTTTGCCGCACAACAAGGACAATTATTCATAGTACGTACCTCTTAATCCAATGAGTTTAAGTTTACTACTAAAAAGTAAAAATTCTGGGTAATAAATCAATAAAAAATATGAAATAGCATTGAGGAGTGAATGGAGGGAGAGCAATGATTATTCATTGTGCTAAGATATGTAAATCAATCGAGCTTCCTGCCCTTAATTTAAGACTACAACACTTACTTTTTACTATTAAAATTCGTGAAAAATGAATAGTTGTCTGTATTTAATTTTACACTTTTACCCTTAAGTAATTTTTATTTTTTTACAGACAAATTAGAGCAAGGGCGGATTTACTGATATCTAGGTGAGAAAGCCAATATCACAGGTTAAAGCCGCCCCTACCCACGAATTTCCAATTACCGCATTTGATAGGTGACAATCATTTACCCAAGTAGCAGTATGGGTTTAACCTACAAAATCTCTACTCGACCGTCATCTTGGAGATAAACGGCGCGATCGCCAGGAGGACGCCCGCCGGGACGCACTTCGATGCGGAGGAGTCGCGTTTCGGGTTTCAGAATGTCCACTTTCAGAGGTAATCCTTGGGCATCCCAAAACACCGCCGAGAAATTAGGGTCGGTACTACCTCCCCGAACAAACGACAACACCTGTCCTGGACTGATAGGTAACGGATCGGTGCTGTAGAGTTGCTGTAACTCAACAATGCCAGAAGTAAGGTTAGCAAATTCAACCGTAATACGCTGACCGGGTACAAACTTTACAGGTTGGGAACCACAACTGGTTGCGGCAACGCAGGTTCTTGCGATCGTGCTTTGGTACTGTCCCTCAACACCAAAGAGTAGGCAGACAGAAATTAACGTGGTTGGTAGAAGTTTAGACATTTGTGGAATAATGAATAATAAGCAATATAACTAGTGTGGCAAATTTAGAAGTAGCCTAGGGCAAGTCAGGGTATTGGGAACCTAACTTTATGTATAAAAGAGGAGTTAAAGACATTATGGAGCTCATCTACTTTTGTAAGATTTCGATAGTTCAGCAAGAAAGTAAAAGACAACAACTGCTAAATTGAGGTAAAGTTGACAATTAGCGGTAACTCAGACTTCTGCAGATACCGCTCCTGCGATCGCACCGAGGATGACATCCTTATTGTTTTCTCCTTGAATGGTAGGTCTATTCGCGTATGACGGATAAGAATGTCGAGAAGGATCTTCAATTTAGTACCCAGTTATCTGAGATAAAAACACAGTTGAATCAACTCAACAGCCAGTTATCTGAAATTAAGACCCAGTTGAATCAACTTCCAGCATTATCCGAACAAGTTTCTCAGTTTGAGGAAAACCTCATGCTGATTTCGGATATTTACAGATATGAGAAATTGCGACATTATTTAGCAGCAGATAACTGGTTTGAAGCGGATCTAGAAACCATTAAATTGATCATGGAGATAGCTGGGGAAACTGACTTAGAATCAATAACCCCTGAAGAAATTACAAAATTTTCTTGCAATGCACTTCAGGTGATCGATCGGCTTTGGGTTGTTTATAGCAAGGGTCACTTTGGCTTTAGCATACAGCTCCGCATTTATCAAAACTTGGGTGGAAATCTAAATACAACGATAGAACGCAATACCGAACTCATTGAAAACTGGGGACAAAAGTTAGGATGGCGTGAAAACAACCGCTGGAAAAAATGCGATGAACTTGACTATACCTTTGCAGCCCCCGTTGGGTGTCATCCCTCACGGTGGTGGAATTCACCCTATGGATCAAAAATGACCAACTATTTTTTATCTCGACTCATTACCTGCCAATTAGATTAGGCAGTCTATTTGATGGGTGAGATACCAGCGGCGTAGAACCTCAACTTTTTATAGCAATCGAAGATCATGCATTGACTTACAATCGCCGTTGCCGGAAATCTCGCAGACACCATCACGTTAAGAAAAGAGTTTCCGTAAATTTACCAATCCCAGTCAAGTTTCTCGTCTATTACTCTATTTGTATAGAGATCAGGACTTCCGGGTTCTTTAAGTTTAATGGTGAAGTTAACCTGAACAGCATCTACACTCGTCCTTACCTGGCATTAAGACTTGAGAGCAAAGAGTTTGGTCACTATTTCTAAAATCCTCCGCCATACTGAGCAAGTGCTAAAGAACCACTTTTTTCCTGTTGTCCAACGCTACTTCCAGGGACAAAACTTGAGAAAACTTGTCCCAGCATTACACGGTGAACCAACACCAGCAGCCAAACCAGCACCCTATCCTGATAATGAGGTAGAACGGCTCAAAGAACTCTATCGCTATCACATTCTTGATACAGTTCCTGAAGAAGCGTTTGACGATTTGACACTGCTGGCATCCTCGATTTGTAACACTCCCATTGCCTTAGTCAGTCTAGTCGATGCCCATCGACAGTGGTTTAAGTCAAAAGTCGGTCTGGACGCTACAGAAACACCGAGAGAGTTAGCGTTCTGCGCCCATGGGATTCTTTCCCCTAAGGAACCCCTGGTTGTACCCAATGCGTTAAAGGATGAACGCTTTGCTACCAATCCTCTAGTTCTGTGTGACCCAAAAATCAGGTTTTATGCAGGAGTTCCCCTTGTCACACCCAATCACTTTCCCCTTGGTACTCTTTGCGTGATTGACCAGATTCCACGCCAACTCACTAAGGAGCAGCTTAGTGCTCTTCAAGCGTTAGGGCGACAAGTTATCAGCCAACTCGAGTTACGGTGTAATCTGTCTAAGTTAGAGCAGACTCTCACTCGCCAAAAGTGTACAGAGGCGGCACTGCTGAGTAGTGTTGCTACAAACCGAGCATTGTTGAATGCCATCCCTGACTTAATGTTTCGCATTAATCAACATGGCATTATTGTAAACTACAAAGCCCCAAAAGAGAGCATCCCCTTCTTTGACAAAGAAAATATTCTAGGGAAAAAAATCGAAGAAGTTCTGCCCGTTGCTGTAGCTCAACGCTTTCTCGATAGTGTCTCCCAAGCCCGACAAACCGGTGAACTTCGAGTATGGGAGTATGAGTTGCTATTGGCAGGGGAGAAATTCTATTACGAAGCACGATTGGCGCTCAGTGAAGAGAAAGAAGTCGTGGCAATTGTACGCAATATCACTAAACGCAAACAGGCAGAAGATGAACTGCGCTCCAATCTTGAAAAAGAAAAGGAACTTTCGGAACTCAAATCTCGCTTCGTTTCTACGGTTTCCCATGAGTTCCGCACCCCTTTGACGACCATTCTAGGTTCTACGGAACTTCTCAGATATTACAGCCACAGTTGGAGTGAAGATAAAAAAAACGTTCACTTTGATCGGATTTACTCTCATGTCAAACACATGACTCAAATGTTGGACGATGTTCTGCTAGTGGGCAAGTCTGAAGCTGGAAAGTTAGAGTTTAAACCCTCTCCCCTAAATGCGATTGAGTTCTGTTGCACTTTGGTAGAAGAGTTACAACTAGGTGCTGGTCATCAGCATACCCTTATCTTTACACCTATGGGTCTAGAACCCGAGGGACAGAACTTTACAGGAGTAAGTCAGGTTACAGATTCTTATCTAGATGAAAAACTTTTACAGCATATTTTCAGTAACTTGCTCTCGAATGCTATAAAGTATTCTCCTGTGGGTAGCACTATCGAGTTTGTTCTCACCTACTTCGATAGCCATATCGTGTTCCAAATTCAAGATTCAGGCATCGGCATTCCTGTCGAAGACCAACTTCACTTATTTGAAGCCTTCCATCGGGCTACCAATGTTGGTAAACTTCCTGGAACAGGGCTAGGTTTAGCGATTGTCAAAAATGCAGTTGATTTACATGGTGGTGAAATTACTGTCAACAGTCAAGTCGGTGTAGGCACGACATTTACCGTAAAACTCCCACGTTTGCCGCAAGGAAGCTGATGATTCTATGTTGCTTTCCAAGCCGTAACTTTCAGAACGGGAGTAGGGAAACAAAGGGCAAGTTTTACAGGGTGGATTTACCTGTTAACAGGCTACACCGTAAGATCAAATAATGATCTATCAACCACCACGCCCAAAAATTCCGGAGTGTACCTGGCAGCGTCCCCTCGGACTTGACTGGGACAACCCTTACACTGTCCGTTATGCTAGCAATCTTGACGATGGACCTTGGCACGGTATGCCCCTTGGGGGTTTTGGGGCGGGTTGCATTGGTCGTTCTCCACGGGGAGAATTTAACTTATGGCATCTTGATGGTGGAGAACACGTTTTTAAAAGTCTCCCAGCTTGTCAGTTTAGTATTTTTGAACAGTCCGAAAACTCCTCAGCTCAAGCTTATGCCCTCTGCACTGAACCGCCGGAAGATGGTAGCTTAAAGCGGTGGCAGTGGTATCCGACTTCGGGGGGAGCAGGGGAGCAGAGGAA
>NZ_JADEWY010000195.1 GCF_015207375.1 Coleofasciculus sp. LEGE 07092 | reverse complement strand
GGTGTGGGGTGCGCCTCTTACCGCGAATTGAAAAAGAAAGTATAGAGTGAAAAGGGAGCATATGAATGCAAAACAAGACATCCATGAGCCAAACTGAACAAATCCTCTCGCAGTTGCCTGGGGATGTCCTGGGACGCCTGCGAAATGCTGACCAATCCTGGAAAGCCTTGCAGGAAGGCACTACGCCAGTTCCCCTAGTTGTCAAAGAAACCCAAGAACTGTTAGGAAGTGTAGATTGGGATATCGTGATCTGTGGCGGCACTTTAGGAATTTTATTGGGTGCTGCCTTACAACGTCAGGGTTGGCGAGTAGCATTAATTGAGCGGGGTATTTTGCGGGGTAGAGAGCAAGAGTGGAATATCTCCCGCAAAGAGCTAGAGGTATTTTTGGAACTAGAGCTGCTAACGGCAGCCGAACTCAAACAAGCGATCGCTACTGAATATAACCCCGGTCGCGTCAGCTTTTTTGGGGGTTCTGATATCTGGGTGCGGGACGTACTTAATATTGGCGTTGACCCCGTTTTTCTCCTTGATACCCTAAAGTCTAAATTTTTAGATGCCGGAGGTCAGCTTTTTGAAAACACCGCCTTTGAGGGAGCCGCAGTTCATCCTAATGGTGTCCGTATAGATGCAGCAGGGGGTTTAACAACCCGCTTGCTCATTGATGCTATGGGACACTTTTCCCCAATTGTCAAGCAGGCACGGCAGGGGGAACCACCAGAAGGGGTTTGTTTAGTGGTTGGCAGTTGCGCTGGCGGTTTTCCAAACAATGATACAGGGGATTTAATTGTTTCTTTCACACCAATTCAGACTCAATGTCAATACTTCTGGGAGGCATTTCCTGCTAGGGATGGCAGAACGACTTATTTGTTTACCTATCTTGATGCCCATCCCCAACGCCCTAGCCTAGAGTTTTTTGTTGAAGAATACCTGCGCCTTTTACCGGAATATCAAGATGTCGAATTATCCCAAATTGATTTTAAACGAGTCCTATTTGGCTTCTTTCCTTCTTATAAAAACAGTCCAATTCGGATGCCTTGGAACCGAATTTTACCCGTAGGCGATAGTAGTGGCGGTCAATCTCCGGTTAGCTTTGGCGGGTTTGGCTCAATGGTACGGCATCTCAATCGCCTCACCCAGGGCATTGATGACGCCCTCAAATGCGACGCCCTCAGCCAAAATGCTTTAGCCCAACTACAACCCTATCAGCCTAACATTGCCGTCACTTGGATGTTCCAACGCGCCATGAGTGTGGGTATCAACCAACAACTGGCTCCCAATCAAATTAACGAACTCCTAACGGGGGTTTTTCAGGCAATGGCACAATTGGGAGACGACGTACTCTGCCCCTTTTTACAAGATATTGTGCAGTTTTCCGGCTTATCAAAAACACTTTTGTTAACCTCCCTGACTAAACCCGGACTTGTGATACCCGTGATTCCTCAGGTAGGGCTGACGACGCTGTTAGATTGGATGGTGCATTACATTAATCTGGGTATTTACAGTGGCTTGTATCCTGTAGCACAGTTGATAAAGGAACCGTTGAAAACATTCCCACCCAAAACTCAATACTACTATCACCGTTGGTTAAATGCCTGGTGCTATGGTTCTGGGAACGACTACTAAGGAGTTATTGCTCCGTTGTCATTGGTAATCGTTCATGCTTCATCACAACCAACAACTAACACCAACTATGAAAAACAAGGGATAAGCCAACGACAAAGGGCAATGGCAGGGTAGGACAAGTGACAATCTATCTATGAAAGTACTAAAGCGCCTAATTCCGGCGCGGCGCAGGCTGAGCATTACCACAAAGTTTGCCTTGGCATTTATTGCCTTACTGTTGTTAATTGGTGTTGTGGCGCTGACAGGCTTTATTTCCCTTCGGCAAATGCAACGTGAAACAAAAGCAGTGATGGTGACTAGCATTGAGGTGCAACGGCAGGGGTTTCGTATGGATGCAGCATTAAGGAACGCTCGTCGATTAGAAACCGATTTTTTTTTGCAATGGCCCAGTATTAGTTTTTCTAGTGCTAAACTCAATGAGTTTCGGGCGGGACACCGCCGAGAGATTGAACAAGTTCTGGCTATTAGCAGCGAATTACAAGAGTTGCTGGCAAAAACGAGGGGAGGACTTCTCCAGCGTCGGAGTAACCCAGATTTAGTCGAATATGTGGAAATTGTCGAGCAGTATTCCCGTAGTTTTCAAGAAACCGTTGGCTGGGTGAGCAATTTGGGTATGGCGGATGTTGGGGTGCTAGAGCAGCTCGAACAAAATTCAGCGATGTTAAACAATAGGCTACAGCTCGCTGACGATCTGGATTTAATCGCGTTGTTTCGAGAAATGCAGTCCTTTGAGAAGGAATACCTGTCAATCCGGCAGCCTGCCAAAATAGAGTTAATGTACAAAGCCGCACAGCAACTGCGCGATCGCATCACAACCAGTTCCAAGTTAGATCCGGTAGAGCGATCGCAGGCGTTACGGTATCTTGATGCCTACGTGTCAGTTGCTAAGGATATTGTCGAACTGGATCGAGAAATTCAAGAAAAAATCCGTGACTTTGACAAGCAGGCAGAAGCGCTTTCTAACAAACTAGTTGATCTGGCAAATGCCGAAGCTCGACGGGCTAACTCAACGATAGACATTACTAGCCATACCGCAACAGTACTGCTCGTTGTATCCGTTTCAGTGGCACTGGCGGCGGCGGTAATCATTGCCCGACAGTTTGCCTCTGCCTTGAGTACCTCAGCAATCGAACAGGCAAAATCAGAGCGCCTACTTTTGAATATTTTACCTGAGCCTATTGCCCAGCGCCTGAAACGGGAAGAACGCACTATTGCCGACTATTTCCCAGAAGTGACGGTTTTGTTTGCTGATATTGTCGGTTTTACTGAGCTAGCCGCTCAAAGCTCCCCAATCGAACTGGTTGAAATCTTAAACGTTATTTTCTCAGAGTTTGACGAGTTGACTGCCAAACACAGCTTGGAAAAAATCAAGACAATTGGCGATTCTTATATGGTGGTGGGAGGTTTGCCCGTAGAGATGCCCAACCACGCCGAAGCGATCGCAGATATGGCGTTGGATATGCAAGCCGTCATTGAGCAATATTGCCAAGAGACGGGGAAATTCTTCAGCATCCGCATTGGTATTAATACGGGTCCTGTGATTGCCGGTATCATTGGCACGAGAAAGTTTATCTACGATCTATGGGGCGATACAGTCAATATTGCCAGTCGCATGGAATCCCACGGTTTGCCGGGTAGTGTTCAGGTGACAGAAGTCACCTACAAGCACTTAAGACAGTACTACTGGTTTGAAGATCGCGGACTCATTCAGGTAAAAGGCAAGGGACAAATGAATTGCTACCTCCTCAAGGGCAAGAGGATGGGGTGGGAGCATAGGGGATTAAAGGGGAGTAGGGAGTAGGGAGTAGGGAGTGGGGAATTCCCAGAAGTAAATTATCCCTCAATCAACTGCCAAAACTGATCGTCTTCCGCGATCGCATCAAAATCACGGTCAGTTCTGGCATCGGTTCGATACCTCGGATTCAGGGCGATCGCTTGCTCCAGATTTTCAATCCCTAACTCGACCCGACCCTGCAAGGCATAACAGGTTGCCTTATTATAATAAGCTTGGGCATAGTTGGGTTGAATCAAAAGAGCGCTATCGAAACTTTTAATTGCTTCTTGATCGCGTTCTAGCTTCACTAACATTGAACCCCTGTAGTTCCATGCTTTAAAAGAATCGGGGTTGATTTCAATTGCTTTGTCAAGAGATGCCACAGCCTCTTCATACCGTTCCAACACCCCTAAAGCCATACCCCGATTCAACCAGGCGACACCATCATCGGGCTGAACTTGAACAGCTTGGTCAAAAGACGCGAATGCTTCATCATGTTGCTGCAACGTTCCCAGCGCTACCCCTCGATTGACCCAAGCTTCGTGATAATCAGGCTTAAGTTCAATCGCTCTATCAAAGGAAGCGATCGCATCGTCATGGCGTCTCAACCGTCCCAGAGCCATCCCTCGATGCAGCCAAGCTTTTTGGTCGTCTGAGCGGACTTGAACCACTTTATTAAATGCAACCAGTGCTCCTTCATACCGTTGCAATTCCTGTAGGGCAAGACCTCGATGATACCAGGTGTCAAGGTCATCAGGTTTGAATTCAAGTACTTTGTCAAACGAGGCGATCGCTTCCTCGTACTGTTTCAATTCCCACAGAGCCAGACCCCGTTGATACCAAATATCAGGGTTATTGGGTTGCAAGTCAAGGGCTTGGTCATAACTAGTGATCGCGTTTTCATACTGCCCTTGTGAGAATAAAGCATTTCCCTGATCAACAAACTCAATCGGACTCAAGAATAACTTAGGATTATTAGATCTTAGGCGTTCGATTTGTTCGGTGATGTCTTGAATTTGCGATCGCAATTCTGGAACGACAACCTCTGCGATCGATGTTGCTGACATATCCGCCAGTTGCCGTAGAATCTGCTCTTTCCGCGTTTGAGCATCCGAGTGCAGATCGGCAAGTCTTTGATTAATTGTGGTTTCCAAGGTTTGCAGATTTTCAAAGGTTTGAACTTGTCGCCCTTGAATTTCCGATTGCACAGTAGAGAGTCGAGTCGTCGTCTCAGTCTCCAGTTGTTCCAAATTCTCAAAGGTTTGAGCTTGTCGCCCTTGAATTTCTGACTGCAATTGGGACAGTTGAGTTCTTACCTCAGTCTCTAATTGTTCCAAACTCTGACGGGTTCGCTCGTTTGTTTCCTGAATACTGGACTGCGAGTTTGACATCTGACCAGCATACTCCGTCTCCAAATTTTTCAAATTCTGGAGAACCTGGTTCATTTGTCCTTGAATCTGCGACTGCGATTGAGACAGTTGAGCCGCTATCTCGTTTCCTAATTCCTCCAGATTCTGAAGGGCTAAATCTTTCTGCTGTTGAGCTTTTTGTTCGGCATCCGCCTGAATAGTTGAAAGTTGAGGAGTAAACTCAGTGCTTAGTTTTTCTAAATTCTGAAGAATTAAGTCACGTTGCTGTTGGGCATTAATTTGGAGTTGAGACAGTTGAGTAACAAACTCGGTTTCTGTCTGTTTCAAATTCTGGAGAGCAGCATCTTTCTGCCCTTGGACATCCGCCTGAAGTGCTGAAAGCTGAGGAGGAAATTCGGTACTTAGTTTTTCTAGATTTTGAAGAATTGAATCCCGTTGCTGTTGGGCATTAATTTGGAGTTGAGACAGTTGAGTAGAAAACTCAGTTTCTGTCTGTTTCAAGCTCTGAATAATGCTATCTTTTTGCCCTCGAACCTCAGTCTGGAGCTCAGATAGCTGCGGCGTAAATTCTGATGCCAGTTTTTCCAGATTCTGGACAATTGAATCTCGCTGCTGTTGAGCATTGGCTTGAAACTGTGAAACTCTTGCGACAAAGTCCGTTTCTGTCTGTTTCAAGTTCTGGAGAACCTTATCTTTCTGCCCTTGGACATCCGATTGAATGCCAGAAAATTGAGAGGGAAATTCAGCCCTTAAATGCTCTAAATTTTCAAAAATTGCGTCTCGATGCGTTTGTACATTGGCTTGCAATTCAGAAAGTTCAGTCGCAAACTCAATTTGGGATTGTTTTAAGTTTTCAAATACAGCATCTTTCTGCCCTTGAGCATCTGTCTGGAGTGCAGAAAGGTGAGGGGCAAACTCAGCACTTATGTTTTCTAAATTTTGCAAAATTAAATTCTGCTGTTGCTGGGCATTCCTTTGGAGTTGAGAGAGCCTAGCTTCAAAGTCATTTTCTAAGTTTTCTAGGGATTTTTTAGCATTCTTGAGTTGCGCCTCCAGTTCGCTTAATGCCTGTTGTTTTGATTGAGACAGTTCAGCAAGCAGGTTTGAGGAGTTAGTTCGGTTAGCTCTTAAATCTTGGTGAAAATCGCCCACCTCATGATTAAGTTCATCTCTAAGACCTTCAGTTTCTTGCAGGAAACTTTGCACCTGTTGATTGGCACTGGCAATTTTCCCTTCCAAGTCTCCCAGTTCGTTGAGGTGAGTTCTCACGATTTCTGTAACCTCTCGAATCACAGAGCGGCGCAGTACAAACAAAGCAACAATTGCTGCGGCTAAAAGTAGCGCTAAGGTCGCTAGCATGACATTAAACAGGGTCGTGCTCCGACTGAAAGCGCGATTGGCTTGAGCCTGAACCTGTTCTTGAAGCTCTTGTTCTTGTCGCAACTGCTCTAGCTCTTGCCGTTCCCGTTCTGAAATGGCTGGTGTTGGGTCAGTGGGTTGGGCATTGGCAATGCCGACAGACAACAGGAAAATGGATAAGATAACATTGCCTCGTAACATTAATCTGAAGATATCTAGAGCCTTCTTCATTGCAACTCCCTTTGCCTGTCGGTCAGGTTTGGCGATCGCTTCCTAAAATTACCGTAAAATTCAGGAGCTTGAACTCAAACCCGCCAAAATTCTCTTTCCTAGGGTAGCAGGTGGTGGATGAGTCACGGATTATTCTCGAAGTTCAAGCCCCAAAAATCAAAAATTGACAGACTCAGCGCCTAACTTAAGGGTAGCTGATGGTGATCCAAAACTCGATCATTTACAGTCGCGGCAGAATTTCTGGGATGAGATGACCTGGAACTTTTGAGAGGGCGAGGTTCTGCCCAACGATGCCCCTTTTGCGGAAGAAAGCGCGAATCGTTTTGATGATATGGCTCACAGCAGTTTGGTAGGCATCGGATTGCCCGGTAATGCTAGTGCAAGCTTTTACGTGCTGTTCTAAAGCGGCTTCTAGGTGAGCGGATTTGGCAGCCTCATCGAGGGCAAATTCTGGCTCGGTTGCCAACTGATAATGGGCTAATCCCAAATTATTGCGAGTGGCAACAACATCGAAGGTTACAGGTATAGGTGGGGCATTGTCTGCCAGTTGCTGGGTAAGCGCGATCGCTTTTTTGTAAGCAATAATACACTGCTGCAAGTATTCTTTCCGCCGCTCGGAGTCTTCCTGAAATCGGTCAGCTAGGTGCCAGTAGGCAGTTCCCAGGTTATTTTCAGTCGCTGCGCAGGCAGCAGGGACAACCTCAGGTGTCCGGTAATTTAGGGCATCTTTATAGGCAAGAACTGCCAACTCTAACCAGATTTCCGGTTGTTCGTATTGGGCAAGATTCCAATAAGCTGTCCCCAGATTATTTTGAATCATCGCCCAATTCATCGGCTCAGATTTACTGTTGTAGTAACAGAGCGCTTCGGCATAGGCACCAATAGCAGCTTGTAAGTTCTCAATCGGGGTTTGATGCTGGGCAAGATGCCAGTAAGCTGTTCCCAAGTTGTTTTGGGTGGAAGCATATTTAAAGGGTTCGCTGTCCGCATGACGGTAGCGTAGGGCTTCCTCATAGGCACGAATTGATAGCTCCAAGCTGTCTGCTGGGTCTTTGTAACGAGCTAAATCCCCGTAAGCTGCTCCTAAGTTATTTTGAACCATTGCATAGGTTTGAGGGGCATCTTCGGCAATCAACTTGGTCAAGGCAAGTTGATAGGCTTGAATGGCTTGTTCAAGATAGGAGAGCCGATGCTCGGCAGGACTAGGGCAGCGAGATAGCATCCAGTAGAGATTGCCCAAATCGTTCAGGATATCTGCGATTTGGGGCGAGGCATTATCGATCCATTGCAGTGCTTGCTCGTAAGATTGAATGGCGATCGCTATATTTTCTTCAGAAGCGTCTCCCTGTTCAATAGCGTGGCGGTAGTGATTACCCAGTTGTAGGTAAGCATCGGCTGGTGATGTAGTTTCAGAAGATGTTTCTGAGGAAAGTTCCGGTGATGCCTCTGAAGATGTTTCTGAGGAAAGTTCCGGTGATGCCTCTGAAGATGTTTCTGAGGAAAGTTCCGGTGATGCCTCTGATTCTGATGACGAAGTGACAGGAAATTCTAAAGATGGGCTTAAATTGCTTTGCTCTCCCTGTTTCTTTGTCCCTCCATCTTCGTCTTCTATAGAGCTGGGAATACTCTTGCCATCTTGATCGGCGATGGGGGAAGATTCACGAGCGGTTGGAGCCGTTGGTGTTTCTCTATCAGCAATTAGAGGTGCTGAATTCTCGTTAGGCGGTTGGTATTTCCGAATAATCTCATTCAGAAACGCCGATTCATCTGTCTCTACTAAGTCCTGACTTAGCAGAGTTCGTAAATCTTCTTTAAACGAACCTGTTGTTTCTGCTATTTTTTCTAATACTGAATCGTTCTCTTCTTGAGGCTCAGACTTCAATTCAGGGAGCTGGGGGGCAAATATTGGTGAACTGGGGGAACCTTCCGGTTTCGATGCACCAACAGGCGGTAGTGGGGTGGGTTCGCCTTCAAACTCGAAGATACCCGTATGCCACTGCCAAAATTCTGGTACGGATTGGGCAATGGTATGAAACCAAGGTCGTGGCAACCAAAGTAATAGAGTTGTTTCTAGGCGCGGCAGATGGCGCTCCATCGTTTGCAAGCGCCGGAGAAACAATCGCTGCACTGATGGGGGCTGTCGTGTTAAGCGTTCTATCCCTAAAATTTGAAATCCGACAGTAGAATTAGGACTTCGGGATTGTTGGTTATTAGCCCACCACTGAGTCAGTTGAGCCAGAAGATTAGGTTCGTTGACATTGATATTGAGGCTGACTAATTTAAAATAGTCTGTAGCTGAGGTTGCACCTAACTCCCCTTGCAACTTGCCTGCCAGACGATTGCGCAAGCTTAGGTCATCGCACACCGCCACAAAAATTTGACGACGCAAACCTAGACTCAGTGCTAGTTTCAAGCGTTGATAGGTTTGTCGATTCCAGCTTGAAACTTTATGGGGGACAATATCCGTTACGGTCATGCTGGTAGCTCAAAGGACACGAGCGCTTTTAGTAATAGGATAGGTTTCTATAAAACTCTTCTTACTTTTGTTGCCCAAGTCAGGATTTGTAATCAATTAGTCCTGTCAATGGGGGAGGGTGGGGA
>NZ_JADEWY010000194.1 GCF_015207375.1 Coleofasciculus sp. LEGE 07092 | reverse complement strand
AGATGTTACTCTACTCCCTACTCCCTACTCCCTCAAATCAACCCCTCCCCGCACTAAAATCACCGTACTGTCAACACCTCTAGCGATCGCTTCGGGAATATTGCCCTGAATCACCTGGGTAAGTAGCCCTTCTTGACTAGCTCCTAGAACTACAACGTCACACGAATCAGCTTTAGCCATATAAATGACTCCCTCAGAGACTGAACTGGATAGAGTTGGAGTTTTTACAATTTTGCCGCCAATGTGATGGCTCAAAAATTCTGCCGCTGTTTTCAGAGCTGTTGTGTCATTGAGGGGGCTAGTTGGCTCGAAAACTTGGCAGAGCCGGATGCTCGGTGGCTTACTGCCCAAGGCAACTAACGGTTTCATCAATTCTATGGCGCGTTCGGAATTCGGTCCCCCAGCAATGGGAATCAGCCAGCGATGGAAAAAAGGAAGTGAGTAGGGAGCCTTTAATGATTTGCCCATTTTCACCACCACTACGTCACAAAATGCCTGCCGAATCACCGTATCCACCGTGCTACTAAAAATGCGACCGGGGGTTAAGGTATTTCCTTTCCAACCCATGAGGATAAGATTAATATGTCGCTCTTTAATCGTCTCCAAAATCGCCTGAGCACTATCTTGAGCGACTCGCACCTGGGTATGAACTGGCACCTGCCAATCTCGCCCTAGCTTTTCGGCTTGACGCAGTAGCTTGCGGCTTTTAACCGTTGTTACCGAGGTTTCGGCTGGGGAACTGCTACGAGAAACTAAGATAACCTGTAGACACTCCAATTCATAATTGCGATCGCGGGCAATTGCGGCTGCCATCCGTAAAAGAAACGGCGCAGTCTGGGGATTGGCAAGCAGTACAAGCAATCGTCCGCGCCCTATGGCTGGAGCGCGGGTTTGATAAACAACATAGGAGGGTTCAGGCTGGAGTCCAATGTTAGGGGCTTTGCTATCGAGCCGATCCAATTCTGCCCGAATAATATCGCTGCGAGTAATAATTCCTACTAGCTTCCGCCCTTCTGTTACCGGCAAACGACTCAGTTGGTAGCGGTTGAGAAGATAAAGGACATCTGCTAAGTTGCCTGTAGGCTTGACCGTAATCGGGTGCGGTGTCATAATTTCCGCCAAGGGTGTAGTCCCAGGAAAAGGACAACGGGGTGGATTGCCCTTACTTTGAGTGGCATTGGTAATATCGGAGTGACTGACAATACCCACCAGTTCGCCGCCATCGACGATAGGAAAACCTTGATGAGACGAGCGCGAGACAGTTTTAACTGCCTGATCCAGCGTTATATCAATAGATAAGCTTTCCACCCGCCGCTGCATTAAGTCCGATGCCATTAATCCCGCTAAGGAACTTTTCTCAACTGCTTCAGTGGGTAAGCTGTAGCCCTTCCACTCCAATAAGCGCTGATAGAGCGATCCTTTCGTAAGCTGATCAGCAACCAGGTAGGAAACGACGCAAGTAATCATTAATGGCAGCACCAGATTAAAGTCCGTTGTCATTTCAAATACAATGACAATTGCTGTAATCGGCACCTTAGAAACCGCACTAAAAAAAGCGCCCATCCCTGCCAGGGCGTAGGTTGTCGGCAAACCTATATGCAATACATGAAACTCAATCAGCCCCACCAGGTAGCCGAGGGCAGAACCCAAAACCAAAGAGGGATGGAATAAACCCCCAGGAGCGCCGGAACCATAGGAAACGA
Source organism: Coleofasciculus sp. LEGE 07092 (assembly GCF_015207375.1). Lineage (GTDB taxonomy): Bacteria > Cyanobacteriota > Cyanobacteriia > Cyanobacteriales > Coleofasciculaceae > LEGE-07092. The sequence goes on along the minus strand of NZ_JADEWY010000194.1, from coordinate 7,381 downwards.
GGGTGAGAAAGAAGTAAGTAATAAAGGCTAGGCTGGTAAATTGCCAACTGGCTTCACCTGTAATCAAAAACTCTCGCAACCCGCTGTTATTCCGAAAATCTTCGGGTAAAAGAGAAACCAAGCAACCGCAAATGAAACCCGCTAATCCAATTCGCAGGGGCAACGGTAGATTAATGCGACGGTTCAACGTCAGAGAGAAAAGAATGCCGCGATTGAATAAAGCCGCCAGTAAGCCCGCTAAAATACCCAATATCAGGTAAAAGGGAATTTCAGGAGCCGAGAAGCGGTTAGACATCTCGTTTATTGCTAAGTTGAGATCAAGGTTGTGACCTCCCAAAAGCCGTGAGGTAACGGCACCAATAAAGGAAGCTAAAATTGCCGTGCCTAAAGTCAAGCCCGAAAAATCATGAAGCAGTTCTTCAACGACAAAGAGAATACCCGCAATCGGCGCATTAAAACCAGCAGCTAAACCCGCCGCTGCACCCGCCGCAATCATCTGACGCCGATGGCTGGGAGAGGTGGGTAGCCAGCGACTAAATTGTGCTGCCAAAGCCGCTCCAATATGAACCGTCGGCCCTTGTCGTCCTAGAGTTAGCCCTCCGGCTATAGCCAGAATGGTACTTGCTAACTTGGTGAGAGCGACTCGCAAATCCAGTGGGATGGGAAATTGGGCTAGGGTAGCTTTGATTTGAGGAATTCCACTCCCAGAGGCTTCCGGGGCTAAACGCTCTATTAACCAACCCGAAAGTAATCCCAGAATGAGTCCAACAGCAGGTAAAACCAAGCCAGGAGGAAAACGATCGGCAGCCTGAATGCGCAACGAACCTAACCCGCTAATACTCTGTTTGAGCAGAACGGCGGAAAGAGCAGATACTAAACCAATTAAACAGGCTTCTGCGATCGCAAGCCGTCGTCTGGGTAATAACCATTGGCGAAAGCGCATATCAATTCATATTCAACTACCCCAACTTACTCCGCTTCGTAAGCTAAACGCTTACTCTCTTTGAGGATGGGGAATCCCGCGAACTTGTTGAAAACTTCTAAAGAATACGATAATTCTATTTCACGATTGCTTTAGACGGGCTAATCAAACTATGCCATATCAACACGAAAAACAGGTCGCTATCCGAGCCGTAACTGCTGCCGCCCAGTTGTGTGAACAAATTCGACGGGAGCAAAATGCTCTAGCGATCACCAAACCCGATCGCAGTCCTGTTACCATTGCTGACTTTGGCGCACAGGCAGTGATTTGTCAGGCGCTAGCAGCAGCCTTTCCCCATGATCCGGTGGTGGGCGAGGAAGATTCGGCGTTATTGCAGCGAGCAGACATGACCGAACGATTATCACAAGTGGCTAATTATGTCAAGAATCAGATATCGGATGCAAATCCTGAGGCAGTAACCGCCTGGATTGATCGAGGGAATGGGAAGGTTGCCCCACGATACTGGACACTCGACCCCATCGACGGCACGAAAGGATACCTGAGAGGCGACCAATATGCGATCGCCCTAGGGCTTGTTGAGGAAGGTGACTTGAAGCTCGGTATTATGGGTTGTCCGGCAATACCAGTCGATCCAACCCAACCGGATGGAGAACGGGGGGTTCTTTTTGTAGGGGTGCGAAATCAGGGAACGACAGTAATTCCCCTCGCTGGGGGCGAACCGCGTCAGATTTGCGTTAGTAATACTAGTAATGGAGATGCCCACCGACTCGTTGAGAGTGTCGAGTCAGCCCATGGCAATACATCCTTACAACAGGAAGTCACTCGCTTACTCGGCTTCACTGCCCCTCCTCTGCGGATGGATTCAATGGTGAAGTATGGCGTCATCGCCTGGGGTGAAGCCGCTCTCTACCTCCGCCTGCCGTCTCCCCTCTCATCCCCCAAGCGCCAGAATATATGGGATCATGCGGCAGGAGCTATTGTGTTAGAAGAGGCGGGTGGACGAGTGACAGATATGTACGGTCGGCGGTTAGATTTTTCTTGCGGGTCAAAACTGGTTAACAATCAGGGTATTATTGCCAGCAATGGTGCAATTCATGAAGCGGTGCTGGCAACTGTGAAACAGTGTATTAAAGCGAACTAAACAGACGACTGGGTTAAACATGGCAGCTTATTCTTTTAGTCAACCCATTTCTGAAATCAGCGTCGAAGAATTGGCACAGCGTATGGCTGAGTTTCCAGGGGGGCTTCAGCTTATTGACGTGCGAGAACCCCAAGAAGTAGCGATCGCGCAAATTGAAGGCTTTGAGGTTCTGCCGTTAAGTGAATTTGCCGAATGGTCTGACCAAATCCACCACCGCTTTGACCTTCAGACTGAAACGCTAGTGATGTGCCATCACGGTATGCGTTCAGCTCAAATGTGTCAGTGGTTGGTGCAACAGGGATTCACGAACGTCAAAAACGTGGTAGGTGGGATCGATGCGTACTCGCGAATGGTCGATCCTACCATTCCCTGCTACTAGTCAAAGCTCGTCGTAAGCTACAGCTAAGGGGTTCTTCTGTTATCTTATAAATCAATAACAATAAAAACAGGCTCACAATATCTCCTTGTCGCTGGGGTAATTGGGATGGTAGTCAATTTTGACCACTGACTCCCCCTCAACTCAGGGAAGCACAAGCACACCTCCTATAATCAGCTAAGTGAGGGGATGGGTCTGCCAGTTAATAGATTCCCAATAAAAATCATGATTTTGAACAATACTGTTGAAAATCTGATTATGTTTGGCTTTTGTTCAAATGCCTGTGCAAGTAAGTCTGAGTGATCGGCAACAACATATTTTGTGGGCAACCATCCGCCACTATATTGCCACCGCAGAACCGGTGGGTTCCAAAGTCTTGGCAAAAGAGTATGACCTCAGCGTCAGTCCTGCCACCATTCGGTCGTGCATGGGTATGCTGGAAAAGTCGGGATTGTTGTATCAACCCCACACCTCTGCCGGACGGGTTCCCTCAGACTCTGGCTATCGGATGTATGTCGATCAGCTTATTACACCTTCTGAAAGGGTGGGGCGTCACGTTGAGCATTTACTGACAGACCATTTGAGCTGGGAAGAGTCAAACTTTGAGGCACTGCTGCGAGATGCTGCGCAAATCCTCTCGACCTTGAGCGGGTACATTACTTTAGTTACCCTACCTCAGTCCCAAGCAACTCGATTGCGCCACTTGCAGTTGGTGCAGCCTGAACTGGGGCGGATTATGTTGATTGTGGTAACGGATGCCTATCAAACGCAATCGGTGCTGATGGAACTGCCCACCTTACCGGATGACGCTCAACTGGATGAGGAAATTGTCGAACGGGAGTTGCAGATTTTATCCAACTTTTTGAATAGCAAATTGCGGGGGCGATCGCTCAGTGAAATCTCTACCCTGGATTGGAGCGAACTCGATCGAGAATTTGCTCAGTATGCTGATTTCCTAAAAAAGTTGCTGACTGACTTGACTCGCCGCACCAAGGTACCCGTTTCTACACCGATCTTGATTCGCGGCATCTCAGAAGTGTTGCGTCAACCCGAATTTTCAGAGCTCCAGCAAGTGCAGATGCTGCTGCACCTGTTGGAAGAGGAACAGGAGCAACTGTTTCCTGTGATCTTCGATTTACCAGAAGAACTGATTCCCAAGCGTCGGGCGAAAGTCTGGATTGGTTCGGAAAATCCCCTAGAACCGATGCGCACCTGTACCCTAGTTTGTGCAACTTATCAGCAGGATGACGTACCGGTGGGAAGTGTGAGTATTTTGGGACCAACTCGGATGCTCTACGAAAATGCGATCGCTGTGGTGGAAGCTACGGCTGATTTTTTGAGTAGTGCCTTGAGTCAAGTCGCTTGAACGATGGGATGGGGACGAGGTATTTAGCAGGAAAACGGATGAAGATTGAAAAGTATACGGCGATTGTCTTTTCAGTTGTGCTGCTGTCTGTTAATTTAGCGATCGCTCAACCGACTTCTTCGCCACCGACTGCTAATCAACCCACTCCTACCCTGTCCGATCAGCAGCAGGAGGAAGTACAACAGTTAATCGAAAACGAAATTGATCGCAGTCGGACGATTAGCGATCGCGTTCAATCAGAAGTTGACCGCACCTTTGGCTGGACGATTGACCTCATTAATCTATTAATTACTGTATTGATCGCTATTCCTATCGTTACCGGATTAGCGGCTTTCTTTTTGCGTCAAAGCATCATTGACCAATTGGTACGGCAGACGAAAAAGCAGTTAAAGTTCAACTAGAAGTACAAGTTGCTGCTGAATTAAAACAACAACTTGACCAATTTAAACAAGAAATAGAAACCCTTAAACTAGACTTTATTGCTCAATTACAAGATTTATTTTTAGCGGCACAACAAGAAAAGGATAGGATTTGTCAAGAACTTGCAAAAATAACGCCTTCCATTATTCAAGAAGAAATGGTGAGTCCTGAAGTTCAACAAAAAATTCATGAACTTACCCAAAAACTTGAAGCCTTAAAGTCTACTTATCCTCAGCTTTATTTAACCTCTGATGATTTTGTCAGTCAAGGGAATGCTCTGTGGTATGATGGGCGTTACGACGAAGCATTTGTTTCTTACGACCGTGCGCTTCAAATCAATCCTAACTTGGCGGTGGCTTGGTCGGGTCGGGGCAAGGCACTCGATAAATTACGGCGATATGAAGAAGCCCTTGATTCCTACGAACACGCGATTCAAATCAAGCCGAATGATTTTAGAACTTGGTTTGGGCGGGGCTATACCCTAGAACATCTCAAGCGCTATGAAGAAGCGATTGCATCCTATGATCAGGTGATTCAACTGAAACCCGATTACCATCATGCCTGGAACCACCGCGCCTATGCTTTAATGAAATGCGATCGCTACCCAGAAGCTTGGAATTCGTTAGAAAAAGCCTGCCAGCTCAAACCTCATTCATCAGGTCTTCACTACAATCGAGCTTGTTATTATGCATTAAAAGGTCAGGTTGAACCCGCCATAGAAAATCTCAAGTTTGAGTCTAAACTAAAACAAAGAGCTAAAACAAATCCTGATTTTGATTTAATCCGTAGCGATGAAGGATTCAAGCAGTTTATAAACCAATAAATCTGCAATTTTTTAGGTAATTATGTTCAGAAAATTAGGATTTTGGTTAATCTGGGTCATCTTCATTAGTTATGCGTTCTTCCTTGCTCCTCCCAATCAACCGGATAGCTTTGAACTGATAAAAAACCTATCTACGGGCAACTGGGACGGCATCAATCCTTTAATTATCGCTTTATTCAATATCATGGGTATTTTACCCCTGATTTATGCCTGCTTGATATTTATCGATGGTCGAACGCAAAAAATTCCAGCATGGCTTTTTGCTACTGCTTCTTTTGGGGTGGGAGCATTTGCATTACTGCCTTATCTGGCGCTGCGACAACCGAATCAAGACTTTCCTGGCAAAAAAGATAGTGTCCTGAAGTTATTCGATTCTCGTTGGTTTGGCGTTGCCCTAACACTGGGTACTGTAAGTCTTTTGGGTTTTGGATTTCTGAAAGGTGATTGGAGTGATTTTATTCAACAGTGGCAAACTAGTCGCTTTATCCATGTGATGAGTTTGGATTTTTGCCTGTTGTGTCTGTTATTTCCAGCCCTTTTGGGCGATGATATGGCGCGGCGTGGTTTGAAGAATTCTTCGTGGTTTTGGGCAGTAGCGCTGGTGCCTCTAGTTGGTTCGCTATTATATCTGTGCCTGCGTCCACCTCTTGCAGACTCTGGGGAAGACGTAGCAACTGGCACTCAGCAGGCGGTCTAATTTCAAACTAACTTAGCGATCGCTTCTGCTAATTGAGCTGGCTCGATCGGTTTGGGAATATATCGTGTAAAACCCGATGCTATTGCCAACTGCTCATCGCTTTCTCTAGCATAGGCGGTCAAGGCGATCGCCGGAATTTGTCCCCCTTGTTCAGATGGCAGGCAGCGGATTTGGCGAATTAGCATATAGCCGTCCATTTCTGGCATAGCAATATCGCTGATTAACAAATCTGGCTGAGTTTCAGTGAAAGACAATAGTGCTTCCTTTGCCGAAGCAAACGCCCGGACATTTGCGCCGTACTCTTCTAAGATAAAGGTCAGCAACTCACGGCTATTGGCTTCATCCTCGACGACTAAAACCTTTAGATTGCTGAGATCGGGGGTGTCATTGGTCTGCTGTTCGTTTGAATGTAGTGGTTGAGGAGAAGAAATCAACGGTAGCTTCATGGTAAACGTCGTTCCTTTTCCCTCGCCCGAACTTTGTGCCTCAATCGTACCGCCGTGGAGTTCTACCAAATAGCGAACAATTGCCAACCCCAAACCCAAACCCCCAGCAGTCCGAGTTGTGGTGCTGTCTTCTTGGCGGAAGTGTTCAAAAACATGGGGGAGAAAGTCGGGATCGATACCTTTACCTGTATCGCTGACTTGAAGCTGACTCTCTGCTTCGAGGTGTTGCAAGCGAATTTCCACTCGTCCTTGAGGGGGGGTGAACTTAATTGCATTGGAGAGTAGGTTCCACACAATTTGCTGCAAGCGGTTAGGGTCGCCAGAAACAAGTCCCCGATTTTCATCCAATATCGTTTCAATATTAATGGATTTGGCAGTGGCAGCCAGACGAACAGTTTCAATCGCAGCCGCAATAGGGTTTGCTAAGTCTATAGAACAGGCATTCAGTTTCAACTTACCGCGCAAAATCCGGGAAACATCTAGTAAGTCGTCGATTAGTTGCGCTTGTAAAGAAGCGTTGCGCTCAATGGTTTCCAATGCCAGCTCGGTTTTGGCGGGATTAAGATTATGAGTACGCAGTAGTTTCGACCAGCCTAAAATGGGATTGAGGGGGGTGCGCAACTCATGAGAGACAACCGCAAGAAACTCATCTTTGATGCGGTTAGCGGCTTCGGCTTTTTTTAGGAGTTGTATCCGTTCCTGTTCAACTCGCTTGCTTTCGGTAATATCTCTCAAGGAAACCAGATAAGCCTTTTTTCCTTGCCAGTGGATTTTGACAACTCGCATCTGAGCGATTGCAGTTTCTCCCCTACTTCTACGAACATCCACCTCCGTATTGTCGCCATCGATCACCGGAAAACCAAGCAATTGACCCAACAACTCTTCTGATTCACGCTCTAAGAGGGAGAGGACGGCTGGGTTGACAAAGCGCACGATACCCCCTTCGTCTACGACCATAACTCCATCGGCAAGTTTAGAAATAATCGTTTGTAACTGCGCTTCGCTATCAAGCAGTGCTTTTTCTGCTTCTCCCCTTTGAGCAATTGCCCATCGGGATTGCTCTGTGAGTCGGGCAACTTCAGCAGTTTGTTCTGAAAGCCTTTGCTCTAAGTCAGCTCTGAGAGAATTAGGCTTAGTATTTGCCGCCTTTGCTTGGGAGGGTTGGGATG
>NZ_JADEWY010000193.1 GCF_015207375.1 Coleofasciculus sp. LEGE 07092 | reverse complement strand
TCCAGACTGTTCGCATAGGTATTGGAGTATTGCCTTGGTTTCCTTGTCTGGATGCAACAACATTTGTTGTACACCCATTTGCTTTTTTGCTTTAGCCATATTCGACTACCTTGGCTTGTTGCTGTAGCTATTCTAGTCTACAATAAAGACGCAGAGTTTCCCGCATCGGAGGTACTCTGATGAAAGTTAACACAAATTCAGCCATGAACGCAGCTACTAGCGAATAGCCACGTTAAACCAAACGCTAGAGAAACACCAACCAAGCCGATACCGAGTGGAAAGGCAATACCCGAGTCTACTGTTGCTGCATCTGCTGTAAAGGTTGCTGCTAGCACTGCACTGCCACAACCTCCAAATACAAGCCAAAAAGTACCGATAAACTCTGCTAAATACCGCTTACTCATTGACATTTTTCACCTCTTTTTAACTATCAGTTGCCCATTCAATAAGGAGCTGGGCGTTGGCAAAATTGATTTCTTTGAAACACAAGGGTGATTTTACCTCTTTTTTCGATATCATTTTGTTTTATTTTTGTTAACCTCCTTAAGGTAGAGTTTCTTTAATTTCAGCCTCTGTCGGCAAGCCGTACTTCTACAAGTTTTGCGTTGTTATACGAGTTCTCAACAAATAGACATCTCCAGAAATTACATTTCAGCTTAAACAGCACCAGGGTTTCAGCTTGCTTGGTACCCAGTCAGCACCCCTGATTCTCTTGACACCTGCTGTAGAAGCACGTCTAGGTGTTGGCAGTTAAACTTATGAATAATGCATTATGGTTTCAACTCCCATTTCGTCATTCATCTTTGTAAAAATTCTGACCATGGCAACTGAAATCGAACGTAAATTTTTAGTGAAAGGCGAACAATGGCGTGACTTTGCTACTGAGGGGAAGGTTTACCGCCAAGGTTACATTCCGACAGAAAACAACACTACAGTGAGGGTGAGATTGGTGGGAGAGCAAGGTTATCTCACCCTCAAAGGACCGAGGATCGGTGTTTCTAGATCTGAATACGAGTATTCCATTCCCGCACAAGATGCACGAGAAATGCTGGATAATTTTTGCCAACGCCCGTTAATTGAGAAAACCCGCTACAAAATTGCATTAAGGGGGTTGCTTTGGGAAGTCGATGAATTTGTGGGTGAAAATGAAGGATTGATTTTGGCTGAAGTTGAACTGACGGACGAAAATCAAGCTATTGAATTACCGGATTGGATTGGTCAAGACGTTTCGGATGAATCCAGATATTACAATGCTAATTTGGTTCAATATCCGTATAATAAGTGGTCAAATAGGCATGAAAAATAAGCGACATTCCTTCTTTAAAAGCTATTATGAACTTCTGTCTCCTGTCTTCTAAATTCCGCCTCTTCTATCGGTAATTGCTCGGCTGTTTATCCCGCGTATAAAACTGAGGCAAGATGAGGGTAAATGAGATGGTATAGGATGAGGAATTCTTCAGGGGGTAACTAGAAACTTTAATCGTTCCGTTAAGATGATCGACTAAGCATTTGACCAAAGCCAAACCCAGTCCTGTACCTTGAACCGCTTGCTGAGTAACGCCTTGACCCCGTTGGAATTTATCAAAAATACGCTCAAGATCCGTCGGTAAAATTCTAGGACTAATATTGGTTAACGTTAAAACAATTTGATTAACGGGTTTTTGAACAGTGTGAGTGACCTTGAGGCGCACCGTTGTATTTACATCGGAATACTTACCAGCATTGGTCAAAAGTTCTAATAGGATGCGGTTTAGGCTATCGGGATCGGTATTAATAGTCAGTGAAGGGGTTGGGCAGTTTACTTCTAGAGTTAAGCCCTTACTTGCCCATTTCTCCTCAAAGGAGCGGGCTAACTTTTTGATTAACACTATTAGGTCAATCGTTTGGACTTGAAACTGCGATGGGTTAGATTCTAGTTGCTGTAGGCTCAGTAAATCGTTAATCAACTCGATTTCTTGGTTGCACTGCTCCTCTAGAATTTCCAGATACTTTTGGCGACGCTTGGTTGGTAGTTTGGGCTGACGCAGCATCCGAATTGCCAGACTCATCGCGGTTAGAGGTGTCCGCAGCTCATGATTCATTGTGCTGATAAATTCTTCCTTGAGCTGGTTCAATTCTTGGAGTTGCTTGACCTGCTGGCACGTTTTTTCGTATAACTTTGCCTGAACCGTTAGGCTTTGCTGCAATTGTGCCGTGCGGTCTTCGACAAGGGATTGTACTTGCCGCAGGGTTTGGTGATGGAGAATGGCGGCACTCAGTTGGGTACTAACCCAGGTAACTAATTCCAATTCATCATCATGCCAGGAGTGAGGTTGACGGTATTGCAGTACCAGAAATCCCAACACGGGAACTTGTCCCGGTTCATTGCTGGGGTGGGCTTCAACCAAGGGAACAATTGCCAAGGCAGCCATCATCGCTTGCTCGAAAATGGAGAGGTTTTGACTGGCGAGCTCCATTATTGGGGCAAATTGCCAATCAGCTATTGCTATGGGTTTGGGAGCATTTCTAAAAGCGTATTGGCACAAAACAGACTCTGAAAACCAGAACGACTGGTTTAGTAGGGAGGTAGCGCTCTCTTCGCTGGAGTTTTCTGCTATCCACTCACCAGCTACCGTTACCTGAGTGGGGGGTAGGAGTTGGGAAGCCTGGTGTTGAAACAAAGGGTTGCTGTAGTTTAAGAGAAGCAGCATTCCCCTATCGACCTGAAGCTCTCGAGCCGTAGCTGCGATCGCATTTTGCAAAATTTCATCCAGCTCTAGACCGCTACGCATCCCTTGACTCAACTGGTTGAGCAGGGTTTGGTGACGAGTGGCAGCTAACACCTGTCGAGATAGCTGGACTTGAGACATCGCTACTGCAACGGATTCGGCAACGACACTTAACAGGTTTTTCTCCCAACTCATCCAGTCGTGGGGTTCTTGTCGCCCCAACACAATCACCCCATTGACATCAGACTGAAATTGGGTGTGGATTTTTAACACAGCTCTAGCCGGTAATCCCTGCCAGCAACCGCCAAGGGCAGACCAGTAATCAGATGCCTGAACGTCTTGAATTGCCAATGGCTCTTTATCTGGGACATTAGTATTCAGCAGGGGATGTTGCCACAGTTGCCCTTGTTGTTCGGGCAGCAATGCTGGGGAATCGTGAGAACACCACAGCACCATCTGAGTTGTTGTTACAGGATTTCCAATTGCCCCAAGCAAACAAAAATCTACCTGAAATTGCTCTCCTAGAACCCTGGCAGTTCTCATCAGCAACGTTTGTGGATTTGGACTCGTGAGAATGATTTGAGTAATTTGTTGCCCGATTTGAGCAGACTCTGCCGGGTATTGCATGAGTGAACCCTTATGCTCCTGGCTAAAAACTGGTTCAACAGTTCCGGACAGACGTGAAGTCAAAGGATTTACCATTGGGGCGCTTGTTGCAAGAGTTGGGATAGGGAAAGTGTCAGTAACCTCACTGTCAGAATCTAGAAAACTGCAATGCCCGAACCCAAACCTAACCCACTCGTTCTGCACGCGCTCTTGCTGATTACTACTCATCGCCGTCAAATCCTAGCTGACTCTTGGGTAATGGCATTAGACGTTCTAGATATCGCCACTGACTTAGACCACTTGTAGAAAAAGAAATCCTGTTAGAGTGAGTGTTCCCAGTGTGACCCCTTTTCTACCAGAAAATTTGAGGGTTTTTGGTTTTTCTGTGTCTCTTTTTCAGACACGCTCTCAACACTACGCCCAAACATCAGCCCATCTCTCCTGAGTCCTTCTTTTTAGTTCGTTACAGATTAGCCTCAAAACCGACAAACTACTGGGATTGTTCCCGTATGGCTTGCTGTTGAGCAAGTTGGCTGTTTTGGCGATAAAGAAGTACTCGGTCTTTTGCCGTTTCGTAGCGAGGGTGTCCTGGCTTAATGGCTCCCATTAAATCGGAAGCTTTCTCCCACTGAGCCGCCAAATCCAACCACTGAGCCGCTGTTTGAGCAGTTTTACCCGCCGCATCCGCTTGGATTGCCAGTCGTACTGCCTCGGCAAAGGGATCGGAGGATGAAACTGACGCTGGTGTTGGAGAAGGGGCTGACTCTGGCTGGGATGTGGTTGTAGAATTTTGCACTTGCGATTGGGTACGAGCATTGAGTTGAGGAGCCAATCGCTCATAGAGCAACCACCCTGCTACTAGTACCAGCAAGCTAACACCAATACCACTGGCAAGACCCCGCCTAAACCGACTTCGCTCGCGCAGTTTGCGGGAGGGAACCTTCGGCAAAGCCGACTTGTTAGGTAGAGCTGGATCATTCTTAAATGCTTGTTGCAATTGCTTAAAGAGGTTGGGCTTGGTCAGAACAATTTCTTCTGACCAAAGAAGATTTTCTGGATTGCGGCTAATTTCTTCTAGCCAAAGCAGTTGTTGTTCGTGCACGATGCGACTGTTAATCTTCACGCGACGAATATTACGGGGAGCAATGGCTTCGAGAATTTGCTGGATTTTATTGACCACTACTGACCGTTCCAGTTGCTCTGCCATTGTTGCTTCGCATAATAATTGCAGCATACCATCGGCAAAAACGGCTCGGGTTCTAATCCGAGCATCTGCTAACTTGTGATTCAAGATTTGAATAATCGCCGCAACGCTACCCTGGCGAGCTTGTCTGGCGATGTCATCCATGGGATCTTGCATTTTTTCTTACGCCATCGAGTGATAGCTGTGCCTGACTCATTTAATTTACAAAAGTCAGGCGATAAAGTCAGCTCGTGGAACGAGGAAACCCGACCCTTTCCGAACCGAAGACTGTTGGTTAGGGAATGGGGCGGCTTTCTAAAAAGCCATCTCCGCCTGATGAGTGACTCTGAGAACCAAGGATGGTTTTACAAAGTTTTACAATAACATTTAAGTATGCCACAGCGAAGAGGAGGATTTTCGTGTTCCTAAAATCTACCACCCGTCACATTCACATCTATACGGCTGAGGTCAAAAATAACGAATTAGTCGAGAGTAAAAACGTTTTGACGCTGGATGTTGACCCCGATAACGAATTTATTTGGTATGAAGACGCCCTGCAAAAGGTTTATCGCCAGTTTGATGATCTGGTTGAAGCCTACAATGGGGAAGACCTAACAGAATACAACCTGCGCCGGATTGGTTCTGACCTAGAGCATTATATGCGATCGCTTTTGCAGAGCGGCGAAATTAGTTACAATCTCGAAAGTCGAGTACTCAACTACAGCATGGGGCTACCGCAAGTAGTACCTCAAGAAGGATAAGCTGATCAACTAGCGCCAAGTACGATTGCCTTCTTCATCCGTGCGTGCTTGGCGGATTACATCAGAAATTTCTTCTGCATCTTTGACGTGATGTAAAGCTTTTTCGTCACCATTCGGTTCTTCAACCGTAAAGTAGGTGGGAACCTCGATATGCTCTCCCGTTATGTCGGGGGCATCAACAGCAACTTGCTGAGACTTTTCTTCAACGGTTTGAGTCCCTGGCTTTATCTTATCGCCTGGATTGACTGCATCTGTGACATCTGGTCTTTCTGGCTTATTCATATAAAACTCCTCATTTTCTTAAGTCTTGCTATTTCTAGGTACATCTTAGAAAAACCAGCCCAGCGATCGCCTCTTTCTCTAGTGGGATTGAGAAAGAAGAGACAGAGTATTCTCGCACCTCAGACAGACGGGATAGTGACAAAAAGGAAATTCCCTCTCAAAACGGTTCCGATTGCTTGTTTTGCAGAAATTGCTTCAGTGCCCTGCGGCGATTTTCCAAAAATCGACTCCAAAAACCAGGCACAAGTCGATCCATCGTTTCCACCAACGCCCCAGTTTCCAGATTAATGGTCTTGTAGAGCAAAGCGTGAGAGTTCTCTAGTTGCCCAATTAGCCGCTCAATATCATCGCTTGCTAGCGATTTATCTGCCGTTGGGTCTTTAGACGTGTCAAAATTTAGCCTGGGCATGATAGTAAGCAAGAGAGGGGAAATCTGCCTAAAGGAAGGATAACTGGCTTGATGCACTATGTTAAAATAAGTTAATAGCCAAAATGGAGTCACTCGATTCCCGCCCTAGATGTTCCCCTAGACTAACGGGAGCAAATTCAAAGAAAAATTGAACCAGAACCAAATCCCTAAAGATTCTTCTTCATTGAAATCCCCTGCACAGAATTCTTTGAGTCCTTGGAATTATAAGCCCTGGTGGTGCCAACCGTGGTCAATCCTGTTGACGGGAGTTGCAATTATCACGGGTTGTTGGGTACTCACGAAAACGATCTGGATTACCCTTGTGGTTTCTATACCCATTATCGTTTGGTGGGCTTACTTTTTAGTACTCATGCCCTGGCTCATCAGGCTTAGTGTCACCCAGAAGGACGAGCAAACATCTATTCAAGATTCTGTTTCCCAACCCTAAACCCCAGTCCCAAATCTTACAGCTAATAGTCGGCTGTATCATATCACCAAGCCCCTATCCTACTTCTCCCCTGAACCCTTGGCTCAAGGGGAGCATCCCAAAGCAAGCAAATTTAAACAAGGGTGAGGAGACTATGTATCTAAATTCTCCCATCTTTGGCTGCCCCCGTTCTTTAGGCTAGAATCTACCCCCTGCTCAGACACAGAAGCTAGAATTTGTGATCGATAGGCTTGTTTTGGCAATTCAAGAAAGAACTCGCGCCCCAATTACGGCAGTGCGACTTGTAGCCAAATTACCACTCGCTGAATGTAGCAAAGAATTTTCATGGAAAATCCTGCGGCAACTCTCCACTGCCCCAACAACCGCTGTCAGGCTGCCAATCCCCAGAGCCACAAGTTCTGCCAGAACTGTCGCACGCCCCTACTCAGACGCTATTTGTGGGCAATCGGAGCGGGGATAAGCGCTTACAAACCGGGAGAAGCGATCGCTCACCGCTATATAGTGGTGGATTCTGGGGTTGTTTTAGATACTAAACCTGCCCTGCCACCCGACACGCCCCAGGAGATTCCACCCAACCTCTTACCTTATCTGAGACTTTTTCCCTATCGGTTACATCTGCCGCAAGTGTACGGGCGGCTGGTGGAACAACGCCAAGACTCAGAAATCTGGTTATTAGAAGACGTGCCGATTTTGGGAATGGAAGCAGGGGAGGCGCAAGGGCAGCTACGTCCAGAACTAAGCAGTACCTGGAAAAATGCCCCACCAATGCGCCAGCTAAACTGGTTGTGGCAGTTGGCAAATCTGTGGCAACCCTTAAGTAGCGAAGGGGTAGCGGCTAGCTTGCTAAAGCCCTCCCTGCTGCGAGTAGAAGGTTCCCTTGTCCGGCTACTGGAGTTGCAGGCTGATTCTCAAGCTGCCCCAACCTTACAACAGCTTGGTCAGCTATGGTTATCTCACCTAAGCATCGGCGTGTCACCTGCAATCGCACGGTTTTTCCAGCAACTGTGTACCCAACTTGTAGAGGAGCAAATCCAAACTTCAGAACAGCTAGTGGCGCTGCTAGATCAAGGACTCAAAACCTGTGGGGGAGGGCAAGATCGCACCTACCAGATTTTAACCCGTACCGATTCTGGACCCACTCGCCATCACAATGAAGATGCTTGCTATCCAACCAGCGGACAACTCATCGGTCCAGTAACGAATACCAGAGCTGTAGCAATCGTTTGTGATGGCATTGGCGGACATGAAGGCGGTGAGGTGGCGTCTCATGTGGCAATCGATACCTTGCAGCAGCAGATTGAGAATTTGTCAGTCAACCCAGAAAACTGGAATCCGACAGCCCTCACCCTAGAATTAGAAGAGGCAGCTTGTGCTGCCAATGATGCAATCAGCCAGCAAAATGACAGTGAACACCGTTCCGACCGGCAACGGATGGGAACAACACTGGTTATGGCTCAAACCCATGCCCACGAAATTTACATCACCCATGTCGGAGATAGTCGAGTTTACTGGATAACGCGCAACGGCTGTCACCAAGTCACTCAGGATGACGATTTAGCCTCCCGTGAAGTGCGATTGGGTTATGCTCTTTATCGGAATGCCGTGCAGCAGCCTACTTCGGGCTCTTTAGTACAAGCCTTGGGCATGGCACCCTCGGCAACGTTACATCCCACAACCCAGCGGTTTGTACTGGATGAAGACAGTGTTTTTCTACTCTGTTCCGATGGACTCAGTGACAATGACAGGGTAGAGCAGTACTGGCAAACAGAAATTCTACCCATTCTCGACAGTCAAGTTGACTTACCGACAGCAGGAGCGCGGCTGCTTGAGATTGGCAATCGCCAAAACGGTCATGATAACATCACAATTGCGCTGGTTTACTGCCAGGTAAACCCCTCGGGCAAAACTGAGCCAACAGAACTCTCACCGCCAAAACCTGAATCGTTACCTGCCAACCTTGCCTCAACAACGACAACTCCTGTAACCGCCGCTCCTTCCCGGATGAAAACGCGGCAACTGCCGACTACGGTTCCGACACGGCGTCCTTGGAGGCTACTCCTGGGTATTCTTGTTCTTTTGGTAGTGGGTGGAGGACTTGCCTACTTGTTGATTCCCCGCAGTTGGGTTGATCCAGTCATTGGTTTAGTTTCCAGTCAAGGGGAACAGCAAAACCCAAGCAGTGATAGCCGTGAGGCAACTCCTACTGCATCGCCGCCGGTGACTCCATCTCCAACCGACAGCCTAACACTGAGTCCGTCACAAACGGCTAATTTGGAAGCACAAGACCTGATTCGAGTCAACCGTTCAACGATTGACTATTCAGACGGTAGGGCTATTTCCCTGGTGCTGCGACTCGAAGCACCTTCTCAAAACCAATCACCCGTCAGGTTAGTTCCTGGAGGTAGCGTTTTACAAGTGATTGAGCGTTCACCCTATCAACGGCAGGATTGGTTAAAGTTGAAAATTTGCTCTCCGGGTACTGGTAACATTGAATCTCAACAACCCGATGAGTCGAAGGCGTCTCCTGAAACGGCTCAAAATCAAGTTGAACAAGCCTCAGAAGTCCCCCCATTTCAACAAATTTCCAGCTCTTATCCGTCGGTGCAAAAGGGACAGATTGGTTGGATTAAAGAAACTCATCTGCTACGGAGCCAAGACTCAACCTTTGAACCCAAACCGACCTATCTTAATGAGTGTAAGGCTATAGGTAGTTCTCCAACTCCAACTCCAACTTCAGTAGAGCAATCGCCTTGAAGTAGGGAGTAGGGAGTGGGACTGTACCTCATGTAAGTGAGAATCGCTATATCCTGTTATTAGGTATCGTAATCAATCTCTCAGCTCCCCAGCCC
>NZ_JADEWY010000192.1 GCF_015207375.1 Coleofasciculus sp. LEGE 07092 | reverse complement strand
GCCTTATCTAAATGAGAGTGGAGAACTTTCCGTGTCTCCTAGTAGATGGGCATCTTATCAGGGCATTGAGTATCCCTTACCCTTACTCGGAAACATTCAGTTATCGAATTCGGCAATAGCGATCGCTACCCTACAAACCCTCACTGCCCAAGGTTGGCAGATTCCTGAAAGTGCGATCGCATCCGGTATGGCAAAAACCACCTGGCTCGGACGCCTGCAATGGACGACGTGGTGCGATCGCCCCCTTCTGATTGACGGTGCTCATAACCCTGCTGCTGCCCAAGCTTTGCGTCACTACGTCGATACCCTCAATACCCCAGTAAGTTGGATTATGGGTATCCTTTCTACCAAAGACCATGCCGACATCTTCAAAGCCTTACTACGACCCACTGACCGATTGTACCTGGTTCCCGTCCCAGACCACAGTTGTGCCGACCCAGAAACCTTAGGAGCGATCGCGCAATCCATTTGCCCAGAACTTGCCCATTGCCAAACCTACCCCACCTTAGAAGCCGGACTCCAAGCCGCTATTTCCACCTCTGAAGATTTAATGGTTCTGTGTGGTTCTCTTTACTTAGTCGGTTACTTCTTACAATTTGAGATCCCCGACTTCTCCTAGAAGTCGGGGATCTAAACCCTTACCTTTGATTCCACTCCTCAGCCGCATCCGCAACCGCCTGCTCTACCGTTTTCTCATCCAACATCGCCGCCTGCAAATTCTCGTAGATTGCCTTTTGCAGCTTATTCAAATCCTTCATCGCCGGCACCAACACCTCCGCGTCAGTCAACTGAGTGGCACTAATACTCCGCGCCTGTTCCACCGATGAACCACTAGCCGCCTTAGACAACTCTGTCTTGTACGCTTCCACCGCCTTAACGGTTGAAGGCAGCACATTCGCCGCCTTCGCAAATGCCAACTGATTGTTTGTATTCGTCACAAACAGGGCGAATTTTAACGCCTCCTCTGGTTTATCGGTATCACGGGGAATTACCACATTCATCACAGCTACATTTTTCTTCCCCGTCTCCCCTGTAATCTGGGGTGCTGTCGCCGATACCTTCGCAATGTCTGGCGCGTTCGTTTCAATCGTCTTCAAAAACTCAGCCCCCGAAGCCAACAAAGCCGTCTCCCCTGCCTGATACAGCTCGATCGCATTTCGATGTCCCTGAGTCAAAACTTCCCGTGGCAACAATCCCTTTTTATATAAATTGACCCAATACTGAAATGCTGCTTTCCCTTCAGGGGTATTAAACGCCGCTTCACCAGAATCGTCTACTAACTGTACCCCCATCTGCACGAAGGATTCCAGCACCTCACCCGAATCATCTGGCACAAAGGTGACAAAAAACGCATACTTGCCCGTCTTATCCTTGACTTGCTGGGCAACCTCAGCTAATTCTGCGTAAGTGGCGGGGGGCTGATTAATTCCAGCTTCTTCAAGTAATGCCTGATTGTAAATTGTAACACGAGTGGTAAGATACCAGGGAATGCCAAAACTTTTGTTATCAACGGTGCTGGCGTTCCAGATTTTCGGTAAATACTGCTGTTGGTCGGCTGGAGAGATACGGTTATCCAAGTCCAACCAGGCATTGCGGGTTGCCAGTTGGGAGGCAAAGCTCGGGTTGAGGTTAACCACATCCGGCGCAGTTTTCGCCGAAACTGCCGTCAGAATTTTCCGCTCCATCTCCGACCAAGGAACATCCACCCAGCGCACCGTGATCTCTGGATTTTCTGATTCAAAGGTAGCAATCAGCTTGTTGAAATATTCGGTAAACTGGGGTTGTAGTTGCATTGTCCAGAACTCGATTTCTGGGCTAGCCGAGGGTGCAGGTGGTGAACTACAGCTAATGACCCAGCTCAACAACCATCCCAACAGTGCAAAAAGTCCCAAACGTTTCCAAGGTTTCATGCTATTCGTGTAAAGTTTTGATTCAATCCCTAGTATTAGCCGTTAAGCCGATCTGCCTGTAAAATCTAGAAATTATCTGCCTTGGTTCCCAAGGTGGCTGTGCGGGTTCTCCCATAGAGGAGATAATCGGTGAATGAGGCGCGAAGCTAACATCGTAATCTTTGATTTGATGTTAGTAGTTTACTCATCCTACTTTATCAAAATGGAGTGTAAAGGGATGAGCCTTGTCAATGGTAGCTTGAGTAGCGATCGCATCTGAGGGGTGTCCGAGATATGGCATTTCCTCCCATCGTCAGGTACATTTATTTTTCTTACCCACTCCCCACTCCCTACTCCCCACTCCCTACTCTTCTAAGGTGAATTAAGAATTACAGGGCATGAGCTAGATTAGTTAATATATATCGGTATTATTGATAAGTCACCCTAGCCTCCCCATCTATCAGTTTCAGGTTACTTCTTCTCAATCCCCATTCCAGTCCCAAGCCACCTATGTTTAACCAGGTTAAAGATCTATTTTCAAAGAGTAAAAAAGGTATCGGTATAGAGATAGCACCGGAACGAATTAACATCGCCCAACTGCGCAAGCAAGGACAGGGCTATAAACTCACCACCCTCTACTCCCACGAGATACCAGAAGGCATTTTTCAAGGCGGACAGATTGCCGAGCCGCCCGAACTCGCGGAACTCGTTAAGACTGCCATTACAGAGAGCAAAATTAAAGCCGAACGAGTCGCCACTGCTGTTCCCATGCGGGAAGCCGTGATTCGGATTATTCCCATTCCCGCCGAATTGGATGACCGAGAACTGCGAGATATGGTACTCAACCACGAAGCGGGTCTTTATTTGCCCTATCCTCGTGAAGAAGTAGATTTAGATTATCAGAAGCTGGGTTTCTTTGTCGATGAAGATGGCATTGAAAAGGTACAAGTCTTGCTCGTGGCTACCCGCAAGGAAGTCACCGATATCTATCTCGATATCTTCGAGCAGGTAGGGGTGCAATTAGACGTGCTAGAGATTAACAGCTTCGCCATGATTCGCACCATCCGGGAGCAACTGCGACAGTTTGCCCCCCAAGAAGCTGCCGTACTCGTCGATATTGAATTCGACAGCACCGAGATTGCTATTATCGTTGACGGCGTTCCTCAATTCTCTCGCACGGTGCCCATCGGCACATTTCAACTCCAGAGCGCTCTTTCTAGAGCCATGAATTTGCCAACCTCCAGAAATACTGAACTCCTGCAAGGCATGACTATTCCCAACACCCCAGTGGATGGAATGCGCACCGGAGCCACAGGAATCAATCCCGGCATGGCGGCTCTGTTGCGTGTTTTGGGAGAACTTGCCGATGAACTACGTCGTTCCATCGATTTTTATCTAAATCAAAGCGACAATTTAGAAGTAGCCCAGCTCCTTCTGGCAGGTCCAGGAGGTGGCATTGGGCAGTTGGACGAGTTTTTTACCCAACGGTTAAGCTTGCCCACGACTCAAGTTGATCCAGTAGCAGCACTTTCCTTAGAGATAGATCGAGACATTCCTTCAGTGCAGCGACCGGGACTCGGAACCGTATTGGGATTAGGATTGCGGGAGGTTTAAACAAATGTACAGTCTAGATGTCAATTTTTTAAAGGATCGACCTCAATACCAACAAGCTGAGGCAAAACCGAAAGGTAAAGCCATAGATATGGGGTCAAAAACACCGCTAATTTTAGGAGCGATTGTTGGTTTGCTCCTGCCAGCAGCGGTCGGGGGTTTGTGGTTATTTTTACAGCAACAAAATACCCGATTACAAACAGAAATTGCGGATGTAGACCAGAAACTGGCAAGTCTAGGTGCTCAAAAGCAACAAATTGCCCAGCTTGACCAGCAAATTCAGGAAGTCAACCAGAAAACAACAGCACTGGCAACGGTCTTTAATCAAATTAAGCCCTGGTCAGCCATTTTGCAGGATGTTCGCGAACGAATTCCCACAGGCGTCCAAATTCAGTCTATCCAGCAAACTGAAACAGCCGCCAGTCCCCCTCCTGCATCAAGCGACCCCAATGCTCCAGCCGCGAGCGCCCCAGCTCCAGCCATTAATTTAGAGATTTCTGGTACAGCTAGCTCCTTTGATGATGTAAATTATTTTTTACTGACCCTACAGCGGTCTTCGTTTTTGAAAAACGATGAAACCCAGTTAGTCAGCGCTCAGTTAGTCCCCAACCCCACTCAGCTAAAAGTCCCTGAAAAAGAAGCACAACAACAGTCATCAGCCGAAGTCACCTACGAACTGCCGAAAGTAGTGAGTTACAAAATTAAAACCAGCTTGAACGATGTCCCGGCGTCCGAAATACTCCGGGAAATCGACCGCAAAGGTGCCGTGGGATTAGTTACTCGCATTAAAACCCTTCAGCAGATTACGCAAAAGACGCCCAGCGAGACACCGAGCGAGACACCTACCCAGACAGTTACGGAGTGATGTAACCATGACATACGCCGATCAAGAGTTTATTCCAGTTGATGGTCAGGAGGAAGCTCCTAGCTATCCCACAGCTTTTGGCATTACTTTCACTCCAAAAGTTTCAGGAATAAGTTTGGCAGTTTTAGGTCTGGTGGGAGCCGTTTACCTGGCAATCAACTTTGTACAACCCGTGTGGCAGGAATACCAGACGTTAAAGACAGACTTGACAACGAAAGAATCTCAACTTCAATCCCCTGAAGAAATTCAGGCACAAATTCAACAAAAGAAAGTGGAACTGGAGCAGGCAGAGCAGCAGAATCAACAGGTTCTGAGTTTATTTGCGACGGATAAAGCCCTTGACACCTTGCTGTTAGATCTCAACACTATCGTTCAAGAAAAAAAAGAAGGAGGTTCTGACAGCAAGTTGATTAGTTTTCAGCCTGCGGAGCAGCAAGAGCAAAGTAATATTGTCACAGACAGTTCCTTGGGAGCAGAAGTTAACGGCAAACTCAAACGCAAAGTCATCAATGTAGAACTTGAAGGCAGCTTTGATCAAATTCAGTCAATTCTGCGGAGTATTGAACGCTTGCAAACCCTATTGCTCATTAAAGATCTCAAAACTGAGGTCAGTACACCCCAAGGTTTGTTGATTAATGATAAAGGTAAAGTTGTCCCCGTCGTGATTAAGGGAGAAAAAGCCATTCCTGGAGCAAAACCAACGCTCAAAGCCACCTTTAATCTAGAGGCACTATCGCCTTTGACTGAAGAGGAAAACAAAGCAACAGAAGCAGCCGCCGAACAACAGGCAGCTCAAGAACCAGCCCAATAGTACATAGCAATAACGCGCCGCAGGATTACTCAAATAGGTGAGGAGTGAATCGTGAAACAGGCTCAAGTATTCAGTGGAATTGCCGTGGGAGGGGTTGTAACCCTCTTGACAAATCAGCCCGCATGGGCAGCCGCAGTCCAAGTGACCGCCGTACAAATTAATCCTAGGGGAACTAGCCTAGAACTCATTCTAGAAACACAAGCAGGCGACCAGCGTCCCCAGATCTTCTCAGTGAACCGGGGCAACGACTGGGTCGCCGATATCGTCAATACCCGGCTCAACCTGCCCCAAGGCAACAACTTCCGCCAAGACAATCCCATGCCAGGTATTCAGGCGGTTGCAGTCAACCAGCTCGAACCCAACAGTATTCGGATCACCGTTACAGGTGCTGAGAGTCCACCAAGCGGTCAAATTCTCAGGCAGGAGGATCAACAAATTGCCCTAGGCATTAGCCCACCCGCCACAATCCCTCAGACGGTAGAACCCATCTCTGTTCCACCACCGACTGCCGAAGGCGCATCACAAACCCCCTTAACTACGCCTAACCCATCACTAGCAACGGATTCAGAGACTGGCGCAGCCTTGCCCACTCTACCAACCCCCAGCCCCCAGAATCAGGGTACCAATTCACCAGCCGTGGTGGCGCAAATCCCCGCGCCTGCACAGGTTGAACCCCAAGGAGAAATTCCGGCTATTCCACCGCCACAGAGACAGACACCCGCCGTTCAACCCCCCGTGCCCGCTCCCAACCCAGATGTACTGGTTCCCAATCCCCGCATCACCATTGATGGAGTACCCGCAGCACCCGCCGGTGCAGTACAGCCCGTAGCACCAGCTCCTCCCTTCTTGCCCAGAGCCGTTGCGCCCCCAGTGGGTGATATTTCAGTTTCTAATATCAATGCAGCGGCTAGCCAAATCGACTTGGGAACAGCAGCCGTTGTTCCTCGCTTGTCCTTGCGAGAAGCCCCCGTGCGAGAAGTGCTATCACTCCTAGCTCGCTCCGCCGGACTCAACCTCGCCTATACTGGTGGCGGAGCTGAGGGTGGTGGCGCTCCAGGTGCTGCCCCAGCAGGTGCCCAACAAACCATTTCCCTGGATCTAGAAAACGAACCTGTTCAAGATGTCTTTAACTACGTGCTCCAACTCTCTGGACTCCAAGCAAACAGACGAGGACGCACCATTTTTGTCGGTCCGCAACTACCCGCAGAGGCTCGCAATATAGTCAGCCGCACCTTGCGTCTTAATCAAGTACCTGCGACGAGTGCCGCAAATTATTTGACGGCTCAAGGGGCAGAAACTCAGATTCCGATTGAGCAAGTCCAAATTCAGACCCTTGGAGAAGGAGCAGCCGCTCGTACCGTTGAAACCAGAACTCCCAGCATTCTCGCTCTGAGAGCTACAGAGACGGATGCAGTTTTATTACTCAGAGGTTTATCAGTCGTAACCGATGAGCGGCTCAACGCTATAACCTTGGTTGGTGAACCGCGCCTCATAGAAATAGCTTCAGCGTTACTAACTCAGCTCGATTTGCGGCGTCGTCAGGTGGCAATCAATGTCAAGATTGTTGATGTCAACCTCTTGGGAACGGATGCTTTTAATACCAGTTTCTCCTTCGGAGTTGGTGATGGCTTCTTTGTCGTTGACCAAGGAGCAGCCGTCTTTAATTACGGGGATTTCAGACCACCGAGTGCATTAGAAACACAAACAAGTACAGCTTCTCCTACTGTAATTCCTAATCCCTTTGCCGGAGCTGAAATTTTTAGCGACCCAAATACGACCTTTATTATTCCCGATGCAGGACCGAGGACACAAATTATCAACCGACCGGGCGGCCCACCACTTGAAATTTCTCCACCAAGCGATGTATTTATTATTGGGGGAACACCTTTTGTGAGGTTAAGCGATCCCCTAGTACCTGGAATTACAGATATCACACTACCTACGGATACGATCATCACTTATGATCAGGACGGTAATCCTACTGTAACGGTAGGTGAAGCAGGTGATGTTACCTTTGGTCTCCCCTCTCTATTTCAGTACCCGAAAAGGTTCCTCGCTGCCTTACAAGCTCAAATTACCAGTGGCAACGCCAAGATTCTGACTGACCCCACGCTCGTAGTCCAAGAGGGTCAAACTGCTCAAGTCAACCTAACTCAAGAGGTTGTTGGCAATATTACCAGTGAAACTGAATCGTCTGATAACTTAACGACTAGGACAGTAACGGCAGAGATTCGGGAAGCAGGTTTAATCCTTAACGTCATCGTTGATAGAATTGATGACAACGGTTTTATCACGTTAGCTGTAAATCCGACAGTGACCTCCATTGGCAGCGTTCAAAATCTAAGTGTTGGACAAGACACCAACCAAATTGCTTTACTGAATCGACGGGAACTTACTTCTGGACAAATTCGCCTGCGAGATGGTCAAACTCTCATTTTGGCAGGGATTATCCAAGAAACTGACCGGACAACGGTAAGAAAAGTACCAATCTTAGGTGATATTCCAATTCTGGGGGCATTATTCAGGAGTACAGAACGGCAGAATCAGCGACAAGAGGTAATTGTGCTGCTCACACCCCAAATTATTGATGACTCAGAGCGCTCAGGGTGGGGTTACAACTACACCCCGGGTCGGGAAACCCGTGAAGTCTTGGAACGTCGAGGTTTTCCCACAACAGGTGGTAATTAGGAAACTTCAAATAGTTAATTATCCCGTAGGACAGGCATCTTGCCTGTCTAGGGTAGAATAGCTCGTAGAAAAGCAAGGGGGAGTATTGGAGGAGGTTGAGTCTGATGACGATTCGTGAAACCACTATTGCCAAATTGCAGCAATTGCCGGAGCCATTCTTACAACAAGTTAGCGATTTTATCGACTTTTTGAGGTACAAGCAGCAACACAGCACCATCAGTGATAAGCTCAGCAGTGATATTACCCAAGCATGGGTACGATGGTTTGAGTCTGTCGATCTGCTGGAGGTTGCTCCGAATCAGCCAGCGAGTAACTATCAAGAACTTTTGCTGGCTAAGTATCGGCAACAGGGTTTAGAACTATGATTTTGTGTGATGCTGGGGTTTTGCTTTGCCTGGTGGATCGTACCCAACCCCAGCATAACGCCTACAGAAATGTGATTTTACGTCTTTCATCACCCCTTTCTTATTCTATCGTATTGGCGATCGCGATACTTTTGATATTATTCAAGTTGAGTTTAGACTTTGTATTGATTTTTCCTGAAGAGCCATATTTATAAACTCGCCCCTACTGTATTCCATCAAGTCGCAAACTGCTATAAAAGTCAAAAATAGCCTATTCTGAGTTAAAAAACGTTACAATTAGGCGTGAAATTAGCAAATATAGTAAGTATTTTTACTCAAAAAACCCGAAATCCACATAATTTAAAGCTTTCAACGATCCATATCTGCCAAGCAGACATTAGAATAATGCAGTGAAACTTCGAGCCGGTGGGTGTTTCAGCCGTTTTTTTGCTGGAACCCCTACTCTTAAGGTCAACACACCTAACCTCAATACCCAAAAGTTAGAGCGATAGTTGACTCGCAATCCACAAAAAAGGAGA
Organism: Coleofasciculus sp. LEGE 07092; assembly: GCF_015207375.1. Lineage (GTDB taxonomy): Bacteria > Cyanobacteriota > Cyanobacteriia > Cyanobacteriales > Coleofasciculaceae > LEGE-07092. The sequence goes on along the minus strand of NZ_JADEWY010000192.1, from coordinate 693 downwards.
TTTTTCATGAACAAGGGCGAATTAGTTGACAAAGTTGCAGAAAAAGCAACCGTGACCAAAAAGCAGGCTGATGCTGTCTTAACAGCAGCCTTAGAAGCGATTATGGAAGCGGTTTCTGAAGGTGACAAAGTTACCTTGGTGGGCTTTGGCTCCTTTGAGTCGCGGGAACGCAAAGCCCGTGAGGGGCGCAACCCCAAAACCGGTGACAAGATGGAAATTCCGGCGACTAAAGTTCCGGCTTTTTCGGCAGGTAAGCTGTTTAAGGAGAAAGTTGCGCCACCTAAATAGCCGTTAAATTTGAACGGAACGTATTCTTGAGACGACCAACTCACGGGGGAAATTTAGCCTGGGCAGCGGCACTGGCAGGCTGTCCCCCTTCCTTAATTCTTGATTTTTCGGCTAGCATCAATCCACTCGGACCGCCGAAAAGTGCGATCGCAGCAATTGAGACTCAACTCAAAGACTTGATTGCCTACCCCGATCCCAATTACCATCAGTTGCGAACCGCTCTATGTCACCTACACCCAACTCTGACACCCGACTGGATTCTACCCGGTAACGGATCGGCAGAGTTACTAACCTGGGCAGCTAGAGAACTTTCGCAACTGGCAGAAACTGGCATTATCACCCCCGCTTTCAGCGATTACCAGAGAGCGCTGAAAGCCTTTGATGGCAAAACCAGGGAGTACCCCC
>NZ_JADEWY010000191.1 GCF_015207375.1 Coleofasciculus sp. LEGE 07092 | reverse complement strand
CCCCCGCTCCTCTGCTCCCCCGCTCCTCTGCTCCCCAACTCTTTGACTCGCAACGTCACCCCGCCTTCCGTCGTAAACTTAACAGCATTTCCGAGCAGGTTAATTAAAACTTGACGCAATTTACTCTCGTCGGCTTGTAGGTATTGGGGAAGGGTTGGGGCATAATCAAAGACCAACTGTAACCCCTTACTGTGGGCGGGTAACTGGAACATTTCTGCCAGAGTGTTTAACAACTTATACAGGTCAAAGTTTGTTTTGTTCAGCGTCACCCGACCGACTTCAATTTTGGACAGTTGCAAGACATTATTAATCAGTGCCAGTAAATGCTCCCCGGAACGGCGAATGATGCCCAGATACTCCTGTTGCTCGGGTTGGAGGGATGAGTCATGTCCTAGCAATTGAGTAAAACCAATAATGGCATTGAGGGGAGTGCGCAGTTCATGGCTCATATTGGCTAGAAATTGGCTCTTCGAGTGATTTGCCACTTCTGCGGTTTCTTTTGCCTGTTGCAGTGCCAGTTCTGCTCGTTTGCGATCGCTGATATCCATCGCAGTTCCCAACAGTCGAACCACCTGTCCATTCCCATCGTAAACCACTTCCCCCCTGCACTCGATGTGCCGAACTTGACCGTCGGGTTGCACAATTCGGCAGTCTAATTCATAAGGATTTCCGGTTTCTAGCGATCGCTCAATCGTTGTTTGCCACAGTTGGCGGTCGTGGGGATGAATTTGAGTGATAAACTCAGCATAGGTCGGTTCCGGTTGAGTCGGGTCAAGCCCTAAAATGCGGAACAGTTCCTCTGACCAGGTAATTTTCTGAGTGTGAGTGTCGTACTCCCAGTTGCCGATATGAGCGATTCTATGAGCGGCTGCCAGATTCGCTTCGCTTTTTTGCAGGGAGGCGATTAATCGCGTCTTTTCTTCTTCGGAGCGCTTGCGAGCGGTAATGTCTTGAGAGTCAGCAATAAGACAGGTTTGTCCGTCGAGTTCGATCACTTCTGCCGATAGCAGTGCTGTCCGAATTTCACCCGATTTGGTGTGGAACTCGAATTCATAGTTGCGAATGGTGCGGTAGCGTTGCAGAGTCTGAAATAGATGGGTACGGGCTTCCAGTGTCACCCAAAAATTTAGTTCCACGGCAGTACGACCAATCACTTCTTCACGGGTATACCCCATAATTTGACAGAAGGTATCATTGACTTCGATATGTCGTCCATCGGACAGGGTGGTAATAGTAATAGCGCTGGGGCTGGAGCGAAAGGCTTTAAAGAATTTCTCTTCTGATTGACGTAGGGCGTCTTCGACTCGCTTACGGGTTGTAATGTTACGGGCAACCCAGATAACTGAATGATCGGGTAGGGGCGAGATGCTGGCAGAGAACCAAACATCGCGATCGCCTGCGGGTAGACTGTAATCAAAATAGGCAGTAGTTTGAGTCTCTATAACGTGCCGAATTTGGCTCAACCAAACCTCTGCTCTTTCGTCGTGAAGAAATTGCTCGATGGTTTGGTTGATTAGGGCAGCGGTGCCTTCGTCCCAGCAGTCTGGATTGGTTGGTGCAACTTCTATATGTTGACCTGTCGCATCAAGGGTTAACACAATATCGGTCATTGCTTCAAAAACTGCCCGCATTTTCCCCTCAGAGGTGCGTAGTTTTTGCTCAAGTAACTGGCGTTCCTTGACTTCTTGTTGCAGTTGCTGATTTTTTTCTTCTAATTCTCCCGTGCGGGTCTTGACAACTTGCTCTAATTGTTGATTGAAGTCGTGCAACTGAGCAGAAAGAGCTGCCAGTTTTTGGCGGCTTTTCTCCACTTCAACAACATCACGGTATGACCGGAGTGCTGCCAGTAGTGCGGTGAATAGTTTGGGTTGAGTCAGTTCGAGTTTAGTCTTATAATCGTTGATGTCGTAGTTCCAAATGACTGACTCTTCTGGAGCTTCGCCAGGTTGACCTGTTCGTAAGATGATGCGTACTGATTTATTTTTCAGCACTTCACGGATGTACTTAACCACACTTAATCCAGCATCGTTGGTTTCCAGGACGACATCCAATAAGATGACTGCCGTATCTGGATGAGCGGTGATTAAATTCTGGGCGTCTGATTCCGAGTAGGCTGAAATTAAGGTTAAAGATTTTCCTTCAAAGGAAAAACGCTTTAATATTAATTTTGTCGCTTGATGAACTTCTGGATCATCATCTACGACTAAAAGCTTCCAAGGGGCTTTTATCTCTTGATTCGGGTTAATTTCTGGTGTTACTGTATCCTCTGAGTTGAGGTTATCATCATTTTCAATAATAAATTCATCATCATTTTTTCGGAAATAGGGATTAAAATTATTTGTCATCGGTTACGACCCATCACGGACTACAAGGGGTAAATCAATCAGGAAAGTTGTGCCTGCTCCGACTTCACTTTCACAGCGAATAGTACCTTGCATTTTTTGGGTAACTAAGTTATAGACAATATGTAGCCCTAAACCCGTTCCCCCTTTATTCCGAGCTGTGGTAAAGAACGGTTCAAAAATTTTGCCTATGTTTTGAGTGGGTATCCCGCACCCATCATCAGTATAGTGAATGATAGCTCTAGTCTTAGCCTGCATCACCTTAAAGCGCAACTGCCCTCCTTCATTGGGCTGGTAAGCATGGGTAATGGAGTTCATTACTAAATTAGTCACAACTTGAGCCAGTGCTCCCGGATAATTGTTGATCATTATCGTTTCATCTCCCTCAACGGTTAGAGTATGTTGAGTCTGCTTAAGGTGAGGGTCTAAGTTGCGCAAGGTTTCCTCGATATAAGTTTTCAGAGCAAAGGAGCGCTGTTCCAAGCTTACTTGGTCAACTGCCACTTGCTTGAAACTTTGCACCAGTTTTCCCGCCCGTTGCACGTTTCTAAGAACCAATTGGCTGCTTTCAATCGCCTGATCCAGATACTCTTGTAACACCGACCGCTTTAACCGTCCTTGTTCGCAGGCGCGTGCAAACCTTTGGGTTGCGTTTTCTAGAAAAGACGCCGTCATAATTGCCGTACCTAGTGGGGTGTTGATTTCATGAGCCACACCCGCCACTAAATTTCCCAACGCCGCCATTTTCTCAGATTCAACAAGCTGGTTTTGGGTGGCTTTGAGACAATCGAGGGTTTGGGAAAGCTCCCGCGTGCGATCGGCAACGTCTTGTTCTAGAGTGGTGTTATATTGGGTCAGTAATTTCTCTGTTCGCTTGCGTTCTGTAATATCTTGCAAGGCATTGATACTGTAAGCAATGTTTCCTTCAGCATCGTAGATGGGAGTTGTCCAAATTTCTATGGGAACAATTTTGTTTTCTCGGTGAACTTCTAGGTCATCAGCGGCTCCACTTTCACCCTGAAGCGCTCGCACAATCGGCAGGGTTTCTGGGGGATACAGCTCCTGGGTGAGTGCGCTGTAGATTCGATAAACTGCTGAGAGTTCTTCAATCGGTGTTTTTGTATCAATACCTTTACCAAAAATATCCTTCGCTTTTTTATTCATAAAATAAAGTTTGCCCCTTTTATCCAGCACAACCACACCCACGGGTACAGCTTCGAGAAATTGAACCAATCGGTGCTCGCTTTCTTGCGCTACTTCTTCAGCTTGGTCGTGCAACTGCTCAACAACCGTATCGCCGTGTTCAGTCGAAGTCTCTAATAAAATTCTGAGATCAATATTTTCGTGTTTTAATTCTTCTCGTTCCCGTTGCAGACGTATATTTTCAACCTTCAGCCTACAAATTTTGACATGAATATTAATTTTTGCTATTAATTCTTGTTTGATAATGGGTTGGATGAGATAATCATTAGCTCCGGCTTCTAATCCAGCCATTAAGTCATTAATTTGATTGGGATTACCCAATAAGATTAGGGGCAATTCATCCGCCTGGCAAATTTCACGGACTTGGCGGGTTAGGTGAAAGTCCGTGATTGCCGACATCGTTATATTGAGTAAGATTAAATCAGGCTTGAATCCCTTTTTAATTACCGTTAATGCTTCTTCACAGGTATTGGCTTGTGTAATGGCATAATCTTGCCCAGACAAATGGTTGATGAGTCTCTGACCATTCGCTGATTCATCATTCACAAGTAAAATATCAAGGGTTGAGGATTTAGATGTACAATTCATGATCGGTTTTAGGGTTTTAGGACGATGCTCTCAAGACAGGCAAGATACCTGTTCTGATGCCCTACTCTAAGATGACAGCCAAGATGCCTGTTCTACTGTATACAGAATTCCCCTCTAGAGACGATACAATTGTCCACAGAAAAAATAAAGGTTGATTTTTAAAGATACCCTTGCCCTTGTCTTCTGCCTATCTGTTGATATCTCACGGAAGCCGCGACCAGCGTCCCCAGCTTGCTATGGAACAACTGGCAGAGCTGGTAAGGATTCGCTTGGGCGCTCGAGACACGACCTATAGATTGGCATCTCGACAGGGCGAGTGTCATCTTCAACCGTCTGAGGCTGACTCTATCGCAGCACCTGCTCTTCTTGCCAATGGCATTCCTTATCCCCCCGTGGGGACAGCAACCTTAGAACTGGCTCCTTTACCCTTACACCAGCAAATTCAGCACTTTGCTCGTCAAGCCCAAGGTGCTGGTTGTCATCGCATCCAATTACTGCCTCTATTTTTGCTACCCGGAGTCCACGTTATGGAGGATATTCCCCAGGAAGTGACAGTGGCACAGAAACAGTTAGGTGAAGACGTAATACTTGACCTGGGACTTCACCTAGGCGCTTACTCCAGATTGGCGCATTTATGGGTCAATTCCCAAAAAATAACAGGCACAGATGCCAAAATTTTGCTCTCTCACGGAACGCGCCGTCCTGGTGGCAATCAACCGGTGGATGCCGTTGCCCAGCAGTTGGGGGCGGTGGCAGCTTATTGGTCGGTGCAACCGACGCTAGTGGAACAGGTTCGGGATTTGGCGGCTGTTGGTCATGAGCAGATTGTAATTTTGCCTTACTTTATTTTTGCTGGAGGAATTACCGATGCGATCGCTCACACCGTCGCGGATTTACAAAAGCAGTTTCCCGATTTGCGGCTGCAGCTAGGTCAACCCATCGGTGCAACTCCCCAGTTGGCTGATTTAATTGTGAACGTTACTGAGAAATTATGAACCCAACCGATTCCCTGGATACAGATACGTCCCCTCAGAAGGCTCCCATCGGTAAAGTGTATCTGGTGGGTGCGGGTCCCGGCGACCCCGGACTGCTCACTATCAAAGGGAAAGGGCTATTGGAATATGCGGATGTGGTGGTTTACGACGCCTTGATTAGCCCCCAAATTTTGGCAATTATTAATCCTAATGCCGAGCAAATCAATGCTGGGAAGCGTCGGGGGCGTCACTCTCGTTTGCAAACAGAAACAACTCAGTTATTAATCGAGAAAGCCCAGACTCATGCGGTGGTAGTACGGCTAAAGGGCGGCGACCCCTTCGTGTTCGGTCGTGGCGGTGAGGAAATGGAAGATTTGGTGAGAGTTGGGATACCTGTAGAAATAGTGCCTGGGGTAACATCTGGTATTGCAGCTCCAGCCTATGCAGGAATTCCTCTAACCCATCGGGCTTATAGTTCCTCAGTTACGTTTGTCACGGGTCACGAAGCCGTAGGTAAGTACCGACCTCAAGTGAATTGGGCGGCGATTGCTCAGGCTTCGGAAACGATTGTAATTTACATGGGGGTTCACAATTTACCCTACATCGTCGATCAACTGTGTGGCGCGGGGTTGAGTGCCGATACGCCTATCGCTCTGATTCGCTGGGGAACGCGACCTGACCAGGAAGAACTAATCGGTACATTAGCTACCATTGTTGAAGAGGTGGAAGCTACCCAATTTGAAGCCCCGGCGATCGCCATTATTGGAGGTGTGGTTAAATTACATGGGGTTTTAGGCGCACCCGGATAAGGAAAAATGGGTGCATCCCTTTTTTGTAAAAATACGTCGGCGGCGGAGCTGGGGAGAATTTAGAGGTCAAATTTCCTCACCTTCTTTAAATTTGCATATTTGGGATGTTCCCGGAAAAATTGATGAGTAGCCTAAACTAAGAAGGCGGATGCTATAGCTCAATAATTTTGTCCTCTATTCTCGCTAAAGCTACAAGCCAGGTGCTGGGCTGCCATGATCGATCAGGTTTTAAACAATCGCTATCGCGTCGTCAGAATCTTAGGCGCGGGTCTATCAGGACTGATTTACCTGGCGGCTGATACTCGCCACCCGGATTTCCCGGTGTGTGTGATTCGACAGCTCAAACTGCCCCGTAAAGCATCTCAAGCAGTCACTCGCTTGCAGTTCCTCCTCGCGCACAAGTCAGAAACCCTAGAACGACTAGCACTGGGGAATCAAAGTCCGGAAATTTTAAACTATTTTGTCGAAGACCAAAAGTTTTATCTCGTTGAAGAGTTTGTTCCTGACCATCCCTTAAACCCACCGGAGGAATCGGGTCAATTGCCCGTGAAAGACCAAGGTGTGCTGCGGTTGCAAGAAATGCTAGCTTTGGCAGGTACTCCCCCTGTGCCACCTGAATGGGAACAGCCACCGATTCCTGTTTCCTTCCAACCCCTAATCAACGATGCCGAAACGTCGGAGGACTTTTCAGAAGTACAGCCGCCCGAAGATTCTCCCAAGAGCTACTCTGGCAAATTCTTCTGGCTGATTTTGGCAGGAGGGTTTGTTTTAGCAGTCGGTATTGGATTAATAGTACTACTTCAGGGTCGAGATCGGGCGACAGCCAAGGCGTTTTACAGGCAGGGCGTCGAAAAACTCAACAGTGGTGATTTGCCTGGAGCGATTCAATCCTTCGACCAGTCTATTGGACTCAATCCCAAAAACCCCATCGCCTACGGCAACCGGGGAAATGCTCATTATGATTTAGGAGCGTATAAGGCAGCGATCGCAGATTATAGTAAGCTGATTGAACTCGACCCCGATAATGCCGATGCTTATTACAATCGAGGGTTAGCGTATTATGATTTGGGAAATTGGCAGGGAGCTGTTGATGATTTAAGTCAGTTGGTTGAATTGCGACCCAACGATGGGTCAGCCTATTACAAGCGAGGGGTTGCCTATTTTGAGTTGAAAAACTATAAAATAGCCATTGAAGATTTCAATCAAGCAATTCAACTTAATTCCCAAGATGCTAAGGCTTACGCGGCGCGGGGTTTGGCGCGTGCTGCGGCTGGCAATAAGCAAGAGGCAATGGCAGACTATACCAAAGCGATTGAGTTAGATCCTAAAGATTCCAAGGCTTACTATAGTCGGGGGAGAGCTAGATTTCTGTTAGGGGACTATGCTGGCGCTGTGGAGGATTACACCCAAGCAATTGAGTTAGATCCCTCAGATGCTGAAGCTTACACAAATCGCTGTAGTGCTCAGTTAAATTTAGATGCCTATCAAGATGCGATCGCCGATTGTAACGAGGCAATCAATCTCACTCCCAACAATGATAAGGCATATAACAATCGCTGTATTGCTTATTTTAGTTTAGAAGACTATGAAAACGCTCTCCAAGATTGCAGCCAAGCAATTCGCCTCACTCCCACCAATGATACCGCTTACAATAACCGGGGAGATATTCGCCGCGAGTTAGGAGATAAGCAAGGAGCCCTAGAAGATTACACCCAAGCCCTTCGCCTGAATTCTAAGAATAGTGTAGCCTATAGTAACCGAGCCAATGTTCGCCAAAAGTTTGGTGATAAAAAAGGAGCCCTCGAAGATTATACCGATGCCCTGCGGCTTAATTCTAAAAACGCCTTTGCTTACTATGGGCGAGGCTTAATTCATGCCGAATTGGGAAATAAATCAAAAGCTATTGAAGACTTTGAAAAAGCTTCTAAACTTCACTTAGACAACGGTAGAATTAGCGGTTACAATAATGCCCAACTCCAGCTTAAGAAATTACGTTAATTGTATCTAGTAAACCCATTAACTTGCCAATCGGTTTAAGGCAGAGCAGAAGGGTTCCCAACCAAACTAACTGATGACCCATTGTTACTTGCAAATGTTGTGTTGTAAAACCAAAACTTTGCAAGAGCCAGTAACGGTTGGGCAGGAGCCATGCAGAAAGTTGATAAATGGTTAGAAAGCGACAAAAGCACTGGCAAAGATTTATCTTGTCCAGCAAAAGAAAATCGAAAAAAGGCATTGAAACACCCCGAACTATTGTATGCAGAGAAAGTTCGGCAAAAACCAGGGTAAGATTTCCCACAACCCTACCATCCACTTAAGTTTTTATAGGTGGGAGTACCTAGGGGTTCCCCCTACAGTCACGCCAGATAAGAGTAATTTTATTTTGAGCTAGGGTTTTCAGACAGCTTGCCTTCTTCCCGAGCATCTTTAATGGCTTTTTTGAGTATTAAAACCGCCATTTGAGATAAAGAACGCTCCTCAGCGTCAGCCAATTGTTGTAGTGCGTCTTTATCTTCTTCTTCCATGTAAAGGGTGACTGTGACTTTTGCCATACTTTAATTATAGGTGCTGTTGTGTGGATTGCACAGGTTAAAACAAAAAAAATTATTAAGCACATAACCAACCTGAACCTGTGTTGTCTTGTTGTTGAGAATAAGAATCATTAGCGCGGTTTTCTAGAAAATTTCGCGCTTTTCCCCAACGGGTGCGATCGCACTGGGTTAAGAAATTGCGATCGCCACCCTAATAGCATTAAAACAAAACTAGTCGCGCTTTCATCTCTCTTACTCAGTTCTATGCCAATCGATCAACTGTTCAATATCGCTAATCTCTTTGTTCTACCCTTCTGGGTGCTGATGATCTTGCTACCCAATTGGGGCGTTACCCGACGGGTGATGGAATCCTATCTGCCCTTTGTGGCGTTAGCGGGTTTGTACCTCTATCTATTTGTCAGCAGCATTACACCAGAATCTGCCCAAGCACTGTCTAATCCCCAGCTTGCGGATATTGCGCGATTCTTTGGGGACGAAACAGCAGCAGCAACGGGATGGATTCACTTTTTGGTGATGGACTTGTTTATCGGACGTTGGATTTATTGGGAAGGACAGCGAACAGGTGTTTGGACAGTTCACTCCCTGGCGCTGTGTTTGTTTGCAGGACCGATGGGATTACTGTCTCATATTCTTACAGCTTGGATTTCAGGACGGTTTTTTGCTGCGTCTGAGTCTGAGTCTGTCACTCCTTCTACGGGTACGCCGTAGACTTCAAAAAGTGGCGGAAGCTGGAATGATAGAGACTGTAGCGGATTTCTCCATCGAGTTGCTGCTGCTGTAAGAACTCAATCCAATACTCCAGCACTTTCTCTACGTCATAGTCATCCTCATCAATGAGTTGGGCGATTTCTGCGGCGGCTAGGGGTTGTTCGTGCTGTATGAGGATGTGGAGTACGGCTAGCGGGATTGATTTCTCCCCATGCCCCTCTCCTGCACACTTCGGCACGCTCAGTGACCGGAGAGGGGAGTCTGACTCCCTCATTCCCTGGTAGGGAAGGGGG
>NZ_JADEWY010000190.1 GCF_015207375.1 Coleofasciculus sp. LEGE 07092 | reverse complement strand
GTCCCCTTGTCCCCTTGTCCCCTTGTCCCTACTGTGAAACTTGAAGGTGCCGAATTTTGAGTTAAGGGTTATCCAGAATTGGTGGTGCAGGCACGTCTGTCGGTATCTCTCCTTCTGCCGTGACTTGCTTGACTTCACTTACAAGGAATACTAACTTGAACAGTTGATTCATTTCCCTAGAGATAAATTCCTGAACTAACCGCACCTGCTTTGGCGTAATTTCTTGATCCGTTTGAACCGTTAGATAAGCGATTGGCGGCTTTGCAGTCCAATTAACCTTGGTTCTAAGGAGTTCTACTTCGGGCTGACCGATGGTGACAGTGCGTCTGACTAAGGTATTATTGATTGTCGCTTGTAGCCGTTCTTGTCGGACTAGTTGCAAAAAACTGGCTCCTAAAGGCACGAACAGCAGGGCAGTTAACCCCATTGTCCAACCCAAGGCGCGATTCATTTTGGTGTAGCCTGCTGTAATAAAGACCACCATACAGGCTAAGGTGATGCCTAAGAGGTTGGTTAAGTAAAGTAAAAACGCACCCAAGCTAAAGGACCAGATTCCCTGAGACAGAGCTAAACCCACGACGCACAGCGGTGGCATTAAAGCAACGGCGATCGCAGTCCCTGCCAACGCATCGCTGATTCGCTCTCGAATCTTAGCAAAGCCACCGATCCCGCCAGCGGTGACAGCGATCCCCAAATCTACTAGGTTCGGTTGGGTACGCGAGAGGACTTCTGAACCGTATTCAGGAATTCTGACGATATGTCCCGTCAACCAAGAGAGAACTAACGCCATCACTGTAGCACCTGCGATCGCCCCTAGACCTTTGCGGAATAACTTCAAGTCTCCTTCCAAGGCACCAAACGCTAATCCTCGCAGTGGCAGCATCAACGGTGCAACAATCATTGCCCCGATAATTACCGCTGTACTGTTACTAATTAGACCAAAGGTGGCAATCATACAGGAACTAATGGTCAGAGCGACATAGTTAGTGCTCCAACTTGCATCTATCCAAAGTTCCTGATGGAGTTGTTTAAATTGCTCTTCGGATACTGCCTTGGGGAATATTTTTTGGATAGGAGGTATGAATCTTTGCATCGATTGAGTGGGTTCAACAGCATCAGAACTCAAAAAAGTCAACAAAATTGTCTCTTTTGATAGAGGATAGCTGGAAAGTGATTTTTGTTAAGATTTGCTTTTAAATGACTCTAAGACCATAACTTATTTTTAATAAGCTCACCGAAAATTTCCGTAGGGGTTTATTTAAAGCGGTTTTACGAGTGTTGAATGTCTTCGCCAGCTTGTTAATCCTGTTGAAAATTTGTTAGGTATATGGACTGGATTGTAAAGAAAAATGACGTAAACGAAACAGGATGGTCAAAATGCGCTTTTCAGCTTGGACAATTGCTGGCTCGATCACTCTTGCAGGCTGGGTTGTGTCTCCAGCTCAAGCTCAAGTACCAGTTTTACCGAATTTGAACCTACCAACTCCCACCCAGCCGAACCAAAACGCAGACGAGCAGGTAGTTTCTGAGTGCATCCGGCTTGAGGGGCGCTGTTTGTTTGAGATAGTCGGTCAAAGATCTCAACTACCCGAACGAATTGAAGGAATTGAACAGCGGTTGCAGGATATCAGCCGCACTTACCTCAGAAACGAGTCTGCCGAACTAAAGTTTCGTCAAAAACTGGACCCACAAAGCAACGTACCCAATATCTACGCCTCAGTTGTAGATGAAGCAGGCAACCCGTTAAGGGAAATTCGCCTGATGAGCGTGACTGATCAAGATGCCGATTTTACAGGAGTTTCGATTGAAGAACGAGTCAATGAGCTCACTGACGAGTTGAAAGATGCCTTGCAACGGGCAAAGCAGGAACGGCAACCAGAGGTTTTTACCCGTCAGATAGGAATTGCCGTGGGTACTGGGGTGGGGATGATTGTTGCCAGTCTAGTAATTTCTGGCTGGGAACGTCGCTTGAAAAAGACAAAAGACGAACTCAATTGCTCCGACTTATCCAATGCCGATCCCATCTCCACTCAATTGAGCCAAAAGCAACAGTGGAATTTCAAAGATATTGAACACCGACTACTACAGCTAGCTCAAGTTGGAATTTGGGGGGGTGGTAGCTTATTTATCCTCAGTCTATTTCCCTACACCCGACCTATACAGGTCTTGCTTCTTGCCAGTCTCAAAATTCCCTTGCGAGTCGGACTTGTTGGTTTGGGAACCTATGTAGCGATTCGGCTGATCTATGCCTTCATTGACCGCTTCTCCTCAGTCCTCGCCAGTCATCACTTACTCACTCCAGAAGGTGATCGACGAGCACGATTGCGAGTTTCCACGGTTTCGGGAGTGAGTAAGAATATTATCGCCTTTAGCGGGATAGCAGTGGGAACTTTAGTCGCCCTGACGGTAGTTGGCGTTGATATTGGTCCGTTGCTAGCTGGTGCGGGAATCATTGGTTTTGCTGTGTCTTTGGCATCTCAAAACGCGATTAAAGACGCGCTCAACGGCTTCTTTATTATTTTGGAAGACCAATACGCTGTTGGTGATGTAATCACTGTGGGAGACGTAGGGGGGTTGGTGGAAAAAATGAACCTGCGGATTACGCAGTTACGGGATGCTGAAGGGCGGTTAATTACCGTTCCCAATAGTGAAATTAAGGTTGTGGCTAACCTCTCTAGTAGCTGGTCACGAGCCGATTTAGCAATTCCTGTCAACTATCAAACTGATATTAATAAGCCACTGGAACTCATTAAACACGTTGCCCAGGAAATGCTGCGCGAACAGCATTGGCGGGAGAATATTCTAGATCAGCCAGAGATTTTAGGTGTCGATGAATTTGGCGATCGCGGCGTGATTATTCGAGTCTGGATTAAGACTCAGCCGTTGAAGCAATGGGAAGTAGCCAGGGAGTTCCGCCGCCGCCTGAAAGTCGCCTTCGACGAAGCAGGGATGCCGATTCCTTTACCTCAGCAAGCCATTTGGTTTCACAACGCACTACCCATGCAAACCCAGACAAATGGTCAAAGTGACGGTCATCAGCAGTACGTTCGGACGAAGTGATAGTAGGGGGAGCTTGGCGTTAGTAAACCAGAATGATCAGAAGGAATATTTCTCGGTCTCTTATTCCCCCCTTACTCAGGGGGGTTAGGGGGGTAAATAAAAGCTACAAGAAGAATAGGGTAGGGTTTTCGGTTATTGAAAACTATTTAGACGGACATGATATAAGAGCTGAAGTTAGAACCTAGGAATTGTTTTAACATCCGAGGAATCATACTTTCGATGACGGAATCACCAAGTTTGGTTGTCTTTACATTTCTTTGTAAATAGTCTATAAGCCGCTATCATTTCCTTTAAATAAAAATTAATATTTTACTCGTGTTAAACGGTGGCTTTTAGAGTAATGTTATAAGAGGGAAAAAGAAGCATAAATCGTCATTAATGGTTTCGATACTGATGTGGTGGAAGGTTGCCTGATAGGGGCGTGTGATTTCACAGCAGAAGCAACTCTAGATATCTCTGCTACTTCCTTGGGAATGTCTGAATATAATCTCCCTCTCAATGTGGCGAGTGGACAAGCGAAGCTATCAGCTACCACAAGCCCTGTTACCGAATCTGTACCTGAACCGATGATGGTGTTGGGTTTGATGGGTGTGGGTGGTTTTTTGGCAGCCAAGCGCAAGCGAATAGCACCTTAAGTTTTTACAGTCCAGCTTGATTATCGATCTTCTGTCACTCTCGCCAGAGCAAAACCTGAAACACCTATACCGATAGACTTTCAGCATTTGAGCTTAAGGCATGGGTTTCTATTAGGCAAACCATCGCCAGATTGCCCATTGAGTATAACTTTCATCAATTGGCTGTGATTTTTCTTTTCCTGGAGTGACAGGAGAGCGATAGCCTGCGCAGGCAGACTTCGTTTGCGTAGTTCAAATTTCAATTGAAATTCCGAATCTGTTTCCCAAGTCCTAACTATTCCAGCTCTAGTTTCAAACCGGGCATCAACCGCTGTAAGTTCTTCAATGACTTACCCTGCCACGGTATCGTTTGAGAACCTTTGACAACTATCTTAACCGTCTTCTTCTGACGCACCCGAATCACAAACTTCGATAACATACTAATACCCGAACTGTTGAGAAATTCTAACTCTCGCAGGTTGAGGGTAATTATGGGGGGTTGACTATCTGCCACCTCATTCAGCAACTCCACAATCGGCAGATACTCCTCCATGCCACTCAACCGGAGAGAACCTTTGCAGTCAACAGTCGAAGTCGCTGCATCATAATATAAGCTGTACGTTTCACTCTTAATTTCCATCACCCCAAAATCCCTACATATCATTATTCGTTGCTTTAGCGATCTATACTGCCAACTGCACCATGGTGGTTACGGTAGTGACTTCCGGTTGTTGCTGAATCCTCTCAAACTTCCAGCCTATCCTAGCCATGTAGTCATTCAGCATGGTTAAAAAACCCAACCTAGAAGCTGTGTCAGTTTCGTTGATCGCATTTTTTTCTAACTGACGAATATACAACTCTTCTGGCTCACCAGTCGTTAACTCCTTGATATACTCCTGAAAATCATCGATAGTTTGGGAAGGCACGCTGTTCGTCGTAAAAAATGTTAGTTTTTCAGGATGCAAGTGAAGTGAAATGCTGATCGGATAAGGGGATGTCTCATCATTAAACTTCATCGCATTCTCTAACAACTCATTGGCAATATAGCTAGCAGCACTTTTGATCTCAGCTTGTTTGGTAACTGAGTCTGGATCATCCTCATTCTTGGGAAAGAATGCCGTCAAATAGTACGCCATAAAATCAGCAGATAAACCGTTATTTCTCCAGCGCTGCTTCAGAGGAATAGAGCTAGGAGAAAATTGAATCGTCAGGTATTCTTGACTAGAAGATAATTGCTCGTCAAATTCTCCAAATATTTTAGTCATAAAGATTTATTCCTTTGTCATTTGTTTCCTATCCTTTGCAATTCGTTAGGAGACGAATTAAAAATTAAACGAATAGCTACTTTTGCTTGAGTATCAGCAAAGTGATGTCATCGTAGATTTTTTGTTCTCCAATATGTTGCCACAAATCCGCTAAAACAGTTTGCCTAATTTCATGAGCTGAACCCTGGCAATTGCTACAGATTACATCACAAAGCCGCTCTATACCATATTGCACATTATGAATATCTTCTGCTTCCGTAATTCCATCGGTGTAAAGAACCACCACATCACCCCGATACAACGGCACGTCCGTATAAGCGACAAAATCGGTAATATCAGCTTCTAAACCAATAGGAAAACCCAAATCAAGAGTATCAATCCGCTCTATCCCCCCCCCATTCCGCATTAAAATTACCTCTTCATGCTGTCCGCTCAAACGCAGTTTGTTGGGCTGATAATCTAATAGCGTAAGGGTGAGGGTTTTATCCGAATTCATCCGCTGTACATTATGATAAATAGTGCGATTTAAAATGTCTAAAAAATGCTTGGCATCGGTTTCATTTCCTTCCAAAAGAGTTCGTACTGCTGTCTGCACCATTAGCATCAATACACCACTTTCGAGTCCGTGTCCGGTAACATCACCAATACCAATTTTGACATGACCGTTGTACTGAAGTACATCGTAATAGTCACCACCCACTTCCGTGGCAGGTTCCATAAAACCCGCTATGTCCAATCCAGGAATTTGACGGAGTTCCTCCTCCTTGGGCAAAATCATCTGTTGCAGTTGGCGCGTCACTTCTAGCTCGGCACTTAGGCGCACATTTTCAGCTTTTAGGCGATCATTGAGAGTCGTAATTTCTTGGTTCGCTTGAGCCAGTTGAGCCGTGCGCTCCTCAACTCTCATTTCTAAGGCTTCATTCGCCTGTTTAAGTGCCTCCTCGCTTTTTCGTAAGGCTGCGGTTGCTCGTTCTACAGCCGCTTGCAGTCGGGTGGGAGCACTAACTAAGAGAAACACCAAAACTCCTGCTAACAGAGTCAGTAAAGTGCTTCCAGTCCACAACCACCGCGAAATTGGAGCATGGGTGGGCCATCCTTCAGTAGGAACGGCTGCCAACTGCCAGGAACCATTGGGCAGAGTCACTTCTAGAAGAATTGGATCTCGCTGAAAGATACTGGCATCGCCGAAAAATACGTCACCCGCCGCACCCAAACCATCTTTACCTCGGATACTGTACTCAAGTTTGCCTGAGTTTTGCAGAAGTCCTGCCTCTTCAAAGAGGGTATCTCGGTCAAAGCCAATACCCACTAAACCCCAGTTAGAACCGCTTTGGGGTGCTTGACCTGGGGGAGTGCGAAAAATAGGGGTGCGGCTGATAAATCCGGCATTACCTTTGGGAACCAACTTCAGCGGACCTGCAAAAACTGTCGTTCGGGTTTGAATTGCTCTCTGGAACGCCTCCCGCTCTTCCGGGATAGTCATGGGGTTAAACCCAATTGCTTTTTCGTTGCCCTTGAATGGATAAATATGGCTGACTACTTTATCTTTATAAAGGGCTAAAAATTCGATACCCTGTTGCTGTGCGACGAGAACTCTAGAAAGACGTTCAAATTCTTCCTGGGTAATGTCTGGATTCAGAGTTGACACATAAGCCAGTAAACCTCGTGTTAAAAAGAGCCGCTGGTTGAGCGCTCCCTCAAGGCGAGCTCTAACGGTACTCAGTTGGTTGAGGACATCAGACCGAGTTTGTTCCTGAAACCGTTGATATTCTGCTCGCTCTAAGACCCAAGTAATTGCCAGCAGACTCGCTACAGTTAATGATGCTGCCAAGTAGGGTAAGGCGCGGACTTTAGGACTAGAACGTTTTAACCTCCAATTGTTTAACTGTCTCATCTTAAGGCGTCAAAATTAAACCATGAATCGGCGACGGGGCGGCTGTCCTCTCATCCTTAATAAGGAAATGGGTATTCCTGCCGCCTTTTGGAAAGTTGGAATTTTAAGGTTTCTGCTTGAGAACTAGTAAGGTAATGTCATCGAAAACCTTTTGCTCTCCGATATGCTGCCGCACATCATCAATGACTGCCTGCCTAATTTCCTGAGCGGGTTGTTGCCAGTTGCGACTCAGTACCTCACACAGTCGCTCCACTCCATAGAGTAACCCTTGCAGATTTTCCGCTTCTGTAATGCCATCGGTGTAAAGTACCACTACATCTCCAGGATTTAACTGCAATTGGGCGTGAGCTACAAACTCGGTAATGTCTGCTTCTAAACCAATGGGAAAGCCTAAATCAATAGTATCAATCCGCTCTATCTGACCTCCAGCTCGGACTACAATCATTTCTTCATGCTGTCCGCTCAAGTTCAGGATGCCCTGGTGATAGTCCAGCAAGGAAAGTGTCAGGTTTTTATCACAATTCATCCGCTGCACATTGTGATAAATCGTGCGGTTGAGGATGTCTAAGAATTTCTTGGGGTCGGTTTCATTGCCTTCTAAAAGGGTTCGTACAGCAGTTTGCACCATAATTGTCAGGACACCACTTTCCAATCCGTGTCCGGTGACATCGCCAATGCCGATTTTGACTCGACCGTTGCACGAGAGTACGTCGTAGTAGTCACCGCCGACTTCAGCAGCGGGTTCCATAAAGCCAGCAATCTCTAATTCGGCAATTTCATTGAGTTCCTTGTCTTTGGGCAACAGCATCTGTTGTAGTCGGCGCGTCACCTCTAACTCGGCACTCAGACGCAGGTTTTCGGTTTTGAGGCGCTCATTGAGCAGGGTAATTTCCCGATTTGCCCGAAAAATTGCGGCTTCTGCCTGTTTGCGTTCGGAAATGTCTCGAAAAGTGCCGGTGTAAAATGAGCGCTGACCGGATTTCGCTTCAGTTACAGTCGCTTCCATCGGAAAAAGCGTACCATCGGCACGACGCCCAATCACTTCCTGCCGCCCAAGTTTAAGCAGTTTGTCCATTCCATCACTGGCTTGAACGGCTGACCATTCTAACAATCGATGGATATCTAGCCCAGTGAACTCGTGAGGAGAGTAGCCAAAAATTGCCGCCGCGCTGGGGTTAGCCGTTGCGATCGCTAATTCGGGTTTAGTAAAGGTAATAATAGCATCCATCGCCGTCTTAACGATCGCGTCCGTCCGTGTCAGTGCATCCTCTAAAGCATCCATCACTTGGTTGTAGCACTGGGCAATTTGACCCACTTCTGTAAACGGCTCTACGGGTACGCGCAAGCTCAAGTCTTGGGTTTGGGCTTGGGCTTCCATGACTTGAAACAAATCGTAAATTTCGGTTTTAGCACGGTGTTCGGAAATATTCAGACCGATTTGTTCGTCTTCGAGGGAAACCCTTAAGGGGAAGAACCGATTCGTTATGAGCAGCAGCAGGTAAGTTAACCCAAATGCCCAGATACCTGCCACAATAATTCCCAATAGTTGCACACCAACCTGACTAATTCGACTCAACCCTGTATTCAGTAATTCTGGCTCACCGAATAAGGCAACGGCTAAGGTTCCCCAAACTCCTGCACCCAGATGCACGGGTACAGCATCCACAGCATCATCAATTTTCCAATGTTCTAGTAAATTGCTCACCAAAATCATAACGGCTCCCCCCATCGCACCAATGAGTACGGCAAAGGGGGTTGTCACAGCATGACAGGATGCCGTAACCGATACCAGTCCTGCTAGAGAACCATTGAGCAGTAACTTGACATCTGGGACTTGATGGTGCTTCCAGCCGATTACTACAGCAGCAATCATGCCAGCTACTCCAGCAAGGATGGTATGCCCCATAATGCCAGCCACCTGTTCTGTTAGTCTCAGGGTACTGCCACCGTTAAAGCCTAACCAACCGAACCATAACAGCATTACTCCCAATACTGAAAGCGGTAGGTTAGAGCCGTGGATTTTCCTAGAAGGTCTGTCGGCGGGAAAGCGACCCGCACGCGCCCCTATAATCAGTAGGCTGGCGAGAGAAACCCATCCGCCAATGCTGTGAACGACGGTAGAACCGGCAAAATCAACAAAGCCCAGTTGTCCGAGCCAACCCGTATGGATTCTCGCGTTAACACCGTTCCAAGCCCAATGACCAAATAGGGGATAAATAAGACCGGAAATTAAGCATGCTAAGAACAGGTAAGCCCTGAATTTCATACGTTCTGCTACAGCCCCCGAAACGATAGTGGTAGCGGTGCTGCAAAACATGGCTTGGAACAGGAAGAAGGCTGCAAGCTCGGGTGCGGATTCTATTTTGACGAGGAAGTTAGTGGAGCCTATCCAGCCGAGCTGAGAGACTCCAAACATGATGGCATAGCCAAACGCCCAGAATAGGGCAACGGAAATGCCGAAGTCTGCTAAGTTTTTGATGGCAACATTAATGCTGTTTTTGGAGCGAGTTAGCCCTGACTCCAGGCACATAAATCCTGGTTGCATTAGAAAAACCAAGCCAGAGCAAACTAGGAGCCATAGAATATCAATCACTCAACACCTGCCCTTCCTTGGAAAATTCTTAAGTTTGGCAATATATATACATAATTACTTCAGGCTGGCAGGTGCTGATTCCAGAACGGCGATCGTATTTTGCAAGGCGTAGGGTGTAGGGAAGATGAGGAAGATGAGGAAGATGAGGAAGATGAGAAAAAAAATACTTCCTTGTCTCCCCTGCCCCTCTGCTCCCCTGCTCCCCCGCTCCCCAGCCCCTCCGC
>NZ_JADEWY010000189.1 GCF_015207375.1 Coleofasciculus sp. LEGE 07092 | reverse complement strand
GGCTTGGGGAGGCTGCCATGCAAGGCTTTGGCGCAATAACTTATGATGCCATTCTTGTTCAGCCGACCACGGGTTTAGGGGCTGTGGTGAGGGAGACGGTGGCAATGGTTGGGGGGATTGTTGAGGAGATGATGGGGCTGGCTCAGAACGGGGGGGTAAGGATTGTGCTAATAGCCAGGGCACTAATAAGGATACTGACACTAAGGCAATGAACCATAACCGTGAACCTTTAAGAATCGGATGGTTGTCTGGCAGGTGAAACATCAGTGACTCACTTCTCAGGAGGTCTTGACTGGCAATTGTATCGAGAAATGGAGTGAAAAAGGGAAATGGGGAAGGTGGGGACAAGGAAATTTTTGAGGTGTTACTCTTCTCCCCTGCACCCCACTCCCCAGCTTGTTAAGAAACGCGATCGCATCCGGTTGCGCTATTGTAGTCTTCGTCTGATGAGTCAAAACTAGACTATTGACCAATCACTAACAGACATCTTTGGAAATTACCCTAAAGATTTCGTACTTTTGGGGATGTCTGAGGCACAAAAGGATAAGTTCCATTTCCAAAACGGTTACGTTAACACGGGAGCTTGATACTTGACTGTTACGCTCAAGGCTGACTCTATGCACCACTTTAATTGGGATTCAATCACTGGCTAGCAGTAGGAGTCGCCCGGATGTAACGGTATAACTTACGAGGGAAAGGGGAAATATGACAGGCGATCGTTCAAATTCTTCTTTGGATACACAGGGGCAAGGAGTCGGTTTAACCATGGCGGATATCCTCATCCTCCCTCCCCGCCAGCGGCGAATTGTCAATTGGATGATGCGCTGGAAAGACTGCAC
Organism: Coleofasciculus sp. LEGE 07092; assembly: GCF_015207375.1. Taxonomy (GTDB): domain Bacteria; phylum Cyanobacteriota; class Cyanobacteriia; order Cyanobacteriales; family Coleofasciculaceae; genus LEGE-07092. Next base: position 8,822 of record NZ_JADEWY010000189.1, on the reverse strand, counting down.
GCTTTCAGAAGTTGCGGCTTACCTGGATGAGAACGAGTCGGTTGTTCACCCCGAGCTTGATGCCTTAGTTCAGCAAGGCTTCGTCCAGGAAATGCAAGTTGCCGGTGGCTCACGCTATTACATCAAACTGGCAAGGAGAAAAGGAAGACAGATGCCGGAAATGCTTCAACAAGCCCTAGCACCCGGCAAGCCTCTATCCACCATCGTCAATCCCTCTGGGGAATTCGCTGTTACACCAGGGGCTACCTTTGAACTGTGCGTCACCATCACCAACGAAGGAAATCAAAGCGCCCTAATTGATATTTTTATTGATGAAACCTCCGAACCCCTGCGACAGTGGTGTATTTCCCCTTACGAACGTCTAGCTTTAGGTCGGGGACAAAGTAGCGAGGTTGTTTTTCAGATTCAGGTGCCTCTTGATGCCATTCCTGGTAACTACAACTACTTGTTAGTCATTGATGCCCAGCAGCATTACCCAGAAGACACCCCTATTCAACATCACGCACGCCTGCAAGTCATGCAGTTTGTGCAGGAAGCCGTTCGAGTCAACGACGCAACCTTTACCCTGCTGCCAGTTACTACCTCTACCGAACCGGTCATTCTCCAACCTGGAGAATCTCTCGAAGTGCAAGCCGTCGTTTACAACCGTTCCGACCGGGTAGACCGATTTCGCCTAACCTGCCCCGATTTGGCACGGAACTGGTACACAATTATTTACCCGGAAGGCTTGCCTGAAACTGGATTGGTACGGGTTACGGATGGGCTGGAACTCAATCCCGGCGACAATAGCCCAATCCTGCTAGTATTAACCCCGCCACTGGGGACTTGGGCTGGAATTTACTCACCTACCGTTCGCCTCTATTCCGTCAATAATCCTGACTTGGTGCTGCTCAATGCCGTTTATCTACAGGTAATGCCCGTTTACCTGGTGAATGTCGAACTGGTAACACTGATTGGTAAGGTGAAACGGCAGGCGGGACTCTTTGAGTTGCAACTTTACAATGGGGGCAACACCACTCGGGAAATTGCCCTACGAGCCAAAAGCGTCGAGGCTGATGATCTGTGTACCTACACCCTGACACCAGAATTGGTGACGCTTTCACCGGGGGGGTATGCCAATGTCAGTTTAGAGGTGCAACCGACTCAGAAGTGGTGGCGCAGACCCTTTTACGGACGAGTTCTCAACTTTATCGTTGAACTTGACGACACGCAGCAGTTCCTTTTCCCCAACAATCGCTATCAGGGAACCTTGGTGTGGGAAGGGCGTCCCTGGTGGCAGTTCTTGTTAGTGATTCTCGGAATTATAGGACTAATTGGGGCAGTCATTTTCCTAATTTGGTGGTTATTTTTTAGCCCCAAACCTTCTCCTCAAATTGTTGAATTTGCACCAGCCAGTAGTTCCTATTCAGCCGCCGAGGATGATGTCGTTCGCCTAAATTGGCAGATTGCTAACCCGAAACGGTTACAAAGGCTGAAGCTACAAGGGTTATCACCGGATGGAGTGGTAACGAGCAATCCAATCGCTTACGATTTCAGTCGCGGCATTCCCGAAGAGTTGAAAGAGTTCTGCATCCGCGAGGTGGTACTCATCTGCCAGAACGTGCCAACCGATGCTCGTCAACCCGGTGACTATGTTTTTGAACTCACTCTCATTCCCAGGGGCAAAAAAGGGGTGGCTTCCGAAACTCTCAAAACCAGTACGGTTAAGATTACCGCCGTTCCCCTACCCAAGATTACCGAGTTGACACCCACTGAACCTGTTTACCAAGAACCCAGTCCCGAAACCCTTTCAGCCCCAACGGATGCAGCAACACAAGCCGCTAACCTTCAAAATAGACCCCAGAATGGAACCGTCACACCTCAACCGAAAAATCTGGGTATTTTACTGAATTGGAAGATTACCCATCCTGAACAAATCAAAGAGTTAAAACTCATCGGTCGTAACCCAGAGGGTATCGTAACGAGTCCGTTAACATCCTATACTTTCAGTCAAGGAATTCCAGAAATTCTGCAAGAATTTTGTGAAATTAATGATGAAGAAGGATTAGTCTGTCAGAAAGTTCCTACCAATGCTCGCAAAGCAGGTACTTACATTTTTGACTTAACCGTTGTTCCCAAAGAAGGAGAACCAGAAACATTACAATCCCTCAAAACCGACCCAATTAAAATTGAAGCTCAACCCGTTCCCATAGAAATTACAGAATTTCAGATTAATGGCACTAATGCATTACCCAAGTACTTGGTTGAAGTCGATCCCAATGAGCCACTTGTTTTAAATTTTTCGTGGAAAGTTAAGGCGGGTAAAGATGATAAAGTTGAGCTTCTTCCTTCTCCGGGTACTGTGCCGAAGGAGGGAAAAATTCCCTATCCCCTGAGTCCAGAAGCGGGTAGTGAAACGATTACCCTTCAGGTAACGAATGGGGCAGGTGAGCAAAAAAGCCGTTCGGTGACAATTGAAACTGTCCTACCACCTCAACCGGAAGAAACTCCGGAAACACCGATGCCTGAAACAGTTCCGCCGCCTCCACCCTCACCCCCTGATGCAGCTTCTTCAGAGATTCCGATTCTGGAACCACCACCGCCACCTCCAGGAGGTTCTTCTCCTACAGAAGCTGGGGCATCACCCTCATCATCGCCGTCTCCGTCCGGGGAAGCATCTTCTGGAGACTCGCAGAAGCCGAAACCCTTACCGACACCACCGGGAGGCTCACCGCCAATTCCTCCTGGCAGAAATTCTCTCCCACCTGTCGAATTGCCGCCGCAGTTTAATTAGAACGTTCAAAAACGATGAAAACCTTCAACATCGGTTTAGTAATCGGTTTCACTAATATCCTACTACTGACTCTCTTTTGTCTCAACACGTCCGTACAAGCCGCTAATAACAAAGATGTAGAACAGTTGTTAGAAACTGGAGAATGTGCTAGCTGTAACTTGCAAGGGGTTCGTTTGAGGAGAAGAAATCTGAATGGGTTTAACCTAGAAGGTGCGAACTTATTCGAGGCAGAATTACCCGAAGCCGACCTGAGAAATGCACAACTTTCTGGGGCTAACTTAAAAGACGCTAATTTGAGGAACACCCGACTCTCTGGAGCGAACTTGTTTCGGGCTAACTTGCAAAATGCTGACATTCAAGAGTCGGAATTGGAAACTGCTAACCTCAGAAATGCGAATTTGCAGCAAGCTAATTTAACGAATGCGAATCTGACCGATGCATCTTTAGAAAAAGCCAACCTCGGCAATGGGAATTTGCAACAAGCTGATTTTAAAAATGCTCAGTTGAACGATGCTTCGTTGGAGGGAGCCAATCTACAAGATGCCAACTTGGAAGGAGTTAGCTTAAAACGAGCGAATCTCAAAGGTGCAAATTTGGAAGGGGTTAATTTATTCCGGGCTGACTTGCGAGGAACTCAGTTTAATAGTGCCACTGTCATTGATAGCAAATGGCTGTTGGTCTGGGAAGTCGTGAATCAAGGAATTGAGGGGCAAAACTTAGCGGGAGCTGATTTGGCAGGAGCTAACTTAGAAGGGCTTCACTTAGAGAAGGCTAACTTAGAAGACGCGAATTTATCAGAAGCTTACCTGTTTATTGTCAACTTGCGGGGAGCGAATCTCAGAGGTAGTAAGTTGACGAATGCCGAGCTACGTTATGCTGACCTGAGCAATGCTGACCTAACGAATGCCGACTTGGGCAATGCGGAGTTAGGCAATGTCAATTTGAAAGGGGCAAACTTGGCAAATGCTAATCTGAGAACTGCCAAAATTAATGAGGAAACGGTACTTGACCCCCAATGGAGTTTAGTTTGGGAAATTATCAATCAAGGGGCTGAGGGTCGAGACTTGGGTGGAGCTGACTTATTTAATGCCGACCTCCGAGGAGCTAATCTCCAAAGGGCGAGACTGAGCGGCGCTAGGTTGTATAGTAGTGACCTTCGAGATGCCAACTTTGAACAAGCTAACTTGTTTCGGGCTGACCTGAGCAATGCGAATTTGGCGGGTGCCAATTTAGAGAAGGCGAATCTTCAGGAAGCTAACCTGCGAGGTGCCAATTTAGAGCGGGCTAACTTGACTCAAGCTAACCTTTGTAGAGCCATTATGCCTGATGGTACTGAGCAATCTTGTCAGTAATGATTGACATCGATTATAACGAAATCTTCAACTTTAGTAATTAAAATTTACACGTTTAAAACGCTTTATCTCTACTTTTTCTCTATTGTATTAATAAAGTAAGTTCTTTGACAGAGGCTAGAAGTTATTCAGTTTTCTTAGGTGTGAATTGATGGGTTTGGGAGAAAGCTCCCAGGCAGAACTTTTAGAAATATGGAGAAATAGATGTTACAGGACAATATTCGCTACATCCCTACGACACGTTACGAATCGTTACGTGACCTGAATTTGATAATGTTGTGGTCGGCAAGCGACAGGGATTGGAGTCCGGTAATTAGAGAGGAATGCCTAGCCGCTACTCAGCAGCCTATTGAAGAAGAGGAAGAGTCCGAGGTTATACAGAAAACAGCGTGGTTTGGAATTTTGGTTATTCTAGTCTTTTGGGGCGTTGCCATGGGGCTTCTCGTGTCAAAAGTCACCCAAGTCGCACATGAGGTTACGCCTAAATCTGTTCAATCCGTTGAAGAAGTCATTTTTAGAAGTTATTAAAGTTCTAAAATTCTCAATAAGACTATTAATTGATAGGGAGTTCAGCAAGGGGAGAATTTCAGGAACTCCTGAACTCTCCCCTGCCGACTCTGTTGTAGAATTTAAAAAGCACAATAGTATCCAATTTATTGGCAAAGAAATAAATTTCAGCTCTTGGATTTTGAAGTTTGATTAAGATGACTAACGTCTTGTTATCAAGAGGAAGAGGCAAGCCAAAAATTATGGTTTCCTGCCTCTGTTCTTTGTCGATTTTACTGGTAACAGTTGGAGGGGTGCGATCCCAGGAACAGAAGCCTTTAGTGCAGGACTTTAGCTACTGGGCGCAATTGTGTAGTTCTTTGAAAGATGCTAAAACCTATGAAGATGCACTCAAGGCTTGCGACCAAGCGATCGCACTCAATCCCAATGAGCCAACAACTTGGATAGACAGAGGCGATATTCAACTAGCGTTGGGTAACTCTGCCGAAGCCGTGGCATCTTATGGGCAAGTGGTTCGCCTCGAACCCCGCAATTCTGAAGCTTGGGCGAAGCGGTGCGCTGGGCAGGTGGACTTGGGGAACTCCGAAGCCGCCATTACCGATTGTGAGACGGCGCTGCGGATCGATGAGAATTGGGACGGGGTGACACGGGCATTTGCCTTGTATCACCAGGGGTTAGCACTCCAAAAACAGGGGGAATTTAAAGAAGCCCTCTTTTCTTTTGACTTGGCAACGCAAAGCAATCCCGATTATTCTCTAGCGTGGGCGGCTCGGTGTGCGTTGCTATCCTACCAAGACAACAACTACCTAGCCCTTAATGCTTGTGAACAGGCATTGCAAGTAGATGGGGATTGGGGAAACCGCACCCCAGCCATTGCTTGGACGAACCGGGGTAGGATACTCACTAAGTTAGGACAATACAACGAAGCCCTCGCCTCTTACGACCAAGCGCTGGCAATTAATCCTAAAGATGAGGTGGCTTGGACTGAACAGGGAGCAGTGCTCTACATCATCGGCAAGCCGGATGAAGCCTTAACTTCCCATGAGTGGGCGATTAAAGTCAGTCCCGATTATTCCCTCGCATTAGCGAATCAGTGCGCAACCCTTAATCAGCTCAATAATTATGAAGAGGCTCTCGCTGCTTGTGAAAAGGCACTTCAAGAGGGGGATGGGCGCTGGGGTGAAGACGGAGCGGCTTATGCCTGGAACCATCGGGGTAATGCGCTAACGGGATTGGGACGGTATGATGAGGCACTAGCGTCTCTCAATCGTGCGATCGCACTCCAGCCGAATTATGCCGATCCTTGGAGCAATCGCGGTGCAACTCTGTGGTATATGGGGCGGTTTGATGATGCCATTGCTGCTACCGAACGGGCGATAGCGATTAATCGTAACTTTTCAGAAGCATGGTTCAATCACGGCAGAATCCTGACAACCTTGGGGCGGTTTGATGAGGGAGTCGCGGCTTACCAGCAGGCGCTTCGGGGGAATGCAAATGTAGGCGATCGCTTAACATTAGCAGAAATTTGGGTAAACCTTAGTGCATTACTATGGCGTCTGGAACGCTACGAAGAAGCGATCGCTGCTGCCGATAGCGCTATTGGCATCAATCCCGAATCCGCCGCCGCCTTGTACAACCGAGCCTTAGCACTGATGGCGTTAAAAAACTATCGGCAAGCCGTAACGACTTATGATCAAGCAATTAAGATTGATGCTGAAAATGCAGATTTCTGGGCGGGTAAAGGCATTGCCCTCAGATTGTTGGAAGATTATCCAGATGCTCTAGCTGCCCTGCAAAAGGCATTGGAACTGAATCCCGCCCATCCGCAAGCTTTGGCAAATCAAGATTTTGTGATGCAACAGTTACAACCTCCCGTTGAGTCAGGGAGTGGGGAGTAGGGGAAGAGACAAGGGGACAAGGGGACAAGGAGATTTTTGAGGTGTTACTCATCTCCCTAGCTCCCTAGCTCCCTAGCTCCCTAGCTCCCTAGCTCCCTAGCTCCCCAGCTCCCCTTAATATCGACGATAGCGTTCTCGCTCAATTTGCAATCGCTGCCGAACTAAGCGGAAGACTTCTCGTGCCAGACTGTCTAAATCTGACTCACTAACTGTACTGTCTTCTCTGGAATCCTGAGTGGTAGAGGAGGGTTGGATGGTTCCAATCGGGAGTTGAGTTGCTGCATCTGCTACCTGATTGGGGAATTTTACTGGAGGAGATGGGATTTTGCGGAATCCTTCAGGGGTAAAGAATAAAGTCTCAGATTCATTATCCGCATCCGTCTGGAGCATTGCCGGTTGGCTATCTAAGGGGGCAATTTCGCTCATTAATTCAGCGAGACTTGACCAAGAAGCGGGTAAGTTGCTATTAGTAAATTGACGTGAAGAGTCAGTTTTCGTAGCGTTTAAGATGGAACGGTTTGTCCCTACAAAATTATCCACTAATGGGGCTGATTTTCGCTGGATAGGGGGAAATACGGGGTTGGGTTTGTTCGATAGTGAGGGTTCAGCAACAGGAGGGAATACTTGCAATATTTTTACAGAGTCTTGTCCCAAACTCTTTGAGCAACCTAAGGGGCTAATTTGGGTTAAATTATCCAGCACTCTGGGTAAGGATAGAACTTCTTGTGCTGCTGCAATTTGTTGATTTACTTCAGTGTGTGGTACATCCTGTTTTTGAAACCTTATTTCTTGTTGGGGGGCATTGATGTGTTCCCTTACCCTATTTTTATCATCCAACGATACGGCAGATTCCGCATATTGACTCATAGCAGCAAAACTACTTTTTCCATAAGGAGACAGCAGTGATTCGCCTCCCTGTTGGACATGACTTAGAGTAGAGCTTCCTAAAGGTGTTGCGCCCAAGGGATTCAGCAATTGAGGTTGCCCCAGTGTTTGGAGAAGGGATTGAGATGGCACTAAGGAGTTGTTTAAACCAAGAGGCTGTGTGGGAGACATGGTTTTTCTTTCGATAGGATTGTGATATCAAGTCTGGCTAATTGCCCATAATAAAAATTTCTCCGTGTTTCCGTGTCCCCACACCCCCGCGTTCTAGAATCTTCATCACTGTTACCACCGATGCCAATACGACAAAAAATTGCTTTTTACTTAGACGACATTGAAAATCCAGTCGGTAGGACTGTTAATTTATTGATTATAGGACTAACACTTTTATCATCCGCCATTTTCGTCGCACAGACTTATCCTCTCCCGATTTCCGTTCGACTTGTTCTGAATGTTCTCGATCGAGGGATTTTATTGGTTTTTGTTTTGGAGTATTTATTGCGTTTTTGGTGCGCTCAGTCTAAACTGACATTCTTTTTCAGCCCATTCTCCCTTATCGATCTCATTGCCATTTTACCGTTTTTCTTCAGGTTAACTGATATTCGCTTTATCTTGATATTTCGATGGTTTCGGATTTTGCGATTGATTCGCTTTATTGAATTAAAAATATTATTTTTCAGAATTAATAACGAAGATAGCCTCATCCTCACTCGTATCTTATTTACAGTCTTTGCGATTATTTTTGTTTATTCGGGATTAATTTACCAAGTTGAACATCCAGTTAATCCTGAATCCTTTGGCACATTTTTAGATGCCTTCTATTTCTCGGTTGTGACAATGACAACGGTTGGATTTGGGGATTTAACACCAGTTTCAGAAGGAGGGCGATTATTGACTGTTTTAATGATTTTAACGGGAATTGCTCTCATTCCTTGGCAGTTGGGGGATTTAATTAGGCGCTTGGTTAAAACAGCGAATCAAGTTGAAAAAGTTTGTTCGGGTTGTGGTTTACCCTTTCATGATGCTGATGCTCAGTTTTGTAAAATCTGTGGGATTCAGTTACAAAATGTTAATCATCTCGAACCTAATAGCGTCTCAAACAAATAACTACTCCCTACTCCCTACTCTACGAAAATTTGCAACTGCAAGTTTTTCGGATTGGAATCTCTATGATAAATTCTGTCCCTTCCCCTAACGTCGAAACACAACTAATTTGCCCCTTGTGTTTTTCCACGATAATTTGATAGCTAATAGCTAATCCTAATCCCGTACCACTTCCTACAGGTTTGGTGGTAAAAAATGGATCGAATAGTTGCTGATGTACTTCTTCATTCATCCCAGCCCCGTTATCAGCAATCCGAATAACAACAGAGGGAGTAGGGAGTAGGGAGTGGCGAGTGGGGGGGGAGG
>NZ_JADEWY010000188.1 GCF_015207375.1 Coleofasciculus sp. LEGE 07092 | reverse complement strand
GTGTATGAGTTGTTGGAGAAGCATCAGGGGAAGATTGGGGTTAACTCTCAGGTGGGGGAGTATACGGAGTTTGAGGTTGTTTTTCCTAAGAGTCAGTTATTGTTTGGTATTGATAGTAACTGAATTAGGGCGCAAAGTTAAGCTTAAGTAAGTACTCCGACAACCTGAAGCGATCTGCGCTTTGCAGCAGCGCTTCGCTATCGCCATTTGTTAAGTTTTCCCAAATAGAGGAGCGATCGCCTATCTCTGAGGTAGGATTAAAATTATTTTCACCCAGACAACCCCTGACGCACAGTAGATGGGGGATAGGGATGCACAGGACAGACCAGCGTTGATTGGGAGCTTCTGGCTATGTCGTTTCGAGAGCCGATTAGGAAAAAAAATTCCTCTGCGTTTAATCAGACGCCAGCTCCCAATCCGTTGCAGCCGCGCCGCTTCAAAGTCCCCAAGCCGCCTCCAGAAGTCGTGCAACTGTCGCCCGAACAAAATAAGGCTTTGATCCAAGAGCAATTGGAGAGGGCATCTCGTTTTGGCTACAACGCTTCTAACGTTCCCGTCAATGCGCCAGGAACGCCACCACCGCCGCTACCCGTTCAAAGACAGTTTGCTAGTGGAGAGTTAACCAATCATTACTACCAAGCTGTATCAGAAGGGGATGAAGCTGAGAGTCAGGAAAATTCAATAGAAGCGGCGGAGCCAACTGTTAAGCAAGCATCAGGAGACGCATCAGACGGGGAAGATTCAAATGGCAGCAATCAGCACCAAGAGCAAATACCGACGGTACAAGCTCAACAGGAAAAAGTCCCCCAGTCTGGTCATAATTTTCTGAAGATTCCCGTCTATGCTCCAGGTACATCGCCACCACCGATTCAAAGGCAAGTTAACTTTGGCAGATTAGAGAAGACATTTGATACATTTAGGCAGCCGTCATTTTCAGTAGCTGCTCCCGAAGCCGACCGATGGCATCAGTTAAAAGTTCAGCAATTCAGTCGGGTTCAGAGGGTTGAGTACCCGTCAATTGCTGGAGGAGAGCCTCTCCAGAAAAAAGAGGTGGCTGATGGTGGTGGGATGAGTGTTGATGTCAGCCAGCCACAACAGGCAGAGCCGCTTACATCTAATCCACAAGCAGGTGCATCCGAATCGACAGAAGCTGTTGAATCTATCGTTGCAGCAGTCGTGGAAAGCCTGCAAACTGACCCGGAAGACAGTTCGGGACAGGTGAAGCGTCGGATCAAGAGTCTGGAGCCAGCCACCCGCAAGGCAGTTATGGCACAGCTTCAAAATCGCATCCCGCCAGAGCAGTGGCAGCGATTGAGTGTAATTCTGGCTGAACCTGATTCGGCTGAAGAGCAAGAAGCTCCAGCATTGCCACCGCTTGAAGAGATTGCTCCAGATGAGGGAGACATTTCTGATCAGCAAGCGCAGGATGGGAGAGAGGGTGGTTCGGCATCCTCTAGCGCACCCGAAGCTGGGGCGGGAGCAACGGAGGTAGAAAAATCTCCAACGGAAGTCGCTACTCCAGGGGTGAATGAGGAGAATACTACACCAGAGCAACAGACCACTGAGCTATCTAGTAGACCTGGAGGTGTTGGCGGTGATTCCAGTAACTCTACGCCGCAATCTACATCCACAGAGAATACCATGTCGAGTTTACAAACGACAAGGGATGCCTCTGTAGAACCATCAACAGCTCCAGTGGAGAACGGCAAGACGCCAACTAACAATGAGGCTACCGCGTCGCAACCGACTGGAGAAGTCCCAACGGCAGAAGGAAATACTCCTAGAGCGTCACAAAAAGAACAGCCATCGGCTCCCTCTGCTCAATCTTCTGCTGGAAAGACCCCAGATTCGGGTATGTCTACACAGTCGAGCCAGGGTGCAATTGCTTCGGGTGCATCTCAATCTCAACAGGGTGGCATCGGATTTGCGATCGCTCAAAACAACTCATTACCAAGTACAGAAACTCAAACACCCTCCACAAATTTTGCTGGGACGCAGATAGTCCTAGAGCAAGTTGCTGCGGCGGCTAATGCTGCACGGCAGCGCTTTACCGAACGACTCGTACAAGGAACAGAAGCGATCGCCGCTAGTGTTCAACAACAACAAGAGGCACTTATATCAGCAAGTGATCAACAAGGAAGCGCTATTCGGACACTATTTGCCAATGCTCGCGAACAGATTGGACAAATTATTAGCAGCGCCCAAGCTCAACTGCAAACTGACGCGATATCCCATTTAGCCACCTTGCAACAGGGGCATACAGCTACTTTAGGTGAGGTGGAAACAACCTTCTCCTCTAGCCAAGAGCAGGCTCAAGAACTTGGGGATAGTTATGCAGAACAATCGCTAGAAACTGCCGATAACTCGGCTGAACAAGTTCAGTCTCGTTTGCAAGGGATGGCTCAAGAGGCTCGATCAATTGGTCAGGAAAAGGCTCAGGTAGGAGGCAGCACTCCAGAAATCGCTCAAGCAAAAGCCCAGGCTGCAAATGAGATTGCCTCTGATACCGCTGATAAGATTACCAGTGGTATGTCTGATGCAATGGGAGATTTGCGTGCAACCGGACCAGAAACAGCAAGTAGTTTTAGAGAACAAGGACAGGAAGCTGCTGGTCAATTGGGTGAGGGGCAAGGTCAAGTTGTCGAGCAGTTGAACACATCTAACCAGGAAACTGCTACTGCGATTCAGCAGGCTGTTGGTCAAGGGAATCAAGCTCTAGGTAATTTACAGGGGCAGTTAATTGAGCAACTGGTTTCTTTGGAACAAACTATCCAGAACCAATTGCAATCTCAAGTAGCACAAAAGAGTCAGGAGCTTTATGCTGCTGGTGACCAAGCTATCAATACTTTCCAAGAGCAGGGACAGCAAGCGATCACTTCTGGTGATGAGCATCTGGCTCAATTCAACCAGCAAGTGGCTGAAATGGACATTGATCCAGAATTGGCGGCTGAAGCAACTACAGAAATTGTGGGTCAGGTAGATGGTGCTTATAACAATCTGATGTCAACTGCTGATGGTGCTCTCCAGCAGGCAGATAGTGCTTTGGTTGAAGCAGGAAATCAGGTTCTGACTGCCATTAGTTCTGTTTCTAGTAATGCTGCTAGTCAAATTCAAACCTTCCTAGGACAAGCTCAAGGGCAGGTTAGCCAACAAGTCACCTCTATTTCTGATCAGCTTGGCACTACCGTTAGTCAAGCTAGTGATGCTGAAAGCGGCATGGTGAGTGAAGTTACATCTAGCTTGGATGAGCAAATTAGCCAGCTTGATAGTGGATTTGGAGAGGGACTAGAGGAGTATACAGGGGGACTTGACGAGCAAGTTACTTCTGCTGAAGAGCAAGCAAGCGAGCCAAGAGAGAGTGTTGCAGAACGAGCTGAGGAAGCACAGCACAGAGCTGAAGAAAGGGCACAAAACTCCTGGATTGAAAACCAGTGGAACGATCTTGTGGGAATGTTGAGTTGGGAGTTTTTAGCCGGTTTAGTAGCTGGATTACTGGTTGGTGCATTTATAATTGCAACATTTGGAACAGGCGCTGTTGCCTTGGTGGCTGCAGGAGCAATAGCAGGGGCTGTTGGAGCATTAGCAGCTACCGTTGTTGGGAATTATCGTGGAGGAAAAGAGGGTTGGGCGCTTTTAGATGGCGCTCCGAGAAATATGATTTGGGGAGCTTTCGGTGGTGCTGCTGGTGCTGCTGCTCTAGTATTTCTCGGAGGAGGCTTTATAGCAGGAGGTGCTATCGGAGGAGTCGCTGGTGGGTTGGGACTTACTGCAAGTCAAACTCTTGCATTACTTGTAGGTGGTGCTTCAGTCACTGCGGGTCTTGTTACAATTTTAGATAACGCTTCCAATCCTGAACGTTCTTGGGATGAAGGTCTTCTTGCAAATATGCTTCTTGCAGGAGTCTTCACTTGGTTGGGAGGTAAGTTATCGCGTCGTTCTGTAGATACTCCTGAATCTACACCTCGTCAGCCTGGAGATACTCCTGAATCGACTCGTTTGCCTGTAGAAGAGCCTGAATCCACTCGTTCACCTAGATCAGAAGTCGATTCTCCAGAACAAAGTCCTCGTGGTTGTTTTGTTGCAGGAACCAAGGTTTTAACACCAGAAGGCGAGAAAACCATTGAAACACTGACGAATGACGAAGCTGTCTGGTCTCTTGACCCATCTTCAAACTCCAAAAAAGAACAATTTATTCAGTGTATATCTGTTCGGAGTGTTCCTAAAGTTCTGGATATTCAAGTTGGTGAAACAACAATTACATGCAGCCCTGAGCATCCTTTCTGGGTGCCTTCACAGGGTTGGGTGAAAGCCGGAGAATTACAAATTGGATGGACGCTTCTTTGCCTCAATAAAGGTACTGTTACGATAGACAATATCCATGTGCGTGTGGGTTCGTTCACTGTTCACAATATAGAGGTCAATGGTTTACATAATTATTGCGTATCGCCGTTAGGTGTGCTTGTACACAACAAGGCTATGCGCTGGAACTTGCAGGATAGAGCGGCTGCCCTTAGAGGAAGAATCACTGATCTATTAGAACAAGTTAGAGACTTTCCAGAAGATGTACCTGAGAGAGCAGAGCTTTTACGCCAACTCCAGGAAGCTGAACCCGAAGCAAATAGGTTAGCAAGACTTGCAGAAGAATCGGATTCTCCAGACGCATTGGAATCTTCACGAGGTGCTATTGAATCCTTAGAAGAGCAATTGATTCGCTTGGAAGAATCTGCTGACGCTGTGAGTTTACCCCTACGTGCTCGTTCTCTACCTCACAGAGTTAAACAACTCATGAAACGTGCTAATGAGCTATCCAACGACACACCGGATAGACATGAACTAATCAGAAGACTAAAGGACTTGGAAGGTGACGCAGAAGCTATAAAAGAACTTGCAGCAGATGATCCAACTCTTATTGAACATGAAATTCTTGTAACTGAATCTCAATTAAGAGATATTGAGGCAAGAATAAACGAACTTAATCCTGCAAAACCCACAGAAGCAAATGTTCCACGGCCAAACCAGAAGAATCCTGCCAATAATCTTCCGACTGGTGGGGATCACCCCTATGTGCCACCAAAGCAGGCTGGTAATCCAGAAATTGTTAGGCACCCTGAAGGTGGTGGCTGGATAGATGCAAAAGGCAATAACTGGGAATGGGCACATGATCAACATGCTGGGCCACACTGGGATGTACAACACCCTGATGGAACTCATACTAACGTATATCCTGATGGTATGGTTCACCAAGGTAGTGATAACTTTTAGAGGAACTTTATAAATGTCTGAAAATTCATTACAAACAATTTTTAGGAAAATTAAGGAGGGAATGGCATCAACTGAATGGTTGCGCTATGAAGTAGATAGTAATGCTCTTGTGAAAGCTCTTAAAGAAGCTCCAACAGATCATGCACGTATTATTCTTTGTGATGTACTTGGTTGGCGGCATGAAAAGAGGGCAGTTCCAATCATTATCAATATGCTTGAGAATGATTCTTTCAAGGTACGTTCATCAGCAGCGGATGCTCTTGCCAAAATAGGAGATCCAACTTCAGGAAATGCTTTACTACATCGATTAGAATTACCAGAGCCCAAAATCAGTGTACGTCGTATGCTTTTAGCTGCCCTAGGAGCAGTTGATTGCCAAGAAGCAATTCCCTTACTGATAGAATATTTGCAAAATCCCGATCCTAGTCAAAGGGGAAGTGCAGCCTGGTCTCTTGGAGAAATGAGAGCAACTGAAGCTCTTCAAAAGCTAGAAAATGCTCTAAGGTCTGAACGGAGTCAATATCCGCGTGAGCGTATGATTGAAGCAATTAGAAAAATTAAAGAATGACTATTTAAAACTTACACTAGAGGTTTTTTTTAAAAATATGAACAATGCAGAAAAATATATTTTATGGACTTCAAAAAAAAGAAGTAGCTATTTTTTGATTCCGAATTATGCTGTTTTACCAAATGGAGATTATGTAATTCGTCAAATCCAAGGAATTGAGAAACAAGTTGCTCCCAAAGCACTTATCCCTTATGAAATTTCAGCCAAAGACGCTGAACCCTATATGCAGCAGGAAATAGCTCAGGTTATGAACCAAGTTTCCAGTCTGTTCTCCGATATCGTAGGAATCACCATACAAAATAGTAAACATATCGCTCTTTTGTCACTCTCGCCAGAGCAAACCCTGAAAGCCTTGCACCAATAGAGTTTCCGCATAGGGGCTTAAGACATAGGTTTCTATCACGCAAGCGATCGCTCTACTGTCCATGGGGTTTGACTTTCATCAGTTGGCTATGATTTTCCTCTTCCTAGAGTGACAAAAGAGCGATAGAAACGCTTCAATCTCGTGGGCTAGGTATAGCTGAGCTAGATACCAGTCAACTCATTGAAGATTTCGCTCAAGC
Organism: Coleofasciculus sp. LEGE 07092; assembly: GCF_015207375.1. Lineage (GTDB taxonomy): Bacteria > Cyanobacteriota > Cyanobacteriia > Cyanobacteriales > Coleofasciculaceae > LEGE-07092. The sequence goes on along the minus strand of NZ_JADEWY010000188.1, from coordinate 3,382 downwards.
CATCTCAGAGTTTTCTGATGAGATGAAAAGTAATTTTTCCAAGAGTTCTTCTGGTGTCGAAAACGCAGTGAATCAGATACAAGAAGCTGCTCTTCAGATTGACAATTCATTTTCAAATCTTTCTCAAACTCTGACACAGGGTCTAACAAAATTGCAAAATTTAGCAAATAAATCCGAGTGAAAATCAGGCTAAGAGGAATGGAACGTTCTAGGGGAAATAATCAGAGTCCTATTTCCCCTAGAATGTTAGCTACTTGCTAATCTGGTCTGCATCATCCCTTTCATCGTCATTATGCGCCTCTAATCCCCAACCAGCCAACACAGCCGCGTGTTTCTGCTGCGCCTCCATTTCTTCAGTCGGAGTGCGATGTACGCTAATGCGTCCCGCTTCGCTAACGCATTTCCTCAAACTCTTTTGTTGAGCGAGAGCGGCAGTTTTTTGAGCGATACAAGCGGCTTTAAGCTGCGTGGTTTGCCGCCAGTCTTCCCGGTGGATAACATCCAGTTGTTGACAGATGGCAGCAGTAAACCGATAGTCAACCATACTCTTTCCCAGGGAATCCAGATTTTCTCCCGCATTGCAACCCGGATTCTGACAGCGAGGAATTTTATCCTTGCCAAGTTCGTATCTTTCGACTACCAGACTCGCCAAATGCGGAGCGACTTCTCCCTTATCTCGGCAGCAGAAACAACGCCATGAGGGTTGCCAAATTTCTCGCTCGTAGTCCGGGCTATCTTCAAGGCGGACGAACTGACGTGGAAGTTTGGGAAGTGTCATAACTCAGCCCCCCATACCAGATTGTTAGCCTCTGCCCAATTTGCAAACTGACGGCGGATTTCTTGCTCCTCTTCCGGTCCATACAGCACGATAAATCGGGGTTTCCCTTGGCGAATCTGCTCAATCCACTCATCTCGCTGCGGATGATTTGCCCAGTTTTGGGAAGGTGCGAGTGTCTTTCCTTCCGGCGTTTTCTGAAACTGCTCGTAGAGTTCCTGGTGATGCTTCTCGACCCACTTTTCAGCTAGCGTCGGCGGTTTGGGCAGCTCTGCTGCCTTTTTCAAACCAAACTCTAAAAATTTCTCTCTCTCAGTCTCAGAGAGAGAGTCTATAAAGTCTTTATAAGTCTTATTAGATCTTAGAGAGTCAGAGCCTTTATCTGATGAGGGTTCTGGCGGTCGTTTGTTGCGTAGCGATCGCGCTCGTTGCGTCATGATCACGCTCGTTGCGTCATGATCACGCTCGTTGTCTGGAGACAACACTGTTGTCTCATCGCAACCTGTTGCCTCATCGCAACAATGAATCCCTTTCGCCTTGACATTAACCTTGACCATCAAAAGTTCCAGGTCAATAAACCCTTTGGCATCAAGTTCTTTGAGGGCGCGGCTGACTGTCGAGCGGTGAACGGTTTTCTGGTCGGTGGATAGCTGACGAGCTATTTCGGCGATTGAAACCTCCAGACCTTCCCCGTAAGGGTCTAAGGTGCGAATAAAATACAGTACATCTCGCTGTGCTGGGGTGAGTTCGTGGCAAGCTCTCAGCCATTCGGTATGCTGCAACGGGTAAAACTTTCCCTGAATTTTTGTCTGTGTCATCATAGAAATAAGTAAAAAGTTGCTGCCCCGCATCTCGCTGGTTTTGAGTCCGGGGCTGGTTTTCTTATGGCTTGCAACCAGCGCAAACCAAGCGAATCCAGTTCTGCCTAGTGAATGCTAGGATTTGAACAGGAGTGCCAAGAGTGCGAACGTCCCTAGCGATCGTTCTAGGGGAATAGAAAGACATTCACTAATAGTAAACTAGATTCATTCCCACTGAATCTAGAGGGCGAAAATTCCTTAATGTTAATTCACGAAGCCTTTGACAAGACACTGAGGAAATACGGCATTAGCGGGAAAGCGTTGTCGAAACGTTCTGGTGTGAGCGCATCTCACATATCACAGTTTCGCAATGGGAAAGGGGGAGCTATGTCTCACACCACCCTTGAAGTCCTTCTAGACGCAATGGAACAGCTTGCTCCCGGTTCGAGGTTCTGCTTCTGCTTGTTGTTTGCTGGAAAGAATCCAGAACAGTCGGGTGCGGACGTGTTAATCGAGTCCATGGATGACAGGCAACTGAAGAACCTACTGCTTTTGGTTGCTGAAAAGTTATCAGCACCGACCCAGCAATCAGAAACCAATGAGATAGCCTTAGTAGCCAAGTAAGAATGCTATCTAAGAATTGAGTTAAAGCGATGACTGCTTACAAAAACTATATCACCACAGAGATTTTTAAAGTTTTTCTATTCCCGCCAGAGTTCCAATAATTCTAATCACTCAAACTATTCAGGATAGTCAAGTTGACAAATCTTACCGCTGCGCTTGAAAGGGAAAACAATTTCAGATACTCTTCCCTGAATTTTTTCTTTAGGGATAAATCCTACGGTACGGCTGTCATATCGACATTCATTACGATTATCTCCGAGTACAAAATAATGATTGGCAGGAATCATTACAGCCGTTACATCATCGGACGCTAATTCATCTACATAAACCTCATGTAAAATTTCTCCGTTAATGAACACCAGTCCATCTTTTATCTTCAAGTCTTCTCCAGGGAGTCCAATAATCCTACTAATCAAAAAACTTGTACGCTTGTTTCTTGCCAATGTATATTCAAAAACAATTATATCTCCTCTTTGCGGTTCAAAAGAATCTTTGCTAGCAAAAATGGAATCTCCTTTAATAAGGGTAGGAGCCATTCCGTTAGAAACAATCTTTAAGCTCTTATTTTTACTAAGCCTTTTAATGATTGAAATAGAAAATATAACAATTGTAGCTCCTAGAGTAGTCAAAGGATAAAAAATAAAACCAGCTATTAATAGTAAAGTAATAACCCCGTAAAGTATCCCAACAGAGGATTCTAATAAAACGGGACTTATTTTTGATTTTCTAGATAAAAAAATAGACTCTATAATCAGAAATTCATCGAGTCTAAAGTTCAAAAGTGCCAAGGCATTAAGTCCACACCTTAGATGTAAACTTTTATCGGTTAAAGCAGATATCTTAAAAGGCTCACTTTTACACATATCAATTTTAATTTCAATCGTATGCTCTCCTTTAAAAACTTCATATTCCTCGGTAGTTCCTGGTTTAATTCGTCCGGCTTGAGAATCATCAATATAAACTCTAAAAGAACGAGCAGAACATATAAATTGCCACTTCCGTTCAAGATTTATTAAAATTCTTTGGTCATTATTATTGGTTGTTTTGATAGTCATAAAAGTCTATATTTGGCTGAAAACTATACCCTATCTACCTTAACTCAACAGACCAGATTATTGATGGAACTTAGACAAGAAGCCAAGTAGAAAAGCCTTACATCAACTAACACCAACTCACTTAATAC
>NZ_JADEWY010000010.1 GCF_015207375.1 Coleofasciculus sp. LEGE 07092 | reverse complement strand
AAACAATTGCTCGGTACATCAATGACCCACATCATGGTTGAAAAAGATAGTAGGCGGTTAAAACCGCTACCTCGCGTTCCTCTCTGGTCTAAAGACGCAGAGTTTCCCGCATCGGAGGTACTCTGATGAACTTTACTACCGTGACCTAGGGTTGACAAAACTGACCTCTTGTGTATTAAAAGGAGCGTAAACCGTAGGGCAGGCGTCTCGCCTGCCATTGACACCTACGGATTGACAGGCAAGATGCCTGTCCTACGACGGGATAATTTATTTTTTGGAGTGCTAGTAGCCGCTTTTAGGAGCCTATTTTACCGCTCAAAGCTTAGTGTTAGATGCGGACGATTCTTTTTACTCGATAGTTAGCCACCAACTGGTACTTTAGACCTGGAATATTTGTTGAGCATCTGTCTTTAGGGGAATGGCAGATCAAAAGCGATCGCAACCATCTTCGTAGCACAGGCATCTTGCCTGTGCCATATCCTGATCCTTCCAGTTAAGAATACCCCATGCTACAACAAAGCAATACCCGCAAAACGTCAGCGAATGCCCATTACCCTGAGTCCTGAACAAATTCTGGCACTCGCCCCCGATGCCAGTTCCGCCAAGAATGGTAAAGGCTTGGCAACACCACGCAAGTGGCAGGAGTTAGGAACCTATGAAGAAGTGGTTTGGGGAGAGTGCAAAGGCAGTGGCAGTAAACCCTATCAAACTCAGATTGATTTAGTAGAAACGGCTTTTAAATGCAGTTGTCCGAGTCGAAAATTTCCCTGTAAACACGGACTAGGTTTATTTTTACTCTTAGCCAGTCAACCGGATGCCTTTACCCAGCACCAACCCCCCGACTGGGTAAATGAGTGGCTGATAACCCGCCGTCAAAAACAAGCAAAAAAGGCAGAAAAATCAGAAAAAGTTACCGATCCGGTTGCCCAAGGGAAACGTGCGGCTCAACGTGAGGAAAAAGTAACCGGTGGCGTGCAAGAATTAGACCGATGGTTGCGAGATTTAGTCCAGCAGGGATTGGCGACACTGCCAGGACAAGATTACAGTTTTTGGGATACAGTGACTGCACGAATGGTTGATGCTCAAGCACCAGGATTGGCGCGTCAGTTACAAGAAATCTCTGGTATCCCCCACACGGGTGCAGGTTGGGTGGAGCGCTTGTTGGAGCGTTTGGGGCGTTTGTATTTGTTACTAGAAGGATTTCAACGGTTGGAAACGCTACCTCCTGCAACTCAAGCAGACATCCGCACCGCTATCGGTTGGACACAAAAAGAGGAATCCGCTTCATCTATGGTGCGCGATCGCTGGCTGATTTTAGGACAACGGGTGGAAGAACAGGATAAGTTGCGAACTCAACGCACTTGGTTATGGGGACAAGATACCCAAAAATCAGCACTAATCCTCAACTTTGCCTATGGCGACCAACCTTTAGATACTAGTCTTTTTCCCGGTACTGTTCTAGATGCCGAGTTGGGATTTTTTGAGAGTGCTTATCCCCTTAGAGCGGTTGTCAAAGTGCGTCACGCCCCACCCACGCCGCTTTTAGAAATGCCTGGGGAAGGTGCGATCGCTTCTGCCTTTGCCAAATACACAAAAGCATTAGCTTGTCAACCCTGGATTGAGCAATTTCCCTTAACCCTGCAAACTGTTATTCCTGAACACGATAACGGTGGTTGGGCATTGCGTGACTCGGTTAACAATAGAGTACTCCTCACCCCCAGTTTTGAAGACTGTTGGCAGCTAGTAGCCCTGAGTGGTGGACATCCTATTACGGTGTTTGGAGAATGGAATGGCGATCGCTTTCTGCCCTTGAGTGCTTTTGCTGAGAATCTGTTTATCTCTGTTTAGCTGCAAGCAACCTCTTACCGATAACCTAACTATTGATTTGTATCTATACTTACTGTTATTTTTAACAATAGTTAACTTTAATAAGCTAAATTTAATCTTGATATTGCTAAATTGTTTCGTTGACTGACTTTTATTTTTGCCGAAGACGCCTTACACTTAAGTTAGAAAAATTAAAAAAGAATTAATTTTCGTAAAGAACCGTGTTGAACACGAGAACTCTTCAGTGTTGCTGTCACTGAGGAGAGATTTTTTGCACTCAAAATGAGGTTATGCTGATGGGTCAATTTTTCCTGCAATCTGCATGGTTAATTCCGTGCTATGCCCTAATTGGCGCAGCTTTAGCCATACCTTGGTCGCCTGCAATTATCCATCGCACGGGACCTAGACCCGCTGGTTACATGAATTTGGTGATGACGCTCATTGCCTTTGTGCATGGGTTATTCGCATTGCAAGCCACCTGGAATCAACCAGCACAAGAGATATTGATTCCCTGGTTGCAAGTGGCGGGTTTAGACTTAACCATTCCATTGGAATTATCTTCAATAACCATTGGTGCTACTCTCTTGGTGACAGGGTTAAACCTGCTGGCACAAGTTTTTGCCATTGGTTATCAGGAGATGGACTGGGGTTGGGCGCGTTTCTATTCTATGCTGGCGCTATTTGAAGCCGGAATGTGTGGGCTTGCCCTGTGCAACTCCTTATTCTTCAGTTACATGATTCTGGAAATCCTGACCCTAGGAACCTATCTACTGGTAGGATTTTGGTTCAGTCAGCCTTTAGTCGTCACCGGTGCCAGAGACGCTTTCCTCACCAAACGGGTTGGCGACTTAATCCTATTAATGGGAGTGGTTGCTCTCTTACCCATCGCTGGCACTTGGAATTTTTCAGAACTTGCAGTTTGGGCAAAGACGGCGAATATAGACCCTACAGTTGCCACCTTATTAGGGTTGGCATTAATTGCTGGTCCCATGGGTAAATGCGCCCAATTCCCCCTGCATTTGTGGCTGGATGAGGCGATGGAGGGTCCTGTTCCCTCAACGATTTTGCGTAACTCTGTGGTGGTGGCGACAGGTGCTTGGGTGTTGATTAAACTGCAACCTGTTTTAGCTTTATCGCCCTTAGTGCAAAACGCTGTAATCTTCATTGGTGCAGTAACAGCGGTGGGTGGGTCTTTAATTGCGATCGCTCAAATCGACATCAAGCGCACTCTATCCTATTCTGTCAGCGCTTATATGGGTTTGGTGTTTATCGCGGTTGGTACTCAGCAAGTTGAGACGGCATTCATCCTATTATTCACCCACGCCGTAGCCATGGCGCTGTTGGTAATGAGTACGGGTGGCATTATTTGGAATAATATTACCCAAGACCTCACCCAGTACGGCGGTTTGTGGTCGAAACGACCGATATCGGGGATTTGCTTTCTCGTCGGTGCGAGTTCCTTAGTGGCGTTACCTCCTTTTGGCGGTTTCTGGGCATTCCTGGAAATGGCAGATAACCTGTGGACGACTAGACCTTGGTTAGTTGGTGTGTTGCTGTTTGTTACTGTCTTAACCGATTTCAGCGTCATGCGCGAATTTGGTCTAATTTTTACAGGCAAAACCAAGCAGATGACCGAGCGATCGCCGGAAGTTCACTGGCCCATGGTCTTGCCGATGATGGTATTAATGGGCTTTACTCTGCACGTTCCCATCCTACTGTGGCAATGGCAACTTTTACCCAGTTGGGAAACACTCAACAAAACCGTTGCTCTGTTATTAGTGGGAGCGAGTTTACTCGGTATCAGTTTGGGTGCGACAATTTATCTGAATGACCGTTGGGAAAAACCCATCACTCTGGTTTGGAAGCCCCTGCGCGACTTATTGGCGTATGACTTTTACACGGCCCAACTGTATCGCGTAACCATTGTGTTTGCAGTGGCAGTCGTTTCTCAGATCCTCTATTGGATTGATCGCTTCTTAGTAGATGGAATTGTCAATCTGGTGGGCATTGCCACCGTTTTTGGGGGTCAGAGTTTAAAGTACAACGTTTCCGGTCAAACTCAGTTTTACGCTCTGACAATTCTTACAGGTATAGCTCTGTTTGGAGTGCTATTAAGCTGGCCTGTGTTATCTCGTATTTCACTAATTATTGGCGGATAAAAATCCGTGAGGCGATAGAATTTGCTGCAAGGGTAGCAGCGGATGTAGCGGATGAGTAAGGGGTGAAACCTGTAGTTAATTCAATCCAAATTAGGGGTATCAGTTCTCTTAAATTATTCGTTACATCCATTACCGAATCTGCTGCCAACAAATAACACATCACACATAATCAAGTATGCTGAGTACCTTACTCTGGTTCCCTGTCTTAGGCGCTGCGATTGTCGGCTTTTTGCCTGGAAATCTGACGACAAAGCGCATTCATTTTACCGCTTTAGCGATCGCGTCGGGAATTGCTCTCTGGACACTCTGGCTGTGCAGTCAGTTTGACATAACCCTTACCGGAATGCAGTTTCAAGAGTATTTACCGTGGATTCCCCAATTAGGCTTGAGCTATAACTTGGGAGTTGATGGCTTGTCTCTACCCTTACTGGGGTTGAATGCCCTATTAACCTGGATTGCCATTTACGGTAGCGGTAATGGTGTTGAACGTCCCCGGCTTTACTATTCCATGATTTTGCTGGTGAATGCAGGGATTACCGGGGCATTTGTGGCTCAGAATTTGCTGCTGTTTGTGCTATTTTATGAGTTGGAATTAATTCCCCTGTATCTGTTAATTGCGATTTGGGGAGGAGCAAAGCGCGGCTATGCAGCGATGAAATTCCTCATCTATACGGCAGTATCGGGAATTTTAATTCTGGCAGCATTTCTGGGAATGGCTTGGCTGTCAGGATCGACTAGCTTTGATTACAACTCAGTTGTTACTCAAGGATTTTCTCTCACCACACAATTAATCTTACTCACGATTCTGCTTGTCGGATTTGGTATCAAAATCCCCTTAGTTCCCCTACATACTTGGTTGCCAGATGCTTATGTTGAAGCGTCTCCACCCATCGCCATTCTCCTGGGTGGCGTGCTGGCTAAGTTGGGGGCTTATGGTTTAGTGCGGTTCGGGTTGCAGCTATTTCCTGAAACTTGGGCGCTGGTAGCTCCGGGACTATCCATTGTCGGTGTAATTAGTGTAGTTTATGGTGCATTAACTGCGATCGCACAAAATGATATTAAACGGATGGTAGCCTATAGCTCCATCGGTCACATGGGGTATATTGTCGTCGCTGCTGCTGCACTCACGCCATTAAGTATTTTAGGTGCGGTTTGCCAGATGGTTAGTCATGGTTTAGTTCTAGCAATTCTGTTTTATTTAGTGGGAATTGTAGAAGCCAAAGTTGGCACCCGCGAACTGAGTGTACTCAATGGTTTAATGAGTCCAGTGCGGGGGTTGCCCTTAACCAGCGCCTTACTGGTTTTAGGCGGAATGGCAAGTGCTGGAATTCCCGGTTTAGTGGGTTTCATCTCTGAATTTTTGGTCTTCCAAGGCAGTTTTTCAGTATTCCCCGTGCAAACAATCTTGTGTATCTTGGCATCGGGTTTAACTGCCGTTTATTTCGTGATTTTGCTCAACCGCACCTGTTTTGGCAGACTCGACAGTAATACCGCCTACTATCCTAGAGTCCATTTAGCAGAACGGGTTCCCGCTTTAGTTTTAGCGGCAATTATTTTCTTTTTGGGAATCCAACCCACCTGGTTAGTACGCTGGACTGAACCAACAACAAACGCCATTGTTGCTGCTATTCCTGTCCATCAGCAAGTTGCAATTACAAACATCCAACCTGAGCCTTAAACTAAACTTGCAACAACCTGCCAGTGGTTAAAACCACTGTCTAAAAGCTAAAGTCGCCTTAAGACGACTGCATAAGAATTTTAGTCCATTTCAATGGACTTGGTGTTATTAAACAGCGAATTAATTTCCTGGAAAATTATCAGGTTAGACGATTCTCGACTGGGCTCCCAATAAATCTATTAACAAACAACAAGAACACCATGACAGCAACAATAACCCATTCCTCTACACCCAAAGCAAAAATCCTCCCATCTAATCATGAATTTGCTAATATCATCCACCGCTTAGAAGCAGGTGGATCGATGTTACCAGATACGCCAGAAAACTTGATGCAAATCATCGGCATTTATAAGGCTTATGCCGTGCCAATGGATTTCTACTGGCGTAACTTGCTCTATATTGCAGAGCGTGTCTTTTTAGAACCCTTGCCCTTTTTCAAATACTTCCTTCCCCAGGAGTATTTAGATCTACACAATCATTACGCTGGCGATGATGCCGATTTGCGAATCTGGCGCGGTGAAGCAACTGCCCATCCTGAACTTTTAGAATTCATTGAGAAAGGCGAAACCTTCAAAATGCCCAAGTTATTCCACCACTTGTGGCACGATCGCATTAATATGGAATTTGCGGAAGCCTGTATGCGGGCGATGTTCTGGCATAGAGGGATGGGGGGGCAATTTGACCCCTATTTAGATACCGAAGAATACAGAGCCAACGCAGATAGGGCAATTAAGGCGTATTTTAAAGGCAATCCCGTAATGCTGGGGTTGTATAAGCTGTTCCCCGATATGTTCATTGAACAAGTGAAACAGCTATCCTATTACAGTAACCTGGGCTTGTTCTGGGAAGTGATGGCTCCGGTGTTCTTTGAAATGTCCGACCTCTACGACGAAGGGAAACTAACCAGTGTCCCGGAAGCGATGAACTTTTTGGTGAATGGAATTTTTGCGATCGCAGGTCGTCCGATTTACCATCATGTTTATATTCGGGGTGAATGTTACGAAATTATCCCGAAATCTAAAGGCTTTACCTGGTTATACGAAGCAGCATTACCCTATGTAGAAGCAGTATTCTATCGCACCGCTCCGTTCCGGGGTACAAAGTCCTATAATGCTCAAGCCAAGCAAGTGCCGGAGGATCAAAAAGATTTCCATTATGGAATTCTCTACGCTGATGTGTTTCCAGTCGGTACGGCGGGTATTCCTCCTACACAATTAATGCAAGATATGCTTCACTTCTTGCCCCCTTATCTGGTGGAGTACTACCGCAAACACTGCCGGGGCGAGGATGATATGTTGATTCAGTTGGGGATTACTTTCCAGCGATCGATGTATAATGTCACCTCTGCGGTAATTCAAGCCTTGCGGACTGCTCTTTATTATCCGTTGGATGACCAAAACCCGAAGCATTTAAAAGCGAATCGGCAGTTTTTTGAAGCGCAGATGGACAGATTTAAACGTCCGGAGGCACGGTTGCGGGATATTCAGTCCCAGGATTATCGGTAGGGAATTAGATCCCCCCAACCCCCCTTAAAAAGGGGGGCTTTTTTTGGAGGTGCGATCGCTCTTGTGTTTCTAGCTATTATGAATTAACTAGACTCGCTGGAGATATTGATATTTTTCGTTTTCAACACACTTTCGTAACTCATGCAGCTTTCTAAGACGGTAAGTGGCATCTTGATACTCTTTTTTTGAAGGAGAGTCTCCGAGTTGAGTAAGCATAGCATCGCTTTCCTGGGTAATCGCCTCAAGAAGAAAAGCCCTCAGCTTTTTGCGATTACCTTTACCTAATTGGACTAGAGGTAACTTTTCTTCTTCACCCTCTATCTGAATTTTTCTTGTTATGGATTTTCCTATTTTGTAAAAATCGGATTCTGACAACCAAAGTAAAAAATCCTTTGCTACTTCTACCGTAGATGGGGGCTGATCATTTGCTGTATAAAAACTGATATCTAACATTTGCCTTCCTCCTAGCCCTCAAATTCCATTTCCTGTGCCTCAGATTCCATGAATTCTTTCTCAGGTATTTCATCAACCCATTATATTTCTGCTTTATCAAGTAGAGTCCTAGCCATATTTGATATCTTCCCTGTAGTCAAAACAGCTATTACGTTACCTTTCGCAATAATTTTACGTGCGTCTACTGGACGGACATTCCTGGCTTTAATTTCAATATGTGGTTGACTCATTACTACTTACTAAATTTTTGTTTCAATTTTTGTACAATTTTCCTTGCCTGTGGAACATCTTCTATGTTGACAATCAAGATATCCCCATTTCTGTCGTACCAGTCTGTTTCCTCGCATTCAATGCCGTTATCTTGCAATTCTCTTATCACATAATTTTTAAGTCCTTCATGAACATCTATTTTCCGCTTAACGTCATCTGCATCAGTCATTAGATAGCTCCTCGGATGCTATAGATAAGTGGTCACGAGTTGAGAATCCCTTCTCAAATAATTCAATAAGCCTGTCAAGTAGGTTTCCGGAAATATCAGCGCACATCACGTCAACAAACAAAATTTTATACAGCGCCTTTATATCCCCTGTAGTGAATGAGCGGTTGCTATATATGTCGTACAGTTTTTGCAGTTCTTCTTCATTAGGCTTGTATTTTATGGGCTTATTGAGATAGTCCAGGTATGATTTAAAGTCATCCCAAGACAAGTGAGCATCAACATATTGTTTCAATGCAAATCTCCGCACAACGGCTGTATCTACTAAATTAGGAACGTTAGTAATGCCAAATACTAAAAGTTGGCTTGTTGTAGATGGATGAAGCTTATCAAGTTCTAGCATCAAAGTAGTCATCGCTCGTCGAACAGCATCATGCTCTTGAGCGCGACTCCGACTCATGCAAAAGGCATCTAGTTCATCCAGTAGAAGAAAAACTGATGATCCATCCGAACAAATATTTTTTAACTCTTGAAATATCTGCTCTAGATTCCGTGAGGACTGCCCTAAAGCAGGGTCAAGCATTTGACCAACATCAACGGTATAGAAGTTGATTTCATTAGTAACTTCTTGTTTAATCTGATCAAAAAGCAAGTAGCAAAGAGTCGTCTTGCCCGTATTAGGTGGCCCATAGAGAAGAATCGATGGAGCTAAGTCGTAAAGTCTAAAATGACTGATTATAGAATCGTCAGCAGTCAGTATAGTTTTGCAGAAACGAAAGAGATATTTCTGTAATTCATCTAACCCAAACAACTTCTGGTAAGCGATTTTTCGCTTAATTTCAGCATGAGTTAACTTTACTAATCCACTTGAACCTTGAACAATACCGTTCATATTGAAACTTCTTTCCAAATAACGTCACTTCAAAATTTTGACCTCAAAGCTAGCTTATCAGTCCTATGAGGGAGTACTGTATAAGCTAGAGACTCAAATGTGAGCTGTTTTCAGCATCACCTGCAAGCAACCATCTCTTAGCCTACCTCTGACAGTGATGTCTTTTGGTTGCAACTGGTGGTTCATCAAGGTAGCGATCGCTTTTGCATTTCCCTGCTTGGCAAGTTCCAGAAGATTGGGTTGAGCCTGAGTCATACTGATCAGTGGTGAGAAGTTTGTAAATAACCGTTGCTCTAAGTGTTCCCATCCCAGAGCGATCAGGAACAATTCTGGGAAATTTTTTTGGATCAGCGCTTCTCATCCCCACCACAGAAGCGTTTCACCCACAGACAAGAGTTACAGCTATCGTCAAACTTTCAAGTTGGCTCGATGTCAGCTAAAGGAGGACTACTCCTGTGCGATCGCAGTTTCCCTGTCCCTCAACTAGCTAGCGCGATCGCGCTTGGCATCATAATAAGGAAGAGTTGCAAGAGGGAACACAAAAAATGGTAGCCTCTACAGTTATCCCCAATCAAACAGAAGCCTTTTCTTTAGAAGACTTTCTGCAAAATCCCCCTGATCGCATGGAATGGGTGGATGGGCAACTGGTGGAGAAAAACGGAATGACACTCAAGCATGGTCGAATTCAAGCAGAACTAGCAGCTAATTGGAGAAATTATAAGAGCGATCGCAAACTGGGGGGAGTCGTTTACACAGAAGCACCTTGTCGCACCAATAAGCAGGTACGCCGTCCAGATGTAGCCTATCTCACACCAGAATTAGTTACCCAATTTGGCGAACCTAATGTACTGCCTCAGAGTTTCCCACTAATCGCTGAGATTATCTCTCCCACCGATTTAGCAGAAGACGTATTCGCCAAAGCCAATGAATACTTAGAATCCGGTTGCCAAGAAGTCTGGTTAGTCTTGCCGGAGAGTCAGTGGATTGTCGTACTCACTCAACAGCAACGAATTTTATTTACAAAGGGTGAAGGAGTTAGCACTCAGGTTATTTTGTCAGGTTTCAGCGTCGCTGTCGATCAGTTATTGTCTTGATAGGGAATACAAACGCGATCGCATTATTGAACTCCTACAAAGCTTACGCGATGAATAGCAGAGTGGGCATTGCTATAAGGCATTCGTGTCAACCGAAAACGGAAATATGTCTTACGATTAGATGTGGCATACAGTCCAGCTTCATGCAAGGAAGTCACCGACTACTTGTGCAGGTGTTATGCTGACTCCTAGCTTCTGTGTGTTGCTCGGTCAAAGCCGATCGCGTCGGTGATGAGTAGTGATAAATACCAACCTTCTGCCCAATCTACCCTAAGAAAACGTTAGGAATAGCAGTGAACTAGGATCAAACTAGTCAATATGAAAAAAGGCAGCTTCTCTACCTCATCCAGGATGAGAGCTGCTGCTGGTAAGGAGGTAAGACATGCAAAATGAAAACCAAAAGGAAAAAGTCCCAGGTGCTATCCTCACCCTGACGGCGGGTATCTTAGTCACGTTAATTAGTCTCTGGTATGGACAAAACCACGGACTCTTACCTGAGCAAGCCTCTGAGCAAGCGCCACTGGTTGATAACTTTTTCAACCTGATGATGACGATTTGCACCGCCCTGTTTCTAGTGGTGGAAGGCACTATCATCATTGCGTTGATTAAGTTTCGTCGGCGTCAGGGGGATGACACAGATGGCGAGCCGATTATCGGCAACCTGCCTTTGGAAGCCTTTTGGACAGCGATTCCTGCAATTATTGTCATTGGACTCGGCATCTACAGCGTTGAGGTTTACAGAGACATGGGGGGTTTTGAACCCGCCCATCACCACATGGCTCGCGCCGACACTCCTGCTCAGGTTGCCGAAAAGCCAGGAACCGCAATCGCCTCTCCTGCCTCTATCGACCCAGAAGCAGTAGACTCGGAGGGGGCAGAGGTGGCTACTCCAAGTAAATACGGCTTTGGAGCCGCCCCCCAACGGGAAGGCAATCCTGCTGATCTGGTGGTAAATGTCAGCGGTTTGCAGTTTGCCTGGATATTTACCTATCCCGAAAGTGGCATTACCTCGGGTGAATTGCACGTTCCCCTTAACAAAGACGTACAGATCAATATCACGGCTGTGGATGTGATCCACTCGTTCTGGGTGCCTCAGTTCCGCCTCAAGCAGGATGCGCTTCCTGGTCAACAAACCGAACTGCGGTTCGTCGCCACCAAACCGGGGATTTACCCGATAGTTTGTGCCGAACTCTGTGGTAGCTACCACGGATCAATGAATGCGCAGCTATTTGTTCACCCACCTGAAGAGTATCAAACTTGGGTGGAAGAAAATCGCATCGCTGGACAGTCAAACCAAAATCAAACCGTAGCGGTTAACCCAGCCGAGCTATCTGAATCAGAGTTTCTGGCTCCCTATGCTAAGGAAATGGGGATTGATGCCAATCTCTTAGGTGAGCTACACTCAGCTCATGAATAACCCCAAAGGTATATAGCCATAAAGCGTGAATCTTGCAACGCTTTTCTGTTGGTCAAGCACATTTTTTATGACACAAACACAAACAGCTCCCTCACCCCAAAACCAGGAACCTTCTCACAAGGAGCATCCTGAGGCGTGGAAGTGGTATGACTACTTCACCTTCAACATCGATCATAAGGTTATTGGTATCCAATACCTAGTAACCTCCTTTGTGTTCTATCTCATTGGCGGTATGATGGCTGTTGTCATGCGGGCTGAACTGTATACACCCGATGCCGACTTAATTAACCCCAACCTCTACAACGCCCTCTTGACCAATCACGGCACAATTATGATCTTTATGTGGATCGTGCCTGCCGCCATTGGGGGTTTTGGGAACTACCTGGTGCCGCTGATGATTGGAGCCAGGGATATGGCATTTCCGAAACTCAACGCCATCGCCTTTTGGCTAGTACCCCCAGCCGGTACGCTGCTACTGGGCAGTTTCGTCTTTGGTGGAGCGCAGTCAGGTTGGACAGCGTATCCGCCCTTGAGCCTGATTACTGCCAACACTGCCCAGTCGATGTGGATTTTCAGTGTTGTTTTGGCGGGTACATCCTCGATTTTGGGTTCGGTCAACTTTATCGTCACCATCTTCAAAATGCGGGTGCCGAGTATGCGGTGGGATCAACTGCCGTTGTTCTGCTGGGCAATTTTGGCAACCTCCCTCTTGGCTCTGTTCTCAACACCCGTATTAGCTGCTGCCTTAACTCTGCTGCTGTTTGATATCAACTTTGGCACAGGATTCTTCCGCCCAGAAATGGGAGGGAATGTTGTGGTTTATCAGCATTTGTTTTGGTTCTACTCCCATCCGGCAGTGTATCTGATGATTTTGCCGATTTTCGGGATCATGTCAGAAGTGATTCCAGTTCACGCCCGCAAGCCAATCTTTGGTTATAAAGCGATCGCGTATTCGTCCCTAGCAATCTGTATTGTCGGTTTGTTTGTGTGGGTTCACCATATGTTTACATCCGGCACTCCCCCTTGGATGCGGATGTTTTTCACCATATCTACACTCATCGTCGCTATCCCGACAGGTGTCAAGGTATTTAGCTGGGTTGCAACCCTCTGGGGCGGCAAAATCCGCTTCACTAGTCCCATGCTATTTGCCGTTGGTTTGCTGGGAATGTTTGTGTGTGGTGGACTCAGTGGCGTAACCTTGGGTACAGCTCCCTTTGATATTCACGTCCACGATACTTACTACATCGTCGCTCACTTCCACTATGTTCTCTTTGGCGGCTCAGTATTCGGTCTTTACGCCGGACTTTACCACTGGTTCCCTAAGATAACGGGGCGGATGTACAACGAAACCTGGGGTCGAGTTCACTTTGTTCTCACCTTTATTGGTGGAAATCTCACATTCTTACCCATGCACGAGCTGGGTTTGAAAGGGATGCCTCGGCGAGTCGCCATGTATGACCCCCAATTTACCACCATCAATCAGATTTGTACTATCGGCGCGTTTATATTGGCGTTGTCGATCATACCGTTCATCATTAACTTTGTCTGGAGTTGGATGTATGGACCGAAAGTTGGTGACAATCCTTGGGACGCTCTGACATTGGAATGGACGACCAGTTCTCCCCCAGCGATTGAAAACTGGGAAATCTTGCCCGTGTTAACTCACGGACCATATGCCTACGGCATGAACGGTCGCAATGGCAAGATTGATCCCGCAGCGCCAACATCGGGCGAACCTGTGGTTGAAGCTAAGTAAATTCTGTAGAGACGCAATATCTCGCGTCTCTACCACTTGTGAAGCGTTTTGATAGGTATGCACAGTTATGCAAGGTTCAACACTTGACGAATATCAGGTAATGCCCAGTCCTGAAGCGACTACCGATGGGGCTGTTGCTCATCACGAAGAACACCCGGATTTGCGGGTTTTAGGGCTGTTGATATTCCTGGCTTCTGAATCTCTAATGTTTGGTGGGATGTTTGCCGCCTACTTGATCTACCGGGGTGCTGCCGGTGCTTGGCCCCCCGAAGGCACAGAGGTCGAGTTATGGCTGCCAACGATTAACACTATCATTCTGGTATCGAGCAGTTTTGTCATTCACCAAGGCGATGTTGCTATTAAAAAGAACAATATCTCCGGGATGCGGCTGTGGTATCTCGTCACTGCCATTATGGGGGTGATTTTCCTTGGGGGTCAGGTTTATGAGTACCTGACTCTGGGTTACGGTATAGGGACTAACGTGTTTTCGAGCTGTTTTTACCTGATGACTGGTTTCCACGGTCTGCACGTTACAGTTGGAGTACTACTGATTTTAGGTGTTTTGTGGCGATCGCGTCGATCAGGACACTATGGTGCTACCAAGCACGTTGGCATCGAAATGGCAGAAATTTACTGGCACTTCGTCGATATCATCTGGATTGTTCTGTTTAGTCTGCTGTACATTCTTACTCTGTTCTAAAAAAGCGATCTGCGATCCGCAGCAGCGCTTCGTTATCGCGTTTTTTGTTCTAAGGGGTGGGCATTGCCCACCCTTTGTTGTCGGGTTTTACACCTGTGGTTGGGTCAGCAGCGAAACAATTGTGTTGCTAAAAAAATTAGCACCCTCTCCTACAGGAGATGGATGCTCTCACCTTTTTTACCAAAAAGATGTTTTAACTTAATAGGCGTCCTGCAACTCGTAAAAGTCCGGCGAAATATAATCCTTGCGCAGGGGCCAACCCACCCAATCTTCCGGCATCAAAATCCGCTTCAAGTTCGGATGTCCTTCAAAGACAATGCCGTACATATCGTAGGTTTCCCGCTCCTGCCAATCAGCACTCTTCCAAATCCAGTACACAGAGGGAACGCTAGGGTTCTCTCGTGGCAGAAATACTTTCAGGCGTACTTCTTCGGGTCGGTCAGCATTATCGCTCAGTTTAATCAAATGATAGAAACTGACCAACTCTTCACCCGGACCGATATCGTAACCCCCTTGACATTGCAGGTAATTAAACCCGTAAGCATAGAGAGCGGTGCCAACGGGTATCAAGACTTCTGAGTGAACTTTCAGAATCTCTACACCTAAATGATCCGGCTCCATTAATTCTGTTTCAAAGCCGTTTTCCTGTAGCCAACCCTGAATCTTGCCCGTCTCTACAAGCTGAGAAGTTTCAGTATTCTCCTCGCCTGCTTGTTCTGCTGGTTTCGACTCTTCAGCCACGCTCTACCTCCTGCTTTTGAACAGATTTCAGTGCCGGGGGTACTGGCATTCCCATTGCTTCCGTCAATTCCTGCGGTGGAGTCTGACGAGTTCCAGACTGCAAATACTTCCCAGTCAAAATCTCTGGCACGGCTTTCATGCTATGAGTTGTGCTGTAGTAGCGGTGCGTTTGATTGTATTTTGCTCGCTCCTGCATGGACTCGTTCGCAACTCTCTTGCGCAACTTAACAATAGCGTCCATGATGGCTTCCGGACGAGGCGGGCACCCAGGAATATAAACATCTACCGGAATTAACTTGTCAACACCCCGCACTGCTGTTGTGGAATCAACGCTGAACATCCCACCCGTAATCGTACAAGCACCCATTGCCATAACGTATTTAGGTTCTGGCATTTGCTCGTAAAGACGCACCATCGCGGGTGCCATCTTCATGGTGATTGTGCCTGCTGTAATAATTAAGTCAGCTTGCCGAGGGCTAGAACGAGGAACTAGCCCGAATCGGTCAAAGTCAAACCGCGAACCAATCATGGCAGCAAATTCAATGAAGCAGCAAGCCGTACCGTAGAGCATGGGCCACAAGCTGGACAGCCGCGCCCAGTTGTACAAATCGTCTACGGTTGTCAAAATTACGTTTTCGGAAAGGTCAGATGTGACTTCAGGACGGTTGTGGGGATTGAGAATTTTTTCGTTTTGTTGCTGCTGTAGAGTAGCAGTCTCCGTACTTTTGGGATTCATGACCATTCAAGAGCTCCTTTGCGCCAAGCATAAACAAGAGCAATCACAAGAATTGCAATAAAAATTAGCGCTTCAATAAAAGCCAGTAGTCCTAACTGATTGAATGCCACTGCCCAAGGATAGAGGAATACGGTCTCAACATCAAAAATCACGAAGACCAGAGCAAACATATAGTAACGGATATTGAACTGAATCCAAGCGCCTCCAATCGGCTCCATGCCAGATTCATAGGTCGTGCGCCGCTCTGGAGAGCGAGGGTTAGGTCGTAGGAGCTTAGAAGCTGACAGCGCCAACAGGGGAACTAAACTGGTTGCCAGCAAAAAGCCTAAGAGATACTCGTAGCCGTTAAGTACGAACACAATGGGTAACGTCCACTAAAAGCGTTATTACTTCTTTACATTCATACCCCATTATAGGGGGTTGCTTGGTAGCTCCTGATTGGAGAAGCCTAGCTGTTTGATTGGTATAGCTAATCTTACCTATTGAGGAGCGCCGCCAGCGATTCAGAAAAAGGACTGGGTGGGGATAGGCAAATTTTCATTAGCTCCTACACCCCCCACCCACACCCTTCAAAATCTGAGTTGCTCCCGCTCGTTTGCCGACCTTAATGCCCAAGTGGTGCATTTGTGTGATAATTTTTTTAACATACATTTTAAGATTTGCTTCCTAAACTTCATTTTGCAAGCGATGAGCGATCGAGCCAACGAGCAAACCTTGGCGGAACAAGCGCCAAGTCGTTACGAATGTCGGTCTTGCGGCTACGTTTACGAGCCAACCAAGGGCGATAGCAATCGGAATGTTCCTTCCGGAACCCCTTTTGAGGAGTTGTCAGCAGACTGGCGCTGTCCGGTTTGCGGTGCCAAGAAACCTCAGTTTCAGGATATCGGTGCCAGTGGTGCCCCATCTGGGTTTCAGGAAAACTTAGGCTATGGGCTTGGGGTTAACCGTTTGACCCCAGCTCAGAAGAACCTCTTAATTTTTGGTTCCTTAGTCTTGGGTTTCCTATTCTTTATCAGTCTTTACGGGTTGCGCTAAGAGAGAGCGCGTTATCAGTCATACTGAAAAAACCCTGCTACGTGGAAGAAGAGAAACGTTACGATGAGCTATTTGATGAAAAAACTGAAACAAATAGTAATAATATTAGCGATCGGCTGCTTGTGTTTTGGCTGTCAATATGCTCCATCTCTGGGCTACAACCCATGGCAGGTCGTTCCCTTGCCCATAGAGGCGAACCTACAGGATGTGGGTTTTACCAGCGACTCCAATCACGGATGGCTTGTTGGTAGTAATGCCACCCTTCTCGAAACAACCGATGGCGGCAAGACTTGGCAAGAGAGAGTCCTAGAGCTAGGAGAGGAAAGGAACTTTCGCTTCACCTCTGTTAGCTTTGCAGACGAGGAAGGTTGGATTGTGGGCGAACCCTCCATTCTGCTGCACACTACCGACGGCGGTGCAACATGGTCTCGCATTCCTTTAAGCGCAAAGTTACCCGGTACGCCTAATACAATTTTGGCTCTCGCACCCCAATCAGCAGAGATGACGACCAGTATCGGGGCAATTTATAGGACTGCTGATAGTGGTAAAAGTTGGAAAGCCATGGTTGAAGAAGCCGTAGGTGTCGTTCGCAATATTTCCCGCTCTCAAGAGGGTAAATACGTTGCCGTTTCCGCTAGAGGGAACTTCTACTCAACCTGGGAACCCGGTCAGACATCTTGGGAACAGCACAACCGCAACAGTTCTAAGCGCCTTCAGAGTATGGGATTTACTGATGATGGGCGTCTTTGGGTGTTGGGACGTGGCGGTCTACTCCAGTTTAGTGGCACTGAAGACCTAGAAGCTTGGGAAGAGCCGATTTATCCAGAATTTTCCACAAGTTGGGGATTGCTGGATTTAGCTTACCGAACTCCTGAGGAAATTTGGTTAGCAGGGGGTAGCGGAAATTTGCTTTGTAGTGTGGACGGTGGTAAAACGTGGCTGAAAGACCGCGAGATTGAAGATGTGCCGTCCAATCTTTACAAAATTGTCTTCGTCACGCCAGAAGCGGGATTTGTCATTGGTCAAAAGGGCGTTTTGCTCAGATACGATCCAACCCCCCAAGCCGCTTGAAATTGGTAAAATCGATTTTACCAATAGGAAGTGTATTTTGAGAGCTAACCTTCATTGTGAAGAAGGCTAAATGCTTTAAAATATGAGTGTTCAATGAATTGTCAACGTTGATTGGAAGGAGAAATCATTAATGTCAGGTACTACTGGAGAGCGTCCCTTTGGAGATATTATTACCAGCATTCGTTACTGGGTAATTCACAGCATCACTATTCCAGCTCTGTTTATTGCAGGATGGCTGTTTGTTCAGACGGGTCTGGCATACGATGCCTTTGGCACACCCCGTCCGAACGAATATTTCACCCAAGAGCGGCAGGAAGTGCCGATCATAACCGATCGCCAGAACGCGAAACAGCAAGTGGATCAATATATCAAGTAAGTTTTGCAGATACGAGGTTAAAAATCATGACGAGCAATACTCCCAACCAACCTGTTTCTTATCCAATTTTTACGGTTAGATGGTTGGCAGTTCATACCCTAGCCGTGCCGACCGTCTTCTTCTTAGGCGCGATCGCAGCAATGCAATTTATTCAACGATAGGAGAAACAATTATGCCAGAGCGGCTTCCCAATCCGAATAATCAACCGGTTGAGCTAAACCGGACCTCTCTCTACCTAGGTCTTTTGCTTGTTTTTGTTCTTGGTATTCTGTTTTCCAGTTATTTCTTCAATTAACTGGGTTAAATTAGTGTTGGGTTAAATTAAGGAGGTACAAGCGGTGTCTGGAACTGGAAAAATTCCCTTGTGGATTGTAGCAACCGTCGCTGGAACGGGCATACTCGTGGTTCTTGGTCTTTTCTTCTACGGTGCCTACGCAGGACTCGGTTCTTCTCTGTAGGCTCCATCAGCAAATGAGCTGAACAGACAATTTATCAAAGCTTGTTAAAAAGCTTGCACCGCCAGTTTTATCACAACTGGCGGTATTTTAATGGGTCTAAGTTCTGTTTTGAGACAATCTAGCAGTAGACACATATCTTAGAACAAACTCTGGTAGAGACGTTCCGCCGGAACGTCTCTACTAAATTCATATATGTCCCAACCGTCTTGGCAGTTGCTATACCCCTCTTCTGTCAGACTGCGAAAAATGGGGGTCAAACCCTGATTCTTGCGTTAGGTGTAGTTGGCTGTAATGACGGAAATTCGTCAGAATTTCGGAAAGTGACAGAAGAGGGATACTTCGGCTCAAATTCCTGTTACCGCTTCCTTGACTAAGTATAAGCACTTAGTCAAGGTTGAATAATCCGAGTTTTTTTGTGACGGTTTCTTGATAATTGACATATTTGTCAAAAAAATGTAAAAATAAATACAGAAATATTTCTGGAATTTTATCTGATACAGGAGCAAATTACCTGAGTCAGATAGCCTGAGCCGAGAAAGTAGGGAAAAATACCTGTATCACTCCCTAAGTCAACTTATTCGAGTACTGGGAATCAAAATCGGAGGTGTAACCCAATGAAACTCTCTTATCGAGGTATTAGTTACGAAGAAACACCAGTAACACTAGATATCACTGAAGGCGGAATCGGCGGCACGTACCGAGGTCATAGCTGGAGAGTTCATAAAGCTAGATTGATTCGGAGACACCCCGCGCCCCTCGAACTCACCTATCGCGGTGCTACCTACAAACGTAGTTAGCCTACGAGATATCTCAGTGCTTCAGTATTAGTTGATAAAAAACACGTTCAAAAATTCTCATAGGAGGCGATGTATATGAAACTGTCTTACCGGGGTGTTAGCTACGAACGGACACCATCAACATTAGATGTCAATGAAGGCGACATAGGCGGTACTTATAGGGGTCAAGGTTGGCGGTATCACTATGTCCGACATATTCCCGCACCTCCACCGGTACACGAGCTGAAATGGCGTGGCGTCGCTTACCGCACAGATAAACCAGCGATCGCAGAACCTATTCCAGCTCCTCAACCTGTTGATCCAGGGGCAGCTAACCCAGTATTAGTCATCAGCAATTGGCGCGGAAAAAATCTGGATGAGACGGCAGTGATGCATTTGAGAAATATCCGCCAGTCTTTAGAACGTCGGCTGCAAGTTGCACAAGCCAAAGGCGATGAGCAGTTGGTACGAATGCTGGAAAAAGAGTCAGAACAGACAGCAGTTCATTAAAATTGCTGCTTGGGGTAGGCGTCTGCCTGCCCTAGGAAAATACATTACTTCTCATAGTTAGCAAGAACCGCTTTGAGTCGTTGGAGAGTGCGAGTATTCTCCTCAATACTGCCTACAGTAATCCTTAAACCGCCACCCGTATGCCGCACTAAGGTGCCGTGGGCTTTCATTTGTCGAACGAACTCAGCTAAATCAACAGAAATTCGAGGACGCAGGTAGATAAAGTTAGCGGCACTTGACCAAACTTGCAAGGTAGCAAGTTCCGATAAGGCAACCCACAATTTATCCCGCTCGGCAATCGTTTGGGGAATTGATGCCAGCAAAGTTTGTCGGTGAGTGAGGGCAATTAACGCAGCCGATTGAGACAAGCTGGGGAGGTTGTAAGGCAGGCGGATTTTTTCCAGTGCCGCAATGAGTTCGGGGTGAGCGATACAATAACCGAGACGGTAGGCTGCTAGTCGAAACGCTTTAGAAAAGGTTCTCAACACTGCCCAATTGGGACGTTGCTGCAATTCGCCAACTACCGAGGTTTGGCTGAATTCAAAATACGCCTCATCAATTACGACTAAGATATGCTCTGGTAAGCTGCGAATCCATTCCAGTTCAGCAGCCGTTAATGGGTTGGCAGTCGGGGAATTGGGATGAACGACAAAAACCACGCGCACAGGAGGGTGCTGGGTTTGGGCGATCGCATCTCTAGCTTCTGTTAAATTAATTTCAAAGTTTTCTGGTGAGCGCCCCACTGTAATCACGGGAATACCCAGTGTCTGCGCCAAAATCCCGTACATAGAGAAGGTGGGATTAGCGACTAGGATAGAGCCTTCTCCCTGCAAACAGCTAGAAATTAACACAGAGCGAATCAGTTCATCTGAACCATTACCCACTGAGATATGAGCAGGAGTTATCAGTTTTTCTAGGGTAGCTGATTCGTTAACGTATTGAGCGATCGCATCTTTGAGGGATTGATGGCTACCATCAGGATAGCGGTTGGCTTCAATATTCTGTTGATACGTCCAAGCCAGCTTTTCTTTTAACTCAACAGGCAGATCGAAAGGGCTTTCATTGGTATCCAGCCTATCAATGGCAATGGCAGATGTGACGGGTTGCCCTGAATCCCCACTCGGATGGGGTGTATAAGCCGTAAATTGGGTAATATCTGAGCGGATGAACCCGAGCATAAATTCTCTGAAACAGCGATAGGGGGATGGCGGCACAAACCTTTATCGTAACTTGAACTTGAATAGGTAAGCTATTCCCTACTCCCTACTCCCTACTCCCTACTCCCCCCAGAGTAAGATGCACCCAAAAAAAGGGCAACTTCAAGAAGCTGCCTGATTAACGGACCAAGATTTAACGACTTGTAGCGGTGTCGAGCCTGGAGGCTGTGCTTCAGACGAGTGTTCTGTTGGCTGAGTGCCTTGCAGTGCGACTTGCAAAGAAGCCATCTGTGTCATGATTTTTGCGAGCTGATCGTGAAGTTGTTCCACTTCTAGGGAGTTGGGTGATGCCACCTCTACAGAGGGTTGAATGGCACCTTTCGCCCGCTCGTAACCCAGGAAGCCTTGGGCTGAGGCAAACTTTGCTGTTGCTGCTTGCACGGTTGCCGACTGTTGGGAAACAGGTTGTGCCTGAAAGGGTTGAGTGGTAACGATGAGAGGTTGAACGGCGGGTGCCTCGATTAGCTTAACGGCTAGAGGTTGTGGTGCGGGTTCCTGTTTAACTTCTTCGATTAGGGTTCTAAATTCTTCCTCAAAAAACTGGGCAGATTCTTGCTGGACTTCTTCATTTAAGAACGTATTGAGTCCAGAGGCTTCCAATCGGGGTTCTGAAAGTTTGAGTGATTCTAAGAGCGCTTCTTTTTCCTTGAGATGGCGCTCAAGATCTGAGAGTTGCTCCTCTGCCTCAGCCGACTTGCGGGAAGATTGCTGCCATCCAGTTACGGCGATTGCAGCGATGCCAGTACCCAGACTCAATACCGTTGCCAAACCTAGGTAAGGAGTAGCAACCTCTCTGAGTTGACCGTGAAATACCGGCTCCTCTTGGAATTGGATGGTCACTGGCTTGTCCCCAAGGACAGCGAGCGGTATGGTGAGTGCAGAGAAGACTGCTGTTGAAAGTATTACCGGTGCAAGGAGAAATTTTTTTAAGGGGGAGCCAGTCATAATTGATAGTTCCTAGTGAGAATTTCCAGTATCAGTCGCGAAACTCAAGACTTGTTAGCCGAATGTCACCCGTTTGCAAATTACCGATGCCCATTGAGTGAGCTGGTAGGAGACATTGCAGGGGGGTGACTTTACTTACCTTTTGCTATTTTCACATTAATTGATGTTCAATTAAGGACGGGTAAAGAGACACCAAAAATGAGTGAAGTTATTATGAATTTTCACTGTAACGACGTAATCGGATGGTTGAATATCGGTGTCATCCGGGTTGACTCAAATCCAGTTTTTATAGAGACAAAAAGTAGATGAACTTCAACCCTTTTATTTATTGGCTACTGAAATAAATGAAGCTAAATAGCTGTTAGCTCTATCATTAGATTTTTGTGATAGAAATCACAGCAATGGTAGATACTTTTGGTTGATGGAGTTTTGATGCGTTTTTGAAGGCTAAAGGCTACACCCTTATTTGCCGATATCCTCATTCCAGAGCTGGGGTTTGGCTTGAATAAAGTCACTCATGAGTTTTTTGCATTCCTCCAGAGCTAAATCGAGAACTTCAACACCCTGGGATTCCATAAATTCTCTGGCACCTGGAAATGTTTTTGACTCACCAGCAACGACCTTTTTGATACCAAATTGAACAACGGCACCCGCACAGAGGTAGCAAGGCATCAAGGTTGAATAAAGAGTCGTATCTTTATAGTTACCGATTCTGCCTGCATTGCGCAGGCAATCTATTTCAGCATGGGTAACGGGGTCGTTATCTTGGACGCGCTTGTTGTATCCCCTACCAACAATTTTACCGTTTTTGACCAGTACTGAACCGATGGGAATCCCACCTTCACGAAGTCCCTGTTGGGCTTGTGCGATCGCTGCTGCCATAAACTCATCCATCGTCAAAAACCCCCCTAGAGACTTGTGCTCAGTACCTCATAAAATAAAGGTAACAGGTGAAGGGTGTGAAGGACTTTTGGGCGGTGGCTAACTTACTGCACAATCTCACGCATATACTGACTCCACAATTGCGCTGCCTGACCGCTACTTCCCCGTGTGGGAGAATTATCATCATTCCCCAACCAGATACCTGTCACAACCTGACGGGCTGGAATATAACCAATAAACCAGAGGTCAACATTCCGGTCAGTCGTACCCGTTTTGCCCGCTTCTCCATAGCCAATTGCAGCCCCACGACCTGTACCACCTTGTACAACACCCCGCAGCATAGTCGTCATGGTTTTAGCAACAGCAGGGGAGACAGCTTGAATGTTCTGTTCCCCATCCTCCTCGAATGTATAGATCACCCGGCAGGTGTTGGGGTCGTTGTTGTCGGCACAATCCCCGCTATCGAGAATCCTGGAAATAGCATGGGGACGGTTCCAGACTCCATTATTAGCGATCGCTCCGTAGGAACCCGTAATTTCCAAGACATTAACTTCACTTTGCCCAATCGCTAAACGCGGCACTGCCCTGAGTTTCGAGTCGATGCCCAGCCGTCGCGCCACTTCAATAACATTATTCAAACCCGCATCTTGCGCCACCCGAACAGCAATGATGTTTTCAGACTGCGCTAAACCTGTGTACATATTCGCCGCACCCCCTGTCCGTTCGCACCCCCGTAACCCATAGGCGGGGGCGCAGGAGTAGGTTTTTCCGGGTGAGATGCCTTGTTGCAAGGCAGCGGTGTAGTCAAAGAGTTTGAACGTCGAACCAGGTTGTCGCTGGGCTTGGGTAGCGCGGTTAAACTGGCTTTGTTGGTAGTCAACACCACCCACCATGGCGCGAATGGCACCGTTGCTGGTGTCGAGGGTAGCGATCGCTCCTTGGGAGAATCTCAATTGAGAGCCAGTTGTGTTGACAAAGTTACGCAGGGCTGATTCTGCCTTGGCTTGCGTCTGAAGATCGAGAGACGTTTCGACGATAAAATTCCCTTCTTGAGCCAGTTCAGTGCCGAGTAAATACCGGAGTTCTTCAAAAACGTAATTGTAGAAATAAGGAGCTTTGGTACTGTTGAGGAATTCACGGGCTTGGGGACTAACTTCAATGCGCGATCGCCTTGCCCGCGCCGCTTCTTGGTCGCTAATCATCCCCAATGCCCGCATCCGATAGATGACACGGTTGCGCAGTTGCAGAGCCGTATCGTAATCCTGAATGGGGTTGTAGCTATTGGGGGCAGGCAAAATTGCCGCCAGTGTCGCGGCTTCTGAGAGGGTTAGATCCTTTGCGGGTTTGTCAAAATAAAACTGGGCGGCATCTTCAAACCCAAACGCCTCAACTCCCAGGTAAATGCGATTCAAATAAGCTTTTAATATTTCATCCTTACTGTAAAGGGTTTCTAATTTCAGGGCGACAACCGCTTCTCTTAGTTTACGAGCGGCACTATTGTCCCTACCGACATACTCAGGAAACAAACTGCGAGCCACCTGTTGGGTAATCGTACTCGCTCCTTCCCGAATCGTTCCACCTTGAATATTCCGGACAAATGCTCGGGCAATCCCATAGGGATCTACTCCAAAGTGCCAGTAGTAGCGGCTGTCTTCTGAGGCAATTAGGGCGTTGGGGAGGTAGGGAGAAAAATCTGAGAGTTGCTTCAGTTCTCGGTGAACTTCTGTACGGGGTTGCCGCAATGCTGTTCCGTCACGGGACTTGACCACAAAAGGTCCTTGGACACCGGTTGGCAAGGGATAAACTGGCACTTTCAGCCATTCAATCCCAATCAATAAGGCGATGAAAGCGGTCACTCCACCGACGCCATAGAGACTGTAACGAAGTGCCAGAATGTACCAAGGCGGTGGATCGACGTATTGAAGCCGCACCGATGCTGCTAATTCTGGAGGTCCAATGGTGAGAATATCGCCGTGGCGCAGTACTAGGGATGAGAGTCGGCGCTTCCCTCGATAAATACCGTTGGTGGAATTTTCGTCTTTAATCAGGAAGGCTCTGCCAGAGCGCCCGTAGCGCTCTAAGGACAAGTGAATCTGGCTGACGACTGGGTTACGCACCACAATATCAGAAGATTTAGAACTTCGTCCCAGTAGATAGCGATCTCCGAGTAAGGGATAAACGTCAGCTTTATTGGCACCGGCATCTTGCACCCAAAGCTCCGGCACTTTTGCATTGGGTTTGAGGGCTAGTGCTTGAAAGTTAACTTTCGCTTGAATTGTCTGAACTGCCTGAGTTAGCTGACCGAGCAGCGTTTTCGGCGGTTGGGGGGGTTGGGGAGAACTCATGTTTTAGAAAACGAGTATCACCTTTGGCGCTCTTGCCTCATTGTACTCACAACCCTTGAGGAGTCGGCGCAACTAAGTGTCGCTCCCGGAAGTGGCATAGGTAAAGCATTTTACCGTCTCAATCTGTCTGGGGCAATTGAATTCGCACTCCTCCTTCTGGTGTAATGATAACGTTGCCACCGAGGGATTCAATTTGATTAATGGCAGTCTGGCGAGTGCGATCGTCAACGGCATTTTGCAGAATCATTGACCAAGCACTGACTTGAGCTGACTTGCTGGTGGGATTGCGGGTGAGAAATTGAGCGGTTTGCCGAGATATTGCAGCTACCTGCTGACTTTCTTCGTCTGGATAGGTACTTGCCCACTCTGCCGCGTTTTCAAAGGATTCTTGTGCTGCTTGGGCATCGCCTAAAAACAATAACTCGTCAATGCCCTTATAACGCCAGATGTAATAAGATTTGGGGGGAACTTCGGGGGAAAGCTGCTTTAGTCCTTCTTCCATTAGAGCGATAGAGCGTTCTGGCATTCCGGCGTATAAGGTCGTACTGCCGGAAAGGAACATATACGCCTGCAAGAATTTGGGGTCTTGCTTTAGGATGATTTCAAAGTACTCCGGACTAAGTTCGTAACCCGTCTCGGTGCGAGCTTGGTCGTCACCAAAGTATTGCAGAAAGTTTAAAAAGACCCAATCGGCTAGCAGATTATTAAAACCAAAGGTTGGGAGTTTTTGGAGCAGTTCGAGGCGGGCTTTTTCTGCCTCAACGTCTCGCTCAATATCGACTGTGGATGGGGTTTTGCCTCTGTCTGTTAGTTGGTTGAGTTGGGGAATTTGCAGCCATCCTACTGCGGCAACGCACAGAAAGGCGGTAAGGGAGGGTAGTAGCCATTGACTGAGGTTTTTAGGAGAGTGGGTAAGCATTTTTCAATGTTGAATACCTTGTTCCCTGGCTTGTTGCCGAGCCGCATCGAGTTGCTACCGATACAGTGGTTTTAATGACATAATTAACTCCCTTTCCGAGAATTCTTAGCCAGAGTTCGTCAGATGAGCGATCGCGAGTGGGGAATTGATGAGAATGAGAACAACCTGCGATCGCAGGTTTAATTTATTTGTTCGGGAAATCGAGTCAGGAGTTCATCACGGGATATCTGAGGAAGTTGTGAGAGTAATTGGATTAACTCTGGAGTCGGTAATTTTAAGAAAGAAGTGACAATTGCGGTAAGTTGAGTGTCCAATTGTCCAAAGTGAATTCTCAGCAAATTTTCGACAATGAAATGCTGTGCCTGTTGGACTGCTTGTTCAGTGTTTTCTAGTTGAGAGAATTGCAGTAGAAATGGGGTTAATTCCTGAGGGGGTAATGCTGATAAGGGAGTGATTAAAGCGGCGAGGGTGGGAGTTAGCTGTCCCAAACGAGTCTGGAGGAGGTTTTCGATAATCAGCCTTTGTCCTTGTTGTAGACCCTGTTGTAGACCCTGTTGCAGACCTTGCTGCAGACCCTGTTCTCTGGCTTGTTGCCGAGCGGCATCGAGTTGCTGCCGATAAAGGGGTGCTAATGCCATAATTAACTCCCTCTCCTCTGTTTCTAAGTTTTGATTGGCTTGTAGGTTAGCTTGCAAGTTATACAATAAATCTAGCGCAGATTCTCGAAGTGGGTGAGCGGCAGGTAATGTGGTTAATTCTTCAATGGCTTGCTGTTGCACTCTGCCTTTTCCGAGAATTCTTAACCACAGGGTTTCTGGGGTATGGGGAAGTTGGTGGATAACGACGATGGATGTTTTGAGAGATTCGAAATAGAGTCCACTTAACCAGTTTTCTTGATCAGGGAAGGCTCCAAATCCTTTGAGTAAGGGCATTGAGGCAGTGGGAGTCAGAATCCATAGTCGGGGGAGTTGAGCGTCGTTAATGGATGTATTTTCCCGTCTTGCTCGTCGTTCTAATTCAGCATAGAGGTCAAAAAGTTTACCCATACAACTGCGGATTTGACTGGGGGTGACGGCGTTGTTACTCGATGACTGGCTCATGCACCACTGTCTCAACTCTTTCAGCCTTGCCACTGTTACTCCACTGCTGCCGCTGACATCTCCCCTTTGACCTTGGCAATTCGTCGAGAAACGTGATTTTCATTCGGTTGAATCCGGCGCTATTTAAGGGTTTAAGCTCATTTAAACTACTAATATTACTATAACCAGTCTAGGAGAGCCTATTTGATATGGCATGATTACCACTGCGACGTAAACCCAAGCAACTCATTTCTTTGACATTAATAAAATTCAGTGCTTAACTTAGCTAACCAAAGCAACTGTAATCAGAAATCTAGAGATTTGGTTCATTAATCAAGAGCGATAATAAAAATCAAAATCTTCTATAAGTGTAGTAACTTTTAATCTTGTAGAATGATAGCCATACTCCATATATTTGACTACTTTATTCATTGCTTTTTTTGAAATTGAACCTTGAGGATTCTCAAGTGCTTTCTGAGCTTCAAAGTACATCTGTTTTGCATTAGAATCTGACTGACCTTTTGATATTCTCACTTTCTCTACTCTATCGTCAAAAAAGTCAATCCCGTTCATCACATCATGCCGGATTGGCAACCCCGCTTTGGCTGCAGCCAATCCAATTGCATAAGCTGGATGTTTGTGATGCCCATGCAATTCAGCATAAAGTGCTAGTTTTCCCCAATACTTCAGAAACTCTATTTCTTTACCTGAATCTCTTGTCACCACGAATAAAAATTCATAAATCCATATGATGGGATCCGTTTTTATATCCAACCCCAACTTTTTCGCCATCCTTTGGTAAAACTCAAACTGTCTAATTAAACTGGGTCTAGGTGGGTTAGTTTTATTTATACGCTGTTTAATGTGTTTGATCATACTAGTACAACTTCTGGCAGTTATTCCTGGTAACCATTGCATATCTTGTTGGACTGAATCGCATATTCGCACATCTGCATCAAGATATATACAAGAGTTAAAAATTGATAAGGCTTTAGCAATAACAAATCTACGTTCATGGTAACACAGAACCCCCTGCCGCTTGTGTCTAAAAACACTAACATTAATATGGTTACTAAAGTCACAAGGAAACGCTGCACATTATTCCTGACAACAGCTAGCTTACGGCGATTTAAAAATGCTTGCCTGCTCCAACTGGATGCTGTATACCAGCGTTCATGTAGTCTTTGGCATATTGTCACGAAACTGATTGTATTGGGGAGAGTAAAAATAAATCGGCGGTATATAGTTGGTCATGATATTTTAGCCATTTTTTAGTTTGTAGGGACTAAAACAAAAATACGAAGAACAAGCTCAAAACATGGCTTTGCTGAAACCCAGCATAAAATAGAAGATGCAGTCCCTGCTGTATCCTACTAAACCATGACCCTAACTTCCCCAGTAGACTTCCAAGACGCCTTCGATGTCATCGTTGTCGGTGCCGGACACGCCGGGTGTGAAGCGGCACTAGCATCAGCACGCCTCGGCTGTCGTACCCTCCTGCTTACTCTCAACCTCGACAAAATCGCGTGGCAACCCTGCAACCCAGCCGTCGGCGCACCCGCTAAGTCCCAACTTGCCCATGAGGTAGATGCCTTAGGGGGCGAAATTGGCAAAATGGCGGATCGCACCTATCTACAGAAACGGGTACTCAACAAATCACGGGGTCCGGCGGTTTGGGCATTGCGGGCGCAAACCGACAAGCGGGAATATGCAGCAGTGATGAAGGGGATTGTTGAGAATCAGGAAAATCTGACAATCCGTGAAGGCATGGTTACGGACTTGGTGCTGGGTGCCAACAATGAAGTTATTGGTGTTGAGACTTATTTTGGTGTGGCGTTCCAAGCACCCGCCGTTGTATTAACCACTGGCACTTTCTTAGGTGGACGCATCTGGGTAGGGAATAAGTCCATGTCAGCCGGACGTGCTGGGGAATTTGCGGCAGTGGGTTTGACAGAAACCCTGAATCGGTTGGGGTTTGAAACGGGACGGCTGAAGACAGGAACCCCGGCACGGGTGGATAAGCGGTCTGTCGATTATAGTAAAATGGAACCTCAGCCAGGGGATGAAGAGGTAAGCTGGTTCAGCTTTGACCCGAAGGTGTGGGTGGAACGGGAACAGATGAATTGCTATATTACCCGCACCACGGCTGAGACTCACCGACTGATTCGGGAAAATTTGCACTTATCCCCCGTGTATGGTGGTTGGGTGGATGCCAAGGGACCGCGTTACTGTCCTAGTATTGAAGATAAGATTGTCCGCTTTGCCGATAAGGACAGCCACCAAATCTTCATTGAACCAGAAGGACGGGAGATTCCTGAACTGTATATCCAGGGATTCTCTACCGGGTTGCCAGAAAATTTGCAATTGCAACTGTTGCGATCGCTACCCGGTCTAGAGAAGTGTACCATGCTGCGTCCAGCTTATGCGGTGGAGTATGATTATCTACCCGCAACCCAGTGTTTTCCCACGTTAATGACAAAAAAAATAGAAGGGCTATTTTGCGCCGGACAAATTAATGGGACAACGGGTTATGAAGAAGCCGCAGCACAAGGAATTGTCGCAGGGATTAATGCAGTACGCTATGTGCGGCATCAAGAGATGATTGTGTTCTCTCGTGAGGAAAGTTATCTCGGTACATTAGTTGATGATCTGTGTACCAAGGATTTGAGAGAACCGTACCGGATGCTAACTAGCCGTTCGGAATATCGGTTACTGCTGCGATCAGATAATGCAGATCGGCGTCTGACTCCCTTAGGGCGGGAAATCGGCTTAATTGATGACCGACGCTGGGAACTTTATACTCAGAAACAAGCCCATATTGCGGCGGAAAAAGAGCGACTCCAGACGGTACGGGTGAAGGAACATGAGGAAGTGGGAATTGCGATCGCATCGGATACCCAGCAGAAAATTAAAGGTTCCCTTACCCTAGCTGATTTGCTGCGCCGTCCCGGATTCCACTACGTCGATTTGAATCGCTACGGATTGGGTAATTCCAATCTTAATCAGGCTGAACGGGAAGGTGCAGAAATTGATATTAAATATGCTGGATATCTCCAGCGCCAGCAAAACCAAATCGACCAAGTTTCTCGCCAAACGCATCGACAACTCCCACCCGATTTGGATTACGATGCGATTGATACCCTGTCCAAAGAATCCCGTGAAAAACTATCGAAAGTAAGACCTTTAACGATTGGTCAAGCCTCTCGTATTGGTGGGGTTAACCCAGCCGATATTAATGCTTTGCTAGTCTATCTAGAAGTGCGATCGCTTAAGCGAAAATCATCAGTAAAATCGGGTGTCTTGACTTGATTAGAACAGCTTACCAAGGATTACCAATGATCGTAAAAGCACTCCAGTAGTAAGGATGGGCAAAGGTGCGATCGCTCAATTGGGCTAACTTGGGGGGTAAAGGGAAACGCTCATCCTCAACCACTAACTGTCCTCCCTCAATGCGCACGTCACCCCGGATCATCGCCACTTGTGCTTGACGCAGTGCCTCGGCTTTGATGGGAACGTCCTTCAATTTCTTATAAAAAGCTGTCATCAGGGCTAGGGTTCCTTCATCGCTGACGTACCACAAGCTGCCCATTGCCGACTTCACACCGGCTTGTACTGCCAATCCTGCAAAACCCAATTCCGCCTCTTCATTCCCTAGGGCTGTACGACAAGCGCTCAATACCAACAACTCCACCGGGGGTTTATCCAACTCCATTTGACGCAGTTGATCGAGTCGCAGCTTCTGCCCTCCCCACAACTCGATATAGGAATTACTGACTTTACCGGGTTGAAATTCTGCATGGGTGGCAAGATGAACTAAGCCGAACGGCTCTCGATTGCGGGCTTGCTTGAGATTTTCTAGGGTAAACTTTTCATTAAGATAGGATTCCCCTGACCAAAGCCGAGCAGCGATCGCTTCCAACTCTACCGGAACGGCGGGTAAAGGGCGTTGATCAGGAAAGTTGTCTGCCCCCATTGCCAACACCTGCGCGTTTCGCAAGTTGCCAGGAGTTGTATCTGTTAGGGCGAGACTGGGCATAATCCCCAGGCTATAGCGTTCTGCCAGAAACCCAGTGCCATCGTGGAGTGCGGCAATTGGCACGGAACGCAAACTCTTATCCATCAAGAAGGTAAGATTATCGATTTTTTGACCTTGGAATGTTTCCTCTAGGGGAGCAACCAACCACTCGTAGAGCTTTTGGGCGGGTTCTAAATACCCCTCCGGATTTCTGACATTAGTCACATTGCGGAAGAATTCTTGGGTCATCTCGCGAATTTGCTCTCGCGTTGCGCCCTCTATTTCCTTCCGAAGGGTTCTACCGTCAGCCGTAATCACCACTAATTCTAGCGGGTCATCCTCTGTTTCTGCTGGGTTCTGGGATTGCGCCTGCTTGTTTGCCGATTTAGAACCGGAAGCCGACGTGTTTGAGCCAAAAAACGAATAGACGATGGCAGGTTCTGCACCTGTAGATTGTTGGATCTGCCGCAAGTCAGAAAGGATGACGGAAAGGGGTTTAATGGGGATGTTGCTAAACCCCAGATACTCTTCAAAGTCATTGGTTAAACCGATCTCCCGTTGCCCCACTTGTTGCAAGGTTTGTAATTCCTCTTGAAAGGCTTCTACACCTGCTCCCATGGAAGGGAGTTCTGGCACTCGCAGTCCTTCTGCCACTGTTTGTTCTAAACGTTGACGTTCGGCTTGCAAGGTTTCGAGTTGAGTCTCTACTATTTGCCGTTCCTCCTGAGCAACCGTTAACTGCTGTTGAGATTGGCTGGCTTCAGCTTGCAGAGTGTCTAGGCGTTTCTCGGCGGCGGCGATTTCTTTTTGAATTGCCGCTAAACGCTGTTGAGATTGACGTAATTCCTCTTGTGTCGTTTGCAGTTGTTCTGTGGCTGCCTGAGTTTCAGCACGAATGTTCATCAGTCGTTCTTCAGCATCACTCAGTAATTGGTTGAGGTTGGCAAATCGTTGTTGTAAGATGCGTAACTCAGCTCTAGAGTCTTGAACAGTTTTGAGAATTTCAAGTAATCCGGCAACTTCGAGATCGTCCGGCTCTAATTGTTCGGCAGTTTCAAAGGATACTATTGCTTCGTCGTAGCGTTCCAAACGATACAGAGTAAACCCCCGCCGTTTCCAAGCCAGGGCATTTGTTTCGTCGAGTTCAATGGCTCGGTCATAATCTGCGATCGCACTTTGATACTGCTCAAGTTGATAGAAGGCGGTGCCTCGGTCTATCCAATGGGTGGCGGTGTCAGACTCTACTAAAAGGATTGGGTTGTAAAGGGCGATCGCTTCTTCATACCGTTGCAAATCATACAGCAACACACTAGCAATTCGCACGGGTAACGTTGTGCGGATGAGTTGTTGTTCGTACTCAGATGTCGATTGCAGAGATAGCACCTGCTGCCAAGCAGCGATTGCCTCCTCGTACTGTTGCAGTTGCTCAAAGGCATTGCCTTGCTCAAACCAGGCTACCAGATAATCGGGTTTAACTTGAACTGCTTCTGTGTAGGAGGCAATTGCTTCTTCGTACTGTCCCAAGCTACTGAAGCTATTACCCCGCCAGTACCAGGCTAAGAAAGAATTGGGTTCAAGTTGAAGAATTTGGTCGAGAATCGCGATCGCCTCCTCATACTGCCCCTGTCCGCGCCTCTCGCTGGCTTGTTGCCACAACTGGTCTAAGGGACTTGCTTGTGCCGTGAGAGTTTCAAGGGACAGAGTACGGCGATTGACATTCCCGCGATCGAGACGGGTTTGAGCATCACTACTGGCTATACCTGCTGTCATCAAAACAATCAGGGCTGTTCCTACTCGTAACAGAATCTTGTTCATTAGTTTAATAAAAAATCCTGCAATTTTGGGAAAGCGTCGGTGGCTTAGTCCCTCAGAAAAACCGCTAGCCGTTTGCGTCTAATCTCACAGGAAGGTGTGTGTGAGATATCTTGAGCTTCAACAATTGACTGGGAAAAGCCGCGAACACTGAAATTTTGGGTGACAAGCCACTATGCCGATTGGCTTTGTCAGCAACTTGTTTTTGAATAAAACTGGCAACCCTGACTGTTTGGTATGAAAGGATAGGATTGAGGCGACTACTCAATCCTGATTCCTATTTGTTATGCCACCGTATGACCCACAGCAACGATCATCTGTCGGATAGATTCTTCAGAAGCCTGACTTTCAACGCTGACTGTCTTGCCTTTTAGGTCAACATCCACCTTTGCTTCTGGCTCATGGGTGAGAATCTCTTCGGTAATGGTCTTAGCACAGCCTTCACAGACAATACTCGGAACATTGAATTGCATTGTTGACATCGTTAAAATCGAATAGGAGCGTTTTAAAGGAATAATTCCAGTTTTAATTGTAGCGAACACTACAGAGAACGCTAAAATTAATTCACAACCCCAATAAGGGGGCTTTTTTTATCAATAAACCTGACCCTTCCAGAGACAGCTCATGTTGCCTGCCCTACGGGGTTGCCATCAAAAATTTCTCGTGAGAAGTTAGGACACCCTCTCTGTCGGCTTCTTTCCCCACTCCCTACTCCCCATTCCCCACTCCCTGTTCCCTAATCCTCAAACTCAAAAGAATCACCGGCACAATCCCCACAACCACAATAGCGAGCGCTGGACCTGCGGCTTCTGCCAACCGTTCATCCGATGCTAAATTGTAAACTCGCACTGCTAGGGTATCAAAGTTAAAGGGGCGAATAATCAGCGTCGCTGAGAGTTCCTTCATAACATCGACAAACAGGAGCATTCCCGCCGTCAGCAACCCTCCCCACATCATGGGGGTATGCACTTTAACTAAGGTACTAGTCGGATTATGACCGAGAGAACGAGCGGCATCATCTAGACTGGGCTTAATTTTGCTCAGACTCGCTTCTACTGTATTAAAGGAAACAGCAAGAAAGCGGACGAGATAAGCAAAAACTAATGCTGTAATTGTGCCACTCAAGAGTAAACCCGTCGATATGCCAAAGGTGGCACGCATCCAAGCGTCGATCGCATTATCGAGCCTGCCAATAGGGATGAGGATGCCAACCGCGATCACTGAACCCGGTACAGCATAGCCCATTGAGGCAATACGGGTAGCAAAGCGCATGAGTGGGTTTGAGCGCAACCGCAGCCCATACGCCATAATAATGGCGATCGCTACTCCCAAACCTGCCGTAATAACTGCCAAGATAAAACTGTGACGGGCATAAGCCCAAAACTCTTTATCAATGATGGTCGTAGCATTTTTGAGGGTCATCTCTAGTAAGATGGCGGCGGGGAGTAAAAAACCAAAACTCAGGGGTAACAAACAAGCCAACCCAGCCCCAAACGCTCGCATTCCCTTTAACGGATAGCTGAAACGTGAACCATAGCGGTTTGTGCTTTGGTAGTATTGGGCACGACGACGGGACCAACGCTCTAGTAAGATTAACCAAAGAATGAATAACAATAAAAAAGCAGCCAGTTGAGCGGCGGCGACGCGATTCCCTAAACCAAACCAAGTGCGATAGATGCCTGTGGTAAAGGTATCAACGCCAAAATACTTGACTGTACCGAAATCATTGAGGGTTTCCATCAGTGCTAGTGCCATCCCTGCCGCTATTGCAGGGCGGGCTAAGGGCAATGCAACGGCAAAAAAACTGCGCCACGGACTACAGCCAAGACTGCGGCTGGCTTCTAGGGTGCAGACGGATTGTTCGAGAAAGGCGACGCGCACGAGTAGGTAAACGTAGGGATACAATACCAGGGTGAGCATAGCGATCGCGCCCCACAATGACCGAATATTAGGAAACCAATAGTCTCCATAGCTCCAGCCAAACAGGTTCCGCAGCGTCGTTTGGACGGGGCCAGAAAAATCTAAGAAGTCTGTATAGGTGTAAGCCAGCACGTAGGCAGGTGCCGCTAAGGGCAGTAATAGCGCCCATTCAAATAGCCGAGAACCGGGAAAACGGCACATCGTTACTAGCCATGCTGTTCCCACACCAATTACCGCTACTCCAAACCCGACGCCCAGCATTAACCAGAAGGAGTTGGCAATGTAGCGCCACAAAACCGTCTCAGCCAGATGCCGCCAAATCTCACCCGCGTCTGCGAAGATATTGCTCAAGACAAACAGTACCGGCGTTGACACCAAAACAGCGATTACCATAACGGCGGCAGTCCAGGCACTCAGACGGATGCGTTTAAATGTCAGTGCTTTTGGGGCAGTCAGGGCAGATCGAGTTGGTTTTTCCATCACGTCTTGAATTTTGTTGTTTGAGTTTGAAGGTTAGTGAACAGCAGGGAAAAACTGACTCCCTGTAAGATAATTAATGTATGAGTCAATGGTCATTTACCGCCGCCGACAGGGGATTCATTCTCTCAGCTTGACTTGAGATGAACATCAGCCAAAAATCCAGGAACCTAAGACTTGCAGTAGAAAGCGTTGAGGAAGCTTTCGAGCCATAAGAATCGGTAGATCAACGGGGTAATCAGACACTACTTTACTGGAAAGCGAGAATTGTTGCTAATTACTAGCAATAATTTTTTCGTCTCTATTTGCAATAACCACGAACATCCTTACGGAAAAAAGACATGATCCGAAAAGTTATCCGCACAGAAAACGCACCTGCACCCGTGGGACCTTACAATCAAGCGATCGCTGCCCAGGGTGAACTGATTTTTGTTGCCGGTCAAATTCCCCTCGATCCTCATACGGGTGAGATTGTGGGTGCCGATGATATTGTCAAGCAAACCGAACAGGTTATGGCAAATCTCGAAGCCGTGCTAGCAGCGGCAGGGGCGACAACTGAGGCGATCGTCAAAACCACAGTATTTCTGGCAAACATGGATGACTTCGCCGCCATGAACCAGGTTTATGCCCGCTACTTTGACGAAGCCTCTGCCCCAGCTCGTGCCTGTGTGGAAGTGTCTCGCCTGCCCAAAAACGTTTTGGTAGAAATTGATTGTATTGCTGTGGTATCTGTAAGTGACACCGATTGAGGCAGGTAAATGTTAGGGTTAAGACAAATACGGGTGCCTCATCAGTTCAAATGGCAATAACGTTCTGGTAGACTGGCATTTTTTCCGACGCATGAATTTAAATAATCAGTTACTAACAACTTTCCTGAAAAAACCATTCAGGAAATTTAACGCTGCACTCGTCTTGTTGATAATAGCAGGATACTTGGGTAACTATTTCAATTTGCCCCTCTTTTTTGGGGTGGATTTTCTGTTTGGCAGCATTGCTATTTTGATAGTGGTGTACTTTTATGGAGTCGTCTGGGGGATTATAGGCGCTGTCATTGCTAGCAGCTATACTTACCTCCTTTGGGGGCATCCTTACACTATTATTATCCTGACCTGCGAAGCCTTGTTTGTGGGGTGGCGATTGCGTCGTCACTCTCAAAACATGGTACTGCTTGACGGGATTTATTGGCTAGTCATTGGTATACCGCTAGTTGGCTTTTTTTATGGTGTAATTTTACAAGTCCCCCCTATTGCTACCTGGTTAATTGTTTTCAAACAGTCGGTTAATGGTATCTTTAATGCCTTAATATCCACACTAATTGTCAGTTATATTCCCATCAACAGACGGTTAGGAAGCCGACGATTGCACCGTCCTGTTTCCCTTCAGCAAACCTTATTTAATCTATTAGTAGCGTTTGTTTTTTTTCCAACATTAGCCCTAACCATTTTCAATGGACAGCAGGCACTGCAAACGATTGAATCTCAGATTCGGACTGAACTGCAAGCCACATCAACCTCTCTAGTTGCTAACCTACAGTTTTGGTATCAGCAACATTTTCAGGCGATTGAAGAACTCGCTCAGGTTGCCGCCCAATCGCCCCCTACTTCATCATCAAGGTTGCAACAAAGTACAGAATTTACGAAGCGAATTGTTCCCGATTTTTCCAAAGTTTACATCACGGATTCTAACGGCACCCTTGTGGCATCTGAACCCTTAACCAATGAACAAGGAGAGTCAGCTATTGGCTTGAGTATCCCTGAAAAATCCTTTCTAAAACAAGCAGCAACAAGTTTGCAGCCCCTCATTACAGAGGTTCACGTCGATCAAGCCTCCCTTGTTCCCCACGTTGGTTTAATTATTCCAGCGATCGCACAAAATAGTTTTCGGGGGATTGCCTATGGTTCTATTGATTTGAATTATATTGCTGAATTTTTAAACCAATCGAGTCTCAAGGAACAAGGGGTAAAAACCACAATCCTTGACAGTCAAAATCGGGTTATTGCCAGTACCCAGCCCGAACTCACCGTTATGGAACCCTTTAATCCGCGTCAGGGGGGAGAAATTCGCTCCCTTGATGCGGGAATTTTTCAGTGGTTGCCCGTTGCACCAGGGACACCAATTATGGTGCGCTGGAAGCGTTCGTTTTATATGCTGGAAATCCCTATTGATAATCGCCTTTCCTGGACATTACTGATCCAGATTCCCACAGCCCCTTATATTAACGACCTAGAAATTCTTTATCTCAAAAGTTTAGCTACTCTGCTGGCGATCGCTGTGCTGGCATCCCTGATTGCCATCCTCCTCAGCCGTCGATTAGTGGCTCCTCTCTCCAAGTTGGCACAAGTAACAACCAATTTACCCCAGAAAATTCTCGATCGCATGGCACCCGTCGATTTTCCTCATAGTCAGGTGAGGGAGTTCCAATCCCTAACCAGTAACTTTCAATCGATGGCGGTGGCTCTCAATCAAAAATTTCAGGAAATTCAACGTGCCAATGCCACCCTGGAAGAACGAGTCGAGGAACGCACTGGGGCATTATTGGCAATTACGGAAGAAGCCGAGCGAGCCAACCGCACCAAAAGTGAATTTCTGGCAACCATGAGCCATGAAATTCGCACGCCAATGAATGCCGTAATTGGTATGACGAGCTTGCTCCTCGATACCAGGCTTACATCCCAGCAGCGCGAGTTTATAGAAATTATTCGCAATAGTGGTGATACATTGCTCACGATTATTAATGACATCCTGGACTTCTCCAAGATGGAGTCTGGCAAGTTGAATTTAGAGAAACACCCCTTCAGCCTCCGAACCTGTATTGAGGAATCTCTTGACTTACTGGCTCCTAAGGCATCCGAGAAGGGCATTGAGCTGGCTTATCTGATGAACCCGCAAACTCCCGAAACCGTTGTGGGAGATATCACAAGAGTCCGCCAAATCTTGGTGAATTTGCTGAGTAATGCGGTGAAGTTTACAGGGGTTGGGGAAGTCGTG
The DNA here is from genome assembly GCF_015207375.1 of Coleofasciculus sp. LEGE 07092. GTDB lineage: Bacteria > Cyanobacteriota > Cyanobacteriia > Cyanobacteriales > Coleofasciculaceae > LEGE-07092. The sequence goes on along the minus strand of NZ_JADEWY010000010.1, from coordinate 41,568 downwards.
GTTTCGGTGAGCGTCCAAAGGATTGTAGAGACGCACCAACAACCCTATGAGTATCCGCCGATGGGAGCGTCGGTTAAGCGTCAGGAGTGGAAAGACAATCCCAATTCTCCAGTCTGTCTGCTATTTTCTGTCAGAGATACGGGAATTGGAATTCCACCCAACCGGATGGATAGCCTGTTTAAACCCTTCACCCAGGTGGATGCATCTACGACTCGCCAGTATGGGGGGACAGGGTTGGGCTTGGTGATTAGTCAGCGATTGACTCAGATGATGGGGGGTAGGATGTGGGTTGAGAGTCAGGTAGGAATTGGCTCCACGTTCTATTTCACGGCACTTTTCACGGCGATGCCTCACTCCTCCTTAGTCGATAGTCCTGTGTCTCACCCGTTACTCGCCCATAAACACCTGTTGATTGTCGATGATAATCTCACGCATCAGCGAGTTTTAACGCTACAAGCGCAGTCATTGGGGATGCGGGTGCGAGCGGCGAAGTCTGGCGCTGAAGCTCTGGCATGGCTCCAGCAGGGGCAGCCCTTTGACTTGGCAATTTTGGATCGGGAGATGTCTGGGATAAATGGCTTGACATTGGCAGAGCAAATTCGCAGGCAACCGAAGGGACAAAACTTACCGTTAGTTATGCTAACGGCTATCGGGCAGGGAGAATTGAGCCAGCCCAACGCCACGGCTAAGGTTACGGCTTATTTGAGCAAACCCATTAAACAATCTCAGCTTTACAATACCTTGATGGCGATTTTTGACAAGGAGGTTATCCCAGATACAGTCTTCCAGAATTCATCGGTATCTGATTCAGGGTTTGCCGAACAGCTCCCCCTCAAGATTCTGCTGGCGGAGGACAATGTGGTAAATCAGAAAGTGGCGGTTAATCTACTGAAACGGTTGGGGTATCGGGTTGATATTGCGGCGAATGGGTTAGAGGTATTGGCAGCCTTGCATCGTCAATCCTATGATGTGGTGTTGATGGATGTGCAAATGCCAGAAATGGACGGATTAACGGCGACTCGTCAGGTTTGTACCCAATGGTGTGCCTCTGAGCGTCCCCGGATTATTGCCATGACTGCCAATGCCATGCAGGGCGATCGCGAAGAGTGTCTAGAAGCAGGTATGGATGATTATATCAGTAAGCCAATTCGCATTGAGGTACTCAAGAGCGCATTGAGTCAGTGCAAATCCCCTTTGGTTTCCAAGGGCGAAGGGGCTCTCAATACGGTACATCATTCTATAGACTTGCAAGAGTTGAAGGATCGGGTGGGTGATGGGAGTGATGAGTTTGTTATTGAAATTATTGATAGTTATTTGGCAGAAACGCCAGAGCTTTTGCGATCGCTTCAGACAGCCATTGAGCAAGATGATGCTCGATTACTACAACGAACTGCTCATAGTTTGAAATCGAGTAGTGCGTTACTGCAAGCGCATACCCTGGCGCAACTGAGTTGGGAATTGGAGGCAATGGGAAAGGCGAGTAGTATGGGGGATGCCGTTGTGATTGTTTCCCAGGTGGTAGAGGAGTATCAACGGGTAGAGGTAGCCTTGCAGTTAGAGCGTCAATCTCTTTTACAGTTTGGGGAGAAACAGCGCTAAGACGGGGTAGAGCGACTTCTGGTGATATTGATCGTAATGGTGCCCCCAAAGTCGGGAATAGGGGCGGCGGGTTTGCTTAACTGCACCTGAACTTGCTGCACTTGCTCAAATTGGAGGATAGAATTAGCGATCGCTGTCGCTAATTTTTCCACGAGGGCAAATTTTGAGGTTTTCACAAGTTGCTTAACAGTTTCAATGGCTTGACGGTAATCCAGAGTATCGGTAATGTCATCGCTTTGTCCGGCGGGTGCTAAATCTAGCCATAGGGTTAAGTCAATTTCAAACCATTGTCCCAGTACCTGTTCTTCGGGTAAGTAGCCGGTATAGCCGTAGCAGCGAATTCCTGTTAAGTGAATACAATCCATGGGCTGTTTTAGAACACGGGTTAGGGTAAAAGCACTCAGTACCAAGATTGTAGTAGAAACCCGGTTTCTGAAACCCATTTATTCAGCAAATTTATCAACCAACCTATCTGGAGTCAGAATTTCTATGGATTGAAAAGGATTTAACACCAATAAATCCAAATCGCCCGTAATTATGATATTAGCATTACCACTAACAGCCAATTCTAAAAATTTATTGTCTTTTTCATCTCGACAAACAGGGATTGTTTCTGTAATCTTGACGAATTGGATCGATGACAAATCTATTCGTCATTGTCATCCGCTAAAATATCTTGTAAAATCTCTGGTGTTAAGCCTCGTTGTTGTGCTTTGTCTGAAATTTATGCCATCACCTCAGTTAAACGCTTGTCGTATAACTTTTCTCGTAAAAATAACTGAATAATATTACTTAACTGTTTCTGAATTTCAGGGTTAGCCTGTTCAAATGCTGATTTAATCTCTTCATCAACTTGAACAATAATACTAGCCATAGTTTTATTTTTACTTGGCAATTTATGGTTTGACCAAATTATAGCACCACATCACCCCCCCAAGGTTTTGATATTACGGACACAAATTTAGATAAGTCATGGCATTTTGTGATGAAGTAACGGTTTTGCGCAAGGGGCAATTTTCGGGTCATGGCTTAGTGAAAAATTTAGAAGTTTATAGAGCAACCCGAACTCAGATGTATAAACATAAGGTTTTTGCCTTGCCGGAAGAACCCCTGCGTAATGCTTGTGTCTCTCATATGAGTGTGGCAGAAAACATGGCGCTGCGAACCTTTGATCGTCCACCTCAAGTCAAATCAGGCTTTTTACTTATCCTTCAGGCAATTCGACAGATGGCAGAAGGGTTAATTCATGAGTTTTCTGTGAAAACCCCTTCACCAGACACGCCAGTTGGCAATCTTTCTGGGGGCAACGTACAGCACACGGTACTAGCGCGGGAACTTTCTGGCGATCGCATCAACCTACTGATTGCTGCCAATCCCTGTTTTGGTCTAGATTTTGCCGCTGTGGAGTTCATTCACGGACAAATCTTAGAAGCCCGAAACCAAGGCGTAATAGAAAAGGCTTAAGCATTTATGCCTAAGCCTTTCTAGATTAATACGAGTCACTAAGACTGATTGAAATCACTCGTTAACTACCCTGCATTTGTCACCAAAGCAAGACTAACTTCTATCGGTTTAGCCGAAGAGCTTAGTAACGGCGAGAGAAGTTATTGTTTCTCCGACCACCATTAGTGGAACCTCTGTCTTCCCGGGGCTTTGCCTTGTTAACTTTCATGTCACGACCCATCCATTCAGCACCATCAAGTGCATCGATGGCAGCCGCTTCTTCAGCCTCTGAACCCATTTCTACAAAACCAAAACCACGCAAGCGACCTGTTTCGCGGTCAGTGGGTAGCTGAATTCGCTTTACAGAACCATATTCTGCAAAAACCTCGCTGAGGTCTTCTTGTGTGACCTCATAAGATAAGTTGCCAACATAAATTGACATAGATCGTCTCCAAAATCAGGGGTGTATAGAGATTTAGATTTCGGAGAGAAGCCTGTACTGACCAAAAGGAAAAAACCTATCAAGACTAGAAACAAACGCCGCAACCGAATTTACTCTCTCTTGTTAGAGTAGCACAGGCAATTGCTTTCAACCAGCCGCCGTTAATGAAAAACCCCGGTGGGTAGAGCAGGGTAATGCCAACCGGGGGAGACTTCCAATGTCCAAAGCTCACTTATTCCTCTATCATCTAGCCTTCTGGCGTGGCTAGCCTCAGCAAAATCTCGGAATTTACGAGTAACGGCTTTTAGCCAATTCCGTAATTTCCACACTACAAAAAAGTCCCTACTTGTGCAGGAGATAAAGGAGCTTTGAATAAGTTAACCAAAACGTTGGCTACTATACTTCATCATGACTGTCAGTAGACTGGGGGAAGATACACTCCCTCTATACCTCTTCTGAAAAATAATAGCTCTTTAGTATTAAGAAAAATTTCTATTTTTTAAGATAAAAAATGGTTCCAGCCATTGGAAATAAAGGAACTGTAGGTAATACTGTAGGTAATATGGTGTCCGTCTATACAGTACTCATTCCTTATCCCCTCTGCTTTCTGGCTCATTTTCACCAAAGTGCAAGCAATCAATCGGACTTGATAGCAGGAACGACGACAGATACCTAGAGCGCAACAACTGCCTAGGGTTGTGCCAAAACATTCAAGTAACGATTAAACTCACGATTTCAGCTCTGCGACATTCAAAAGTGGAGTTTGGGCAGCCAAAATCTCGTAAAGGTCAAGGGCTTGCTGTTTACCACGGGGAGTTACCCGATCAATCCACCGACTCTCAAAGGATTGGGAGGGTGGAGTATTTTTAACGTGATCAACAGTTGCATGACTGACAAGAATAGTGCAGTGGTAGAACTTTGTGAGTTCTTCCAATCGAGCAGCCGTGTTGACTACATCGCCAATAACGGTAGAGTCCATGCGCTGATCGGAGCCAACTGTACCAATTAAACCCTGACCGGTGTGAATGCCAATACCAACATTAATCGGCGAGTCCAATTTGTACGGGTAGCGATCGCTATTAAACTCATTTAAGCGCTGCTGCATAGTCAACGCCGCATCGATGGCGTCGGCAGCGTGGCAGTCTGGGCGATCGAAGATGGCTAAAATAGCGTCTCCTAAGAATTTATCGACAAAGCCATGATGATCGGCAATTGCCTGACTCATTTGGGTAAAGAAGGCATTGAGCCACTTAAAGGTATCCATGGCAGATTGAGACTCGGCAATCGATGTAAACCCCCGAATATCACAGAACAAGACTGTCATTTCTTCTTCCCTGGCATTTCCGAGTTGAATAGATTCAACCCCTTTGGGCGCAATGCGATTGAGATATTGCTCAGGTACGAACAGCCGAAACTTTTCTGAGATATAGTCATTAACCTCCCAAGCGGCAATGACTTGCTGTCGGGATTGCTGCGATCGCAAACGCGCCAAGCGCAAGAGGCTAGCAATCTTTGCCAACACCAGTTGGCTGTTAATTGGCTTGGTGAGATAATCATCTCCCATCATTTCCAGTCCTCGTAAGCGGGACTGATCATCATCCAAAGCCGTCAGAAAAATCACCGGCACTGTTTGCAGTTTAGAATCGTCACGCAATTGCTGACAAACTTCAAAGCCGTCCATATCTGGCATCATCACATCCAGTACAATCAGGTCAGGAACCGACTGGGCGGCAATTTCCAGCGCTTCTGCTCCTGATTCTGCCTTGAGTGGGATGTAACCTTCACTCAGCAAAAGTTCTTCAAGGAGAAATAAATTATTGGGTTCATCGTCAACCAACAGGATACGGGGCGTAGGGTTTGGCATGGATTTAAGTAGAAATCGATAACAAAAGTGGTACAGTCAGTTTAAAAATGACGTTTTTGAGATATAATCCGAACAATGAATACCGAGGTTTAGCTCCCTAAGAAAATCCTCCAGTTTAGCTAGCTTCACTTAATCAAGAACAAATCTCTGCTTCAGAATCCCTATTAAAGCGAGAAAGTCAGCAGGAAAAGTCTTTCTTCCTGCCTCGCCTTTTTACATTGATATATAGATACCCCCTGATTGGCTTCTACCGTGTTTAATTTTCTTGAAGACGGCAAAAACGTAAGGTTTTACGGTTGGTTCCTGTGCAACTCAAAAAATAAATATTTCTTAACACAATTGAAGCACACAATCTCAGTGATGACAATCAGGCGATCGAGGTATTTCGATCAGCGCCTATTCTCTCTGCTCCGAGAAAAAGGGAACTCAACCTTCAGAATAAGGCAAACTTACAGTAAAGGTTGTACCCACATCAACCTCGCTCTCAAAAGAAATATTGCCTCCCTGCAACTCTACCCATTCTTTCACCATAACTAAATTCCCGTCCGACACCCAGAGTCACACCAATATTACTCCAATCGTGCGATCTCGATCCTCTGGGTGAACCTTTGCCAGAAAGATTTCGGAAGTCCCATGAGAGGTTAGGCTTCTCCTCCCTTTCAGAGATTCGCATTTTATAAGGTTACACGCTCAGATTTGTGCTAAAGTCCGTGGCATTCGTCTCTAAGATAAGGGTTTTAGTAAATCCTCAGGTGTCACTTCGCACCAAAACGGGTGAGAGTCGCTGTTTACCTGATAGTACCAAGTCATGTCAATCAAAAAGCGATTAGCGATCGTGCCTGTAGTGCTACCTCCAGGTGGTAGGGGATCATTAGAAGTACAAACACCAAGACGAAAGGTTCCCATCACTCTTGTCAGAGACTCTGTTAGAGGTTGAACTTGGTCAACTAGTTTTCGGTAAACTTCGCTTGAAGGTGTAAAGATACCGATGTACCAACCATGGGGTGTTTTTGCCAGACGGGTTTCGCTAGCAGCTAGTAACTCTTGGATTGATCGCGCTAGGGAAGAGTAGGCTCGATTGATGGCGGTTTGGATGAGTTCTTCTTCCATCTTCGGTGATGCCTCTGGTCTTTGCTTTAATGATAGCGGCAGTTTCTGTAGCAGTTTTCAGCTTTAACAGGACTTACGCACAGACGCTACATCTGGTAGGGACACTATATATCGTGTCCCTACAATTAGCGGTTTACAGGCTTTCTTTGCGTAAGTCCTGTTTAAGAGGTATTCTTCTTTGGGTACAAGAGTGAAGTTTCTCTTCAATTGTGATTACTGGAGTGGCGCTCTATTCCTGCACTATTTGAATTACTGGCGGTAAGTGACTGACTGGAGCCGGAAGCATTTCGCCCCGGAAGTCTAAAAGCTGAACGAGAAGTAGATAAGCGATCGCTAAAATCAACGAGATCGCACCGGTCACAATTGCAACAACTTTTGAACGATTCATTTTAACTGGAACTTACGCATTGACCAAAACGCGAAACATATGAATAAATCAAACTGCATCCTTAAATAATTATACATTTTTTAAAAGTAGAGACGTTGCATGCAACGTCTCTACAATCGTAGGGAACGTCTCCACGTTGTATGGAGTGTCTCTACATCAATCTCCTTATACCTTCTTGGAGTCAATGGCAGTCTGCTTGTCTAGCCGCGCTTTAACATTGTAAGAGGAGGCATCGAGGTTATCGACTTGCTCGGCGGGACCTTCGGTAGGACCTGCAATTGCTTTCCAAGCATCAATTCCGCCTTTTAGGAAGGTTACGGATTCAAATCCAGCCTCGCGCAGTTTGTTGGCTGCCTGAGTACTTTGTTCGTCGTTTTCACCGTAGACATAAATCTCGCGTCTGCGGTCGAGACTATCTATTGCTCGAGCAGGTAATTCATCTATGGGCATTGGCATTGCTCCTCTGATGTGACCGTGATTGAACACTGTACGTTCGCGGACATCGAGAATAGTCAAAGCTGGTTCGCCCCATTGAAGACGAGATTTGAGTGCTTGAGCGCTCGATTGAGGCTTTTGCTGGGACGGTGGGGTGGGAGTCACCTCAGGAAGATTGTCCTTTGCGTTCAGAATACCCTTTTCAACGTCTGGCATAAAAAAATTGATTTCCTAATTCCGTTTACTTCTTGCAATCTACAAAAAGGACTCGAACTGAACCTTCCTTCTCAAGACGTAGGGTTTCGAGAATCTTCCTTTCGCTAGACGGGAATGGCAATTTTTATACGTCCAGGTACAGAGCTGCTTATCTATAATCTCCATCCCTAGATAGATGCTTCAGTTTTAAATATCTGTACTTCTGGCTAAAATGTTAAGTAAACTGAAATTAAGTTTCATTTGTTTACATTCATTGCGGAAATCAATATAACACTTCGTCAAATCGAGCTATGAGTGTAGAGTAATCAATAAGCGTTGGCAAGCGATCGCTATGCTTCTAACGCCTTGTGTTGAGCCAATCCATACACTAATTGTGCAGATTGAATGGCGTGGCTCCAAGTAGAAACCCAAATTAAATAGCAATAGCGTCCGATGAACATTAGCCAGCAGCTAGGCAGGCTGAAAAGAGGCTTCCCACGAATCAACCGATTCCCTCGTTTCTTAATCTTACTGGTTGCCTCTATAGCAGCGATTCAGCTTTTTATCCTGCCAGCCCTGACCCAGCAACCTGTCACGGTCAGATTTTTAGTGCAAGCCCTCGAAGGTGCTCAGTGGCAACCCTTTGTCGAGAAATTTAATGCCAAAAATCCAGACATTAATCTAGAAATCGTCGCCGGACCCAACGATACCAACCTAGTCGAAGACCTCTATACGTCAGCGTTCTTATTGGGAGATTCTCCCTACGACTTGGTATATATGGACATTGTTTGGGTTCCCAAGTTCGCCGCAGCCGGATGGTTAAGAGCCCTATCTGACCGAGTTTCTCAAGACAAATTATCAGAATTTCTTCAAGGTGACGTGGATGGAGGAACCTACGATGGAGAACTCTATCGGATGCCCTTGCGATCGGATGGGGGAATGCTTTACTACCGCACCGATTTGTTAAACCAAGCAGGATATGAACCCCCCGAAACCTTTACGGATTTGGTAAAAATTTCAAAAGATTTGCAGAAACAGGGAATAGTAGATTGGGGTTATGTTTGGCAGGGCAAACAGTATGAAGGACTCTCTGCTATGTTTGTCGAGATTCTGGAAGGGTTCGGTGCCTTTTGGGTGAACCCAGATACCCTCGAAGTCGGACTCGACCAACCTGAAGCCATACAAGCCGTTGAGTTTTTGCGCAGCACCATTGAAGAGAGAGTGTCTCCCCCCGGCGTCACTACCTATGCCGAAGAAGAAACCCGTCGTCTATTCCAAAGTGGCAAGACTGTTTTCTTACGCAATTGGCCCTACGTCTACAGTTTGGCATCCGACTCGGAAATTGCAGGTCAGTTTGCTATCAAACCCATGGTTCACACGCCAGATACCAAGAGTGGCGCTTGTCTAGGTGGATGGGGATTCGGCATTTCTAAAAGCTCCAAGCACCCCGATGAAGCGTGGCGCGTCATCGAGTATTTCAGTACTCCTGAAGCCCAAAAAGAATACCTGCTCTCTACTGGTTATGTTCCCAGTCGGCGATCGCTTTTCACAGATCCAGAACTGGTTGCCAAATACAGCTATTTACCAGAATTGCTAGAAGTGATTGAACAATCTGTCTTGCGTCCGCCGATTGCCCAATACGCTCAAGCTTCAGATATTTTACAGCGCTATCTCAGCGCTGCTTTGACTGATAGGATGAGTCCTGAAGAAGCAATGCAGGCAGCAGCTAAGGAGACTCGCAGTTTGCTGGGAAGAACAGGGTAGTAAGGATGCAGAGGAGCAGGGGAGCAGGGGAGCAGAGGAGCAGAGGAGCAGAGGAGCAGGGGAGAGAAAGTTACCTCTTTGAATACAGATTGGTCTTACATAACACTCCTACTCTGATTCTTAGTTATGAGCAACTAATAGTTATGACACAAGACACAATTGAAGCGAGAGAACGACAAATCGGCTGGCTGCTAATTGTGCCAGCCCTGCTAATACTGATACTAGTATTTGCCTACCCCATTGGACGCGCTTTCTGGTTAAGTTTATTCACCCAAAACTTGGGGACTGAGTTGCAGCCCGAGTTCTCTTTTTTGGCAAACTACGGGCGCATGATTAACGACGGGCGCTTCTGGCAGAGTATGTGGAACACTACCGTCTTTACGATGGTATCCATTTTGCTGGAATTAGTCCTAGGAATGGCGATCGCTCTTGTCCTCGATAAAGCATTCCGAGGGCGGGGATTTGTCCGCACCGTTGCCCTGGTTCCATGGGCGCTGCCAACGGCTGTCATGGGACTGGCTTGGGCATGGATTTTTAACGACCAGTTCGGTATTGTTAATGACATTCTCCTGCGTTTGGGATTGATTGACACAGGAATTACCTGGTTAGGCGATCCGGTTCGGGCAATGCTGGCATTGATTCTTGCCGATGTCTGGAAAACGACACCCTTTATTGCCATCATTTTGCTAGCAGGCTTGCAATCGATTTCCTCTGACCTTTACGAAGCCCACTCGATTGATGGTGCCAATCCTGTCCAAAGCTTTCAGAAAATTACCCTACCCCTACTCGCCCCCCAAATCCTAATTGCCTTGTTGTTTCGCTTTGCCCAAGCCTTCGGTATTTTCGACTTAGTGCAAGTGATGACAGGTGGTGGACCGGCGGGGGCAACGGAAACCGTTTCAATTTACATCTACGCCACCGTCAGGCGCTATCTAGATTTTGGTTACGGTGCCGCTTTAGTCGTCATAACATTTTTGTTGCTAGTTGGAGCCGTAGCAATTGTCGCGTTCTTCCTTTCAAAAACCCGGATTAATGTAACAGGAGGTCGATAAAAAAATGGCAGTCGCTCAAAAACCAACAGCCACAGAGAAGGGTTCAGGTATTAGCCTTCAGAGAATTGGACTGTGGGTGGGTGTGGTTCTGATTGTGGTTTTTTGCCTCGCCCCCGTCCTCTGGCAGCTCCTTACCTCTTTTAAGGTCAATGAGGCTATTTCTGCGGTTCCGAATATCTACTTTCCCAGTCCCAACCAACTCACGACTGAACACTACACCGACTTGGGTTGGAAATTTTTTCGCTATGTCTTCAATAGTGCCTTTGTTTCCTTTACTTCTACCCTTCTCTGTCTGGCAGTGGGAGCGCCGGCGGCTTACACCTTAGCTCGGTTGCGAATTCCCGGTGAACAAATTATTTTAGCTTGTGTCCTCATTATCAGTCTATTTCCCTACGTGCTACTATTTCTCGGGCTGTTAGAAGTTGTAAAAGCAGTAGGATTGGGCAATAACTACCTGGCACTGATTATTCCCTATACGGCAATAAACTTACCTCTAACTATTCTAGTTTTGCGAAGTTTCTTCCAACAGCTACCCAAAGATTTAGAAGATTCGGCAAAGGTAGATGGTTACAACACTATTCAAATGCTGTTGAAAATAGTGTTACCCATGACCGTACCCGCTTTAGTAACCACTGGAATCCTGACATTTATCTTCGCATGGAATGAGTTTATCTTTGCCCTAACATTTATTACTCGCGACAGCATGAAAACTATTCCTGTGGCAGTAGCTCAAATCGGTGGGGCTTCAGCATTTGAAATTCCCTACGGTCCGATTGCTGCTGCCACAATTGCCGGAACATTTCCCTTGATAGTGCTTGTGCTGCTTTTCCAACGTCGGATTGTTCAAGGGATTACCGCTGGTGCTGTTAAGGGGTAAAACATTGTAGAGACGTTACAACGTCTTTCTACAGTAATTTTTGTTTCTAAAACCTAAAAATCATGGCAAAGCTGGAATTAGAAAATCTACGCAAGCAATTCGGTCCCAAAATTGTTCCCGTTAAAGATATCAGTCTTGATGTTGAAGATGGGGAGTTTCTCACCTTTGTCGGACCATCAGGATGCGGTAAATCAACGACGCTGCGAATGATTGCCGGATTGGATCAACCCAGTCACGGCAAGGTACTCATTGGTGGACACAATGTTAATCCCATCCCACCTGGCAAGCGCAATATTGCTATGGTTTTTCAGAGTTATGCTCTCTATCCTCATATGACCGTAGCCGAAAACATTGCGGCGAGCCTGAAGCTACGGAAAACACCTAAAGATGAAATTAAACGTCGGGTGAATGAGGTTTCTCACAAGTTAGGTTTGGAACACTTACTCGATCGCAAACCGGGAAAACTTTCTGGCGGACAGCGGCAGCGGGTTGCCCTTGCCCGTGCGTTGGTTAGGGAACCGGATGTATTTTTGTTGGATGAACCTCTTAGTAATTTGGATGCCCTATTGCGAGAACAGGTACGGGCAGAACTCAAACAACTCTTTGAGTCCCAAAATAAACCTGTGGTTTACGTTACCCATGACCAAACAGAAGCGATGACCCTATCGACTAAAATCGCTGTACTTTATGATGGGGTCTTGCAACAACTTGACCCGCCCCACCGAATTTATTCCCGCCCAGCTAACCAGTTTGTTGCAGGTTTTATGGGCAGTCCCCAGATGAACTTACTGACTCTGAACTGTCAGGGGAATTGCGCTGTTTTAGGTGACTTTAAAATTAATTTGCCAGAATTATCCACTGTACCCTCTCAAATCGTGCTAGGCATCCGTCCCGAGGATGTTCGTCTCGATACATCAGACGATTTCCAAACGATTCAGGGTCAAGTGTATTTACAGGAAGACTTAGGAAAAGAAAAGCTGATTAGCGTGCGGGTTGATGGGTCGGATCAGGCGGTGCGTGCGTTGCTACCCGCCGATCAACACTGGGAAGGAGAAGCGATAACCCTTGCTATATCTGCCAAAGCGACTCACTGGTTTGATGTCAACTCAGGCGATCGCCTAGGCAATCACTAACTAATTCTAAAAAATTAATCGTGCGATAGTCTAGGGGCATGGCAATGTCATGTCCTATGCTTTATTTTAGATGGGTGAATACGTGAATTTGCAAAAATGGATTTACTGGCACTCGATCCCAGCCAAGTTGATATTATTCTGAAATACCAACCTCAGCTAGAGACGCTAGGGGTTAACCTTGAGGACGAAAGCCTGCAAGAGACTATCAACGGCTATCCGTACAATTTAGAAAGTGCGATTCAAGCGTTTATTGAGTTTTCAGCTAAGGGGAAACTGGAGAAACCTAACCTTTATCTTATCAAAGCCTTAAGAAATGGATGGAAACCTCGAAACTCTTCAACAGCCCCCCATCTACCTGTTCGCACTGTTGCTGATTTTGACACAGGGCAGAGTCTGGAGGAACGCATTGAGAATTATCGGCAATTGTGCGAAATAGTCAAGAATCATTGCCATCGTTCTAAAAAAATCACTCGTCCGTCTAAACCCCGGCGTAATAGGAGTCTATCCTCTCAAAGACCTGATGCTGCTACGGTGGAAGAGTTCATGGCAGATTCAATCCTTCGACCTGAAATGGAAAAGGCTATTTTGCAACATCCTGAGTGGGGTTACGAGATTACGGCTGATGGCGTTCGAGAAATTGAGTTTTGATCTTAAGTACTTCGGTACAAATAAAACTCATCAATTTCGTTGTCAGGAAAGGGGAGTTTTTCCGTTTTACAATTATCTAAATCAGCAATAATCTCAACGCCATCGATAGGCATTTTATCGAGATTCATCCAGCCTGGTAAAGTATTTTTCCCACATCCCAGGTGAAGGCGTTTAATATCTGTTATCATTAAGGTCTTACTTGACTTTGACAGCTAAAAGTGTATGTCTCTGTCTAGAAAAAATAGGGTCATCTAATTGTTACTAATTGTTAAGAATAGTACCCCCGGAGGGTTCCCATGGTAGCACCTATTTCTATCGTCATCACGACCTATAACCGAGAGCGTTACCTGGGCGCGGCGATTGAAAGCGTTCTCTGGCAAACAATGGGTGATTTTGAGCTGTTGGTTTGGGATGACGGCTCAACGGATGGCTCTGTTGAAATTATCCACGAGTACGCTAAACGCGATCGCCGAGTTCGGGTAGTGGCAGCAGAACATCAAGGACGGGTGTTGGCGCTCAAAGCTGCGATCACGCAAACTACGGGAACCTATATCGGTTGGGTAGATAGTGATGATATTTTAGCTCCGGCAGCTCTTCAGGAAACAGCGGCTGTACTTGACGCTCAGACTGCTGTGGGCATGGTTTACACCGACTATTTAACCATGGAGGAAAGCGGTAAAGTTAGAGGTTACGGCAATCGTTGCCACATTCCCTACTCTAAAGACCGACTCCTGCTGGATTTCATGACCTTTCACTTCCGGTTGATTCGCCGCTCCGTTTATAACCAAGTGGGAGGGATTAACGAGTCGTTTCACTATGTTGAAGATTACGATCTGTGCCTGCGCCTCTCTGAGATGACTGAGGTACGCCACATCCAGAAGCCTCTCTACTATTACCGCAATCACTCAGATAATATATGCCACCAACATCAAGCGGAGCAAATCCTCCAGGCTCACAAGGCAGTTGCTAGGGCGATCGCGCGTCGTAGTTTGGTTAACCGCTCAGGGACAACCTCTAAACCACTACAGCCTAGTTTAATCCGAGTAGCAGCAAGCGGGATACTCTCCCTAGCCGCACTTCCTCTGATGGCTACCTTCGCCATTAACCCAGCGCAGGCGCAAATTACCTCGGCGGGAGATAGCGCTAATACTATTGTCTCACCCCATGGCGATCGCATTGATATTACGGGCGGTCAAATGTCTGGAGATGGCGCGAATCTCTTCCAGAGTTTTAATCAATTTGGACTCAACGAAAATCAGATTGCTAATTTTATTTCTCAACCCTCGATTCAGAATATTTTGGGGCGTGTTATCGGTGGCGATCCTTCTATTATTAATGGTCTAATTCAAGTCAGTGGCGGTAACTCTAACCTTTTTCTGATGAACCCCTCTGGCATTATCTTCGGTTCACAAGCCAGCCTGAATGTTCCAGCAAATTTTACAGTGACTACTGCCACAGGTATTGGTTTTGAAGGTGGTTGGTTTAGCGCCGTTGGCTCCAATGAGTATACCAATCTCATAGGAAATCCCAACGCCTTTCAGTTTGATATATTGCAACCCGGAGCCATTATTAATGCAGCTAATCTAGCTGTACCAGCAGGACATAATCTTTCTCTTCTTGGGGGAGAAGTGATTAACACTGGCACAATACAATCTGTCGGTGGCACGATTACTCTAGCAGCCGTTCCTGGCACGAGTCGAGTTAATCTTAGCCAACAGGGGCATATCCTGACCTTAGAGTTGCAACCCAGTAATAATCAGTCATTCATCACACCTCTCATGTTGCCAGAATTGCTCACGGGTAGCAACGTAGAGACGGGTTTAGTGAATAACAATAACGCGGTTCAAACTGCCGCAGGCACTGTAATTCCCACTCAAACCGGAACGGCAATTGTCTCTGGAACGTTAGATGCTGCGGCGTCCCCCAACGGACAGGGAGGTAATGTGGATGTCTTTGGTTCACAAGTTGGTTTCGTGGATCAAGCTCAAGTTAATGTTTCTGGTGATACGGGTGGGGGGACAGTCCGAATTGGGGGAGAGTATATGGGACAAGGAACAGTCCCCAATGCTCAGATGACGGTGGTGGATAGTGATGTGGTCATTGATGCCGACGCTGAAGTCAATGGGAATGGCGGAAGGGTTATTGTCTGGTCAGATGATTTTACTCGTTTCTGGGGAACGATCACAGCGCGTGGTGGAACTCAAGCAGGTGATGGTGGCTTTGTTGAAACATCCGGTGAAAACCTGTTAGAAGCAATAGGTGGGTCAGTGGATGCTAGTGCGACCAATGGATTACCCGGTTTATGGTTACTTGATCCTCGCAATGTGACCATTACAACTGCTGCGACTAGTGGGAGTCCTTTTACTGGCGGAATTTTTACACCACCTGTTGATGACGCTATCATCAGTGTCGATGAGATTCTAGCGGCTCTTGATGCGGGAACAAGTGTCACGATTACAACAGGAACGACAGGAACTCAAGATGGTAACATTACCGTCGCTGCTGCCATAGATGGTCTAACATTAAGTCCTGACAATGTGACGTTAACCCTGAGTGCAGCAAATGATATTTTTGTCAATGCCCCAATCACGAATGCTAGTACTATTCATGTTCTCAATCTTGAGTTTTTAGCTGGGGGTAATATTGATGTCAATGCTGATATTACAACAGCAGGTGGCAGTATTAATTTCATGAGCAGCAGCGGTTTAATTGATACGGCTGGAGGAACGTTAAACTCTAGCTCAACTTTTACGGATGGTGGTGCGATTACTCTTGAGGCTCTGGTTAGTATTACCACAGGGGATATTAATTCTAGTTCTACTGTTTTTTCTGGGACAGATAGAGGTGGAGCGGTCACTTTAATGTCTGATGGTGACATTACAACAGGAGAAATCAACTCCTCTTATAATGCGAGGAACCCTTATGGCTCTGAAGGCGGTGCAGTCAGCGTAATTAGCTCTGGAGGAAGTATTGAAACAGGAGAAATTAATTCGTCGTCTACGAATGACTCTACTTTTGGGATAGGAGGTGCCAATTCCCAAGGTGGTTCAGTAGAATTGGATGCCGCAGGATCTATCACAACTGATGGAATTAATTCTTCTGGTAGTAGCAATGGCGACCTAGACAGCATCGGTAGCTCAGTCATCATCAAAGCACGAAATGATATCAACGTATCAAATACAATTAACTCTTCAGCCTCTTCCTCAGATTTTGCTTTTGAAGGATCTTCTGCTTCGGGTTCTGCAACGGGTGGGCAAGTTCAGTTAAATTCTACAGCAGGGGGTATTACTACACAGGAAATCAATTCTTCAGCATTTTCTTCGGCTTTTAGTTCTGGAGGTTCTACTAGTTCGGATTCTGCCACAAGTGGTCTAGTTAACTTAACCAGTCAAAATACTATTACAACAACAGGTGAAATCAATTCGTCAGCGTTTTCATCAGCGTCAGATTCTACAGGAACGGCAACAGCTAACTCAGTGACTTTAGAGGGAAGCAGTATTATATTTGACAGCATTGACACCTCAGCTTTTTCTGAGTTAGCAGATGGTAGGGGTGGTGATGTTAGCATTACTGCAAATGGAATTCCTGACGGCGTGATTCAGGGAGTGGGGACACTGACAGAGACAAGTATTACGATCCTCACAGAAGGAAATACTCAGTCTGGCACGGTAGGAATTACTCACAATGGTGGAATCGACAATGAGTTATTTACTGTGGGAGATGCGAGTATCAATGGGACAGTAGGTGCAATTAATGCTGGCGAAAGTAATACCATTGAACCCACTCAGCAATTTCCAGATTCGGGGACGGAAATTCCAGATGACATTACTTCGGCTCAAGGTAATATCAGTATTACTTTTATCAACCAATCTCCAACCCTGACAGCAGAGTCATTAGTGTTACCGACTCTAGAGGTTAATGAATCGATTACCTTTAAGTTATCCGATTTAGGACTGGATATAGAGGATTTAAACGGCGACAATACCACCCTCCAAATTACAGACATTACCAGCGGAACTTTAACCCTAGAAGATGGGACTCCAGTAACCTCGGAAACCGAACTCTCTATTGATGACATTTTGGTCTACACGCCACCAACAGATGAGACAGGTGAGCTTCCAGCATTCACGATTATTAGTAGCGATCGCGTTTCGGTTTCAGAGGAGTTAAAGGTTAGTGTGAATATAGCTGAACTCCCTGAAGAAATGCCACCGGAGGAAATGCCACCGGAAGAAATACCATCGGAAGAAATACCAGATGATGATGGCACACCATTAAACTGCACAACTGATAACCAGCCACCCCTCGCCTGTACAGTCCTTCCAGAGGAGAAACCGATAGAAGCTCTGCCAGTACCAGAAACGCTTTCACCCAGTACACCCATTAAAACTGAAAGTGAAGCGCGGGAAATTTTAGCGGAAATCGAAAGGGCAACGGGAGCGAAACCCGCACTTATTTATGTCACTTTTGTACCGACAGAAATTTCCATAAATTCTGGTTTTACTGGATTTGAAACCAGCAATACTGAGGCGTTTGATGATTATCTAAACCGTTCGCAACCGAATATCACTATCGAACCCCAAGATAGCGATCAGTTAGAACTTTTAATTTTGACATCGAAGAGTCCCCCTATCCGGAAACGAATAGCGGGAGTAACACGAGGTCAAGTCTTGCGCGAGGCTGAAACCTTCCGTCGTAATATTACCAGTGTTCAAATTCCCCGCGACTATCGAACCCCTGGTCGGCAACTCTATCAGTGGATACTAGCCCCATTGGAAGAGTACTTGCAAGCTCAAGAAATTGATAACCTGACGTTCATTATGGATGCGGGTTTGCGATCGCTCCCCATGGCGGCATTGCATGATGGTAATGGGTTTATTGTAGAACGTTACAGTGTCGGCTTCATGCCGAGTTTATCGCTGACCGATACTCGTTACGTGGATATCCGGGATGTTCAAATCTTGGCGATGGGTGCTAGTACTTTTACAGAACTGAATCCCTTGCCAGCAGTACCCTTGGAATTAGGGGCGATAGCCGGTCCCCTGTGGCAGGGTAAGGCGTTTCTCAACGAGGAGTTTACCTTAGAAAATATCCAGAAAGTGCGATCGTCTCAACCGTTTGGAATTGTCCATTTGGCTACCCACGGGGAATTTAAACCGGGTAATCCTTCTAATTCCTTCATCCAGTTATGGAATAAAAAGCTGGGACTTGACCAATTGCGGCAGTTAGGATTAAATAATCCACCTACAGAACTCTTGGTGCTGAGTGCCTGTCGTACAGCATTGGGAGATAGAGAGGCAGAGTTAGGTTTTGCAGGATTGGCGATAGAAGCTGGGGTGAAGTCAGCTTTAGGAAGTCTGTGGTATGTTAGCGATGCTGGCACACTGGGATTTATGACCAGCTTTTACGAGCAGTTAAAAAAAGCCCCCATCAAAGCCGAGGCACTGCGACAAGCACAGCTAGCCATGCTCAAGGGTGAGGTGCGACTTGAGGGAGGGGAGTTAGTCGCTGGGGATCTGCGGGTTCCTTTAACGCCAGAACTCGCTCAGTTGGGAGACAAAGACTTCACCCATCCTTACTACTGGAGTGCCTTAACCCTAGTTGGCAGTCCCTGGTGAAGGAAATGGCAAGAAGCCAAACGGGTAAATAATACCCATTAAACGTGACGTGGGCAGTGTTCACCAAAACTCTGTACTACAAGCTTATGCATTACCCCTACAGGATTTCATCAGATGTGGGTAATACCTAGAGAGGTCAGTTGTCAAAATGTTTAGGCTATACTGTAGGTCATCTCACATCTTGCACCATTGTCAGTAAACCCGAAAACCCGCCCAGAGTTAAAACTCCGGGCTAATAGCTTAAGTCCATTGAAATCGACTACAACTTTTATCCAGTCGTCTTTATTTTATTTTGTATAAAAATTAACTCTCAAAACTAGAGAATTACGAGATAGCATGGGCAGAAAAATTGTCGGAATGATTAGCAGCTATACAGGGGTAAGCAAGACTGATTGGTTGTGGCAACAAACACCACATCCTTTTGGAGTCTGGGGTAACATCCAAATGCTGGCAACTGCCAAAAATCCTGACTTTTTATTGCTGTACAATTTCCACAATTTTCCAGAGTTAAATTCTAAAAAACACCAAAATAGAAGTTTTTTAAGTCGATTCCGAAAGCCATTTGGGGAGAAAGACATCGATATGCCCGCTCTTTTGCGGGGAGTTCCCAGAGAGCGGATCGTTTCTCTAGTAAGAGAGCCTCCTTTTGAAAAAATGCGTAGGAAAAGACTTGCCGAATACCAATGTGCCCAGGCTTATTGTGGGTATGTATCGGGTCCCGATAACTTTGCTCCTGTTCCTAACTATATGCCTGCCATCTGGTATCATGCCAATTCGTTTCGAGAACTCAATGAGATGGCATCACCAGAAAAGGAGAAACCCTGCTGTTGGATGACTTCTGGTATCGATCGCACGGCTGAACATCGCAGGCGTTTGAGTTTTTTGAAGCGATTAAGAGAGAGTGAGCTAGACTTTGACTTGTATGGTCGCAGGCTACCCGATTGGGCGGGTGGGTATGGACAATTTGATAATAAGTGGAATGTAATGGCTCCCTACTACTATAACTTAGCAATCGAAAACTATGCAGAGAATGAGTGGTATGTCAGCGAAAAGCTTTGGGATGCTTTGCTAGCATGGTGTTTGCCTATTTATTACGGGAGTTCTGCGGCTGATAAATTGCTGCCACCAGGAAGCTTCTTGCGATTACCCAGCCTGGATGAAAAAGGTGTTGCTTATATTCAGGAGGTGACAGCTACACTGGATGTGTGGCACGAACGTCGGGCAGCGATAGCGGAAGCCCGTCAGGTAATTCTTCACGAATTGAATTTGCTCAACTTCTTATCTAATTTAGTAGAAAAGCTGGGGTAAACCTGATGACAGAAGGAATTTATACACTCGCTAACGATGTTGTTTACGATCAACTTGTAGCGCTACTCAATAGTATTGAAACGAACATAGGAACAGCATTACCTGTCTATGTAATTGCCTACGACGATCGGATCGATAGGGTTCGCGAAGCAGTTAAGACGAGGAAAAATGTAGAACTTTTTGAAGATAAAAAAATATTTGCTCGATGGGAAAATTTTTCCCTTCAAGTTTGGCAAGCACATCCCTATGCTCTAAAATCGTGGCAAGAAAAAGGCATAGATGGAGTTTATCGAATAGGGATGAACCGACGTTACTGTGCATTTGATCCGAGCAGTCCCTTTGAAAAGTTTGCTTACTTTGATGCTGATGTTTTAGTTTTAAACTCTTTAGATACAATCTTTGATACGTTAAATCAACATGATTTTGTCGTTTACGATTTCCAATATAACGATATTTCTCATATTTACAATCAAAATTCACCTAACTTATTAAATGTTTTTGATCAAAATCAACTGAATTCGGAAATTTTCTGTGCGGGATTTTACGCCTCTAAGCGAGGTTTATTGCCTCCAGAGCAAAGAAAATGGTTAGTTTCTCAACTCGAGTCGGGAGAAGCAGAAGTATTATACCCATCGGCTCCTAATCAATCAGTTCTCAACTACCTCGTCATGCGCTCTGGTATTTCCGTTTATAACTTAGCTTTACATTTACCAGAAAATCAGCGAACTGGAAATTCTGTAACATCATCACATTTTGAAAAGCGCAATCATCTTTTGTATGACAAAGAGACACGCTTGACTTATCTTCACTATATTGGTGTTTCCTCTAAATTGATTCAAAGAGTGTGTGCTGGAGAAAACTTAGATTTCCCTTACCGCGATATCTTTTTGCATTATCGCTATCTTCATGAACCAGAGCAGAAACCACAGTTTAAAACGAAACCCCAACCTTACAACAAACCCCCTAGTTTAGGAGCTCGCATTTTACGCAAACTAAAATTAACCTGATGAGGATATTTTAATGAGTCGTGGCATTTATATTACGGCAAATGACAAGGTTCTTGATCAGGCGATCGCACTCCTCAAGAGTATTCGCTTGCACGATCCGGATACCCCAATCGTTTTAATTCCCTACGATGATAATTATCAAGCGATCGCCAAAATTCTCCAAGATTCCTATGGAGTGGAGATTTATCAAGATTTAGAATTTATAGACCGCCTTTCCAATCAGTTGTACCAGATTTTTGGCAAGGGCTTTTTTGCAAGACCTAATCAATTTCGGAAACAAGCGTGTTGGTTTGGAGCCTTTGATCAATTTATTTACATAGATACTGATATTGTTGTCTTTGATAAAATAATAGATACGACTGACTTTCTAGATGATTATGATTTTATTTGCTACGACTACCAACATAGCGGTGGCATAAGAAACGTTTTTACCCCTAAGATAATCGAAGATGGGGTATTGGATGAGCGTGATATCAAAGATATTTTTAATGGTGGATTTTGGGGTGCTAAGAAAAATCTAATTTCCGAAGAAATTTTATATAAAACCTTTGCCGAATGTGCCGCTCATCCCGAATATTTTGACTTTTCTCAGAAGACTTCCGACCAACCCATCATCAACTATATGATATTAAAACAGGTGCCGCGCCGATTTAATATTGTCCGCAGAGCGGGTGGTGCGCCAGGAAGTTGGGCAGGCAGCAAACATTTCCAAATTCAAGGACATCAAGTCATTGATCCCAATGTTAATCAACCCCTGCAATACTTACATTGGGCAGGCATTCGTATCCAAGCTGGATGTCCTTATTGGGATATCTGGAAATATTACCGCTATTTAGGGGAACAGATGCCAGAGGATGAGTCTTTGCCCCCTGAAGCCCAAAGTAATTTCTGGAAAAAAATTCTAGAAAAAATGAAGCTCAGATTTTGATTAACTCTATCTCATTAACCTTATAGAGGAATTTTTAAATCTTTCATCAACTTTTTAACCAGTGTGATAAATCTCTATCAATTAGCTCTTGAAGATTCAAAATATCACTTCGATAAATCTCAATTAATTTATTTCTTGCTTCTGGAGAAAGTTGGGCTTTGTAGGTGTTTTTCTTAACCATATCATTTCTAATTTTTTGCCGAAATTGTAGTGGTACAATTAATTTCATAACAGAGGCAATAGAACTTCTCAATGGATTGGGTTTGATCAACAGATCGTTTAAAGTTTTATTTTTAGGAAGTCCTCCTTCTCTTCCCCTTTGACTCATATTTGGAACAAAACTATCATCGACTTCCACAAATCTAAATAAATCTTGCATAAAGCTAACAGAATCTTTACACAGGTCGTCGTATAAGCAAATCTTAATTTTTTGATGCGCGAAGGGTTTAAAATAACGTTTCTTTTTGAGGAGAAATATAAACTTGAGGATGTTGATCGAGATAGCTATGCAATGAAGTTGTGCCGCATTTCCCCGCACCGATAATGATAAAGTCTGGCAATTTACCCATAATCCTGCTTGTTCAAATCCGTTGCTGGATAAATTATATACGCTATCAAGAAATCCAGGCTGCCTGAAAGAAGTCTCGCTCGCAGACCATAGCGTAGCGATAGATAGATTTTACAGATGACAATAGGGTTGTTGCATATCGTTCAGTCAAACTCTCTAGCTGCTCAGCCAATTGCTCAAATTCCGGACTGCTATAGGTGCGAATCCAGTTAGCGTAGAGGTGGTTGGGAATCCCATCCTTTGCTAATTGTTGACCCAAGAATGCATACAATTGCATACAGGGTGTCATCGCTACAGTAACTAAACCGATATCATTTCCCCAGGCAGTTGCCAGTAAAAAATCCGTGTAGCGGCGCGTAGCGGTGGCGGGTTCGACTTGCTGCAAATCTACTCCCCACTCGGTTGCATAACCTTGGTGGAGGCGAAGTTCTTCAAGAACACCACCAGCAAGATAGTGAAAGGTATTAAATCCCTCCCAGTCTGGACATTTAGCTGCTGCCAGACTGTAAGCACGAGCGAAAGCTTCTAGAAAAAAGGCATCTTGACCCACATAGTAGGCAAATTTGACCCGTTCGAGGGTGCCAGTGGCGATGCCTTGTACAAACGGGTTTTCTAAACAAGCTTGTGCCAAGTCTTGGTTTGACTGCCATAAGTCTGTGCTAATCGTCATGACTGCTGTGGCTATTGGTATTTAAGCAGGGTAACGGGTAATTGAGAATCACTCATTACCCATTACTCCAAGGGTTTTGTGTTATTGTCACTGACCTAAGCTGCGCTCCGGTGTTGCTGGCAGTTGCTGCAGTACTGAAGACATAGGTGTTTTGTAAAAGCCACTTTCTACAGATATATACACCGAGAAAGTAACCGCGATCGCTAATAGTAGTCTTTCAAGCATCGCCCAATCCTCATAGTCGCAGCTCAGTGACTGGTAAACTGCCAGTATAGATCTCACTATCAAAAATTTCTTCTCAACCACAGGTGATCGTGAGCTGGCAAGATTAGTGATGATTGACTTTGATTGAGGTGATAGGAATCATAGGCATAAAGATTCTTGCATCTTATCAGTCATGAGCCGAATTATTTATAAACTAAAATTGAGTTGGAACACTACCAGAGCCTATTGCATCCTGTCATAAGTCATCATTCCTAGATAAATCAGTCCTTGATTCCTCCTCCCGCCTGTTCGGGTTGGCTTGATAAATGACATTTCAAGGAAGTCCTATGCAATCACACCTCTTTGTCACTGCCACCCTCCTAACTTCTCTGTGTCTGCAAAACCCTGTGACAGCCCTGAACCCCGTACACCTCGAACAGTTGCGACAAACAGGAAGCTGTGTGGAGTGCGATCTCAGTAGTGCTCAACTTTCAGATGCACTCTTGAGCAATACTGATTTGAGGCGTGCTAATCTCTCGGGAGCTAATCTCAGCCGTGCCGATTTGAGGCGTGCTAACCTTGAAGAAGCCAATCTGAGTGGTGCTAGCTTGATTTATGCCAATCTCACCAAGGCGAATTTGACTGGAGCCAATCTCATTGTTGCGGGTTTAATTGGTGCCAATTTGACGAATACAAACCTGGCGGGAGCTGGGTTAAATTTGGCAAAGCTAGCGAGTGCTAATCTAACAGGTGCAGATTTGAGATTTGCCGATCTCAGGGCGGCTGATTTGAGCAACGCAAACTTGAACTCTGCTGACTTGAGAGGCGCTGATTTGCGAAATGCTGACTTGAAAAATACCCGACTAGAGTACGCCAAGTTGAACAGCGCTCTCATGCCAGATGGGATGTTCCATCCTTAGGAAGGTTAAGGCGCAAAAAAGAAAAGAAAATGTATCGTTACTATCTACTTCCATCACTGCGTTCCCTTCTGGGTATAGCTGCACTCATCGGTGCTTTACTGTTTAGTTCTCCAGCAGATGCTGCTGAGTCAGTCGTACTCAAATATCGTTTCTTGAGAGAAACCGTGTCAGTTGCAGAATTATCCACCTTTGCCGAAACCGGTGAACTGTCATCCTCTCTACGAGCTTATTTAAAGTTAGCGGGAAAAGAACCTGAAGCGTTGCGGAATGCATTGACGCAAGAGACTCAAGTCAATGGTATCCTGCTGTCTCGAATTCTCAATAGTCCGGTTGGAGAAGTAATGCTTGATCGCGCCAGTGAGGTAATTCATACTCCTAGTGATCGCGCCAATCGAGAATCACTGCGCTCTGCCTTGGTGTTGTCAGCACTGCCTGATAATAGCCTTACATTAATAGAAGTCTTAGAAAACTATCCCACTCCAGACGTAGAGGTTGAAGCCGATCGCTTGCTTGAGATTGTTAAATACATCAGGCGAGTCATCGGCAATCTACCGTCATTGCCATTATTTTAAAGTGAAGAAGGAGAAAAAGAAATCCTTTTTCCCCTTTCTTGATGGAATAACTAATTTATGATTACCCGCTCAGTATGCCAAAGTCTCTAGAGTTTCACGTAGATATCGGCGCACTCGACCCTCTAGGTTGTCAGGTGGAAGTTGGTCGTTAACCGAATGTTCCACTTGCCAGCGCTGAAACCCGGAACTTTTAGCGATCGCTTGCTTGAGACTGTCCCAGATTTGGCTGTCTTGATAGAATTGGCTCGATTCAGAAGTTGCAGTTCTTTTCATAAAACCTTAAAAAATTTCCTCAAAATCATCAAACCTGGATTTTTAAATGCATCTTTAGCCTTACATTTAACATAACCTAATCCTCGTTTTCAGATTGTGTGCTTTGCAACATCTTGTTGCAATTTCACATAAATTTGATATATGGCAGTTCTCACTTACATGAGGTAAATTCCCTACTCCCTACCTTCATCAGGGTGTACCTCACCAGATAGAGAAACCCTATAGACCGATGGGAGGCAGGAAAAAATCATCCTTTACCCTTTCCCAGTTCTTATCCTTGGATGTAAGCCAACTTCACTCACTCACAGGGGTTGAGAGGATGACTCTGAAGAGGGGGATGTTATCACATTAGCTGTCTCTTGTTGGACTGTGACGGGCAAAATTCGATTAACTCGCAAACCCGGTACTGTAAAATCTTTAGGCGTTTTTTCTAGGGGATAAGGTTTAGTCGTTGCCCATTCTGCTTCGCTGGTGAACAAGACTTGGACAACACTCAGCGGCACTTGCAAAAATAAATTGCTGGACAGAAACGCCAATCCTGCTCCCAACAATCCAACCACGCGCCATCTGGGTGCTAGAGGAACAACCCCTGCTGCCATAGGTGCTACTTGGTAAATTTGCCATAGTACCCACGCCATGAAAGCCGCCGCCGCAATTGCCCAGAACTTGCTTGTCTTCCGCTTAAATAAGCTCAAGAGGCGTTGCTGCTCCTCGCTAAGGCGTTCTGGCTTGAGTGCTAGAAACAGTAGACTGAAAATATCAAAAGGGCGAGTTAACTGCATCCCCAACACGGGGACAATACCGATAGTGGCTACTATCAGCAGTTCTAATCCCATTGGCAATAGGGGTTCACCAAATGCCAGTCCCAGCCATAGCA
This sequence comes from Coleofasciculus sp. LEGE 07092, assembly GCF_015207375.1. Lineage (GTDB taxonomy): Bacteria > Cyanobacteriota > Cyanobacteriia > Cyanobacteriales > Coleofasciculaceae > LEGE-07092. Next base: position 15,673 of record NZ_JADEWY010000010.1, on the reverse strand, counting down.
GCTCTAAGGTTAGGGGTACTGCCGCCAAACCAGCCAGATGAATCCATAAGAACGGTTCAGTCCAGAAGGAGCGCATACTTTTGTCCTTTGTCATTTGTCCTTCATCTGTTGTTGATTGGTATTGGTTGTTGAGTAGAGATGCTTTGACCAACAACCAATCACCAACAACCAATCACCACCGACTAAGAGGCTGATAAGGTTCGGCGCTTAGTTACCATCTTGAAGGTTTCGATGATGTCACCTTCAGTCCAGTCATTGAATCGATCAATGCGAATTCCGCATTCGTAACCAGCGTTCACTTCCTTGGCATCATCCTTCATCCGCTTAAGGGAATCTAGAACACCTTCGTAGATGACTTTGCCACCTCGTCGGACTCGGATATGGCAATTGCGAATAGCTTTGCCAGACTGGACGTAGCAACCTGCAACGGCACCGCGACCGACTGGGAAGACAGCTCGCACTTCAACTTGACCGAGCGGTTCTTCGACCTGCTCCGGTTCCAAGAGACCTTCCATCGCGCCTTGAATATCATCTAAGAGATTGTAGATGATGCTGTATTCGCGCACGTCAACCCCTTCTTGTTCAGCCGCTTGTCGAGCGCCATGAGCCAGGGCGGTATTGAAGCCAATAATCACAGCGCCACTAGCAGCGGCTAAATCAACGTCCGTTTCGGTGATTTCACCAGCAGCAGTTAGCAGAACTCGGATTTGCACTTCATTCTGCGGTAGCTGTTGGAGGGAACCGAGAATTGCTTCAACCGAACCTTGCACATCCGCCTTCAAAATCAAGTTGAGTTCTTTGAGTTCCCCTTCTTTCGCTTTAGCAGACAGGCTGTTGAGGGTAACGCGGCGTGATGCCATTACCTGTTCCAGGCGAGACAGCCGTTGCTCATCTGATCTGTCTGAAGCAACTGAGCGGGCTTCTTTTTCGTTTTCAAAGACCTCAAACTCATCACCCGCCTCTGGGACATCATTTAATCCGAGTATCTCAACGGCAAAGGAAGGACTAGCCGCTTCCACTCGCGCTGCCCGGTCATCGATCATGGCTCGTACCTTACCCAAGACGGAACCCGCTACCAGGGTATCGCCCACTCGCAAGGTGCCATTTTGAACTAAGAGCGTGGCAACTGGACCTCTGGTTTTATCGAGGTTAGCTTCAATGACTGTACCTCTGGCAGGTCGATTCGGGTTTGCCTTGAGGTCTTCGATTTCGGCTACCAACAGAATCATTTCCAGCAACGTATCCAGGTTTTCTTTTTGGATAGCGCTCACGGGGACTACAATCGTGTCGCCGCCCCACTCTTCTGGCACCAAACCGTGTTCCATCAATTCTTGCTTAACTCGGTCGGGTTGAGCCTCGGCTTTATCAATTTTGTTGACAGCAATAACGATGGGAACTTTAGCCGCTCTTGCGTGACTGATTGCTTCAATGGTTTGGGGTTGAACCCCATCATCGGCGGCAACGACCAGAATAGCAATGTCTGTCACTCGCGCTCCCCGTGCCCGCATAGCCGTGAAAGCTTCGTGACCTGGGGTATCGAGGAAGACAACCTGTTGGGTTTGCTCCTCGTGTTCGACATCGACGTGGTAAGCGCCAATGTGCTGAGTAATCCCACCTGCTTCTCCCTGCGCTACTTTGGTTTCGCGGATCGCATCAAGCAGCGTGGTTTTGCCGTGATCGACGTGACCCATAATCGTGACAACAGGCGGACGCCGAATCAGGTTTTCCATGTCTTCGGTACCCATTGTTCCTGTTTTGGTGGCAGGAGATTCTTTAATGGGTGTTTCTACTTCAACATCCAACTCCTCAGCAATCATTCTGGCAGTAGGAAGATCCAGGCTTTGAGTGATATTGACCGCCATTCCTTTGAAGAACAGCTTTTTGATAATTTCAGTTTCAGCCAGATTTAACTTGCTAGCAAATTCTCGGACGGTTAGAGAATCGGTTAAAACAATTTTTTCTGGGCGTTCTGGTACAGCTTTCTTCTCTCGCTGGCGATTGCGACTCTCCTGTTTTCCGCCACTGCCTTTTGCCGTCGGTCTTTTCCGCTGGCTAGCTGTCGCTGCAACTGGCATTGCTCCCGCCTGTCCAGGTCGAGATTTAGGTTTAGGAGGACGAGCGATTGAAAGGCTGACTGAGACTGGAGCATTCAGTTGATTTTGCTCAGATTCAAAGTCCTCGTCCTCCTCTTCTTCCAGAATTTGAGGTCGCCGCTTGAGCTTCGCACCTGCTTTTCCAGACTTGAGCTTTTCTTGGTCTTCTTCCTCATCCTCCCATTCTTTCTTTTTGATTTGACGAGGAGGAGTCGGTCGCCTGACCTTTGTTTCCATCAAATCTGGCGTTTCGAGGACGTTGTCGTCCGACTCTTCGGCTTCGGAACCCACTGCTGCTATGTCATGGTCGCTTTGACGATTGGGGCGACTTCGTTTTGGCGGTTCTTGCAGTTTGGGAATCGATGGTGTGGGCGCACTCGGACGTGCTGGTGAGGAAGGTTTAGAGGGAGTTGGCGTTTGAGTTGGAGTGGTCGCTCTCGCCGCCGTTGGAGAACCTTCCGCCTCTGAAGGTGCTGTTTCCGAGCGATCGCGTTTCAGAATTGGTCGCTCAACTTGAAGCGCTTGAGCTTTGGGTGACGATGGTCTAACAGGCGGTTGGATGAGTTGAGGTTTTTCTTCCACCGTCTGGTCTGAGGTAGCTTCTTCCTGAAAATCCTGAAATTCCGGTTTATCTACCAACTCAGGTGTAGACTCTTGTTCCGGCTCACTCACTCGTTGGGGTCGATTGAGTTGGAGCGATGGATGGGGTGAATTAGCTGAAGGCTTGACGGGGGGAGTGGGAGGGCTTGCCAATTGAGGAACTCCCTGTTGAGAGCTAGAACTGTTAGGAGACTTAGGCTTGAGGCTCAAGATTTGATTCTTCCGCTGCTGAGGATTAGGACGTCCGCTCTTATTAGATGGGAACTTGGAACTGCCTTCACTTGATACAGTTCGGTCACGGCTTTTGAGCGCTGTGGTACTCTCAGCGTATTTTTCCGCCGCTGCCCGAATGCGTTCCGCTTCCGATTCTGTAATTGTGCTACTGTGGCTCTTAACTGCAATATGAAGTCCTTCGCAGATATTCAAAATGTCTTTATTATCCAAATTTAATTCCCGTGATAGTTCGTAAATTCTGACTTTGCCGTTGTTCATCCAGTATTCCCCCGTCGTACATAATTGCTGTTACACCATAGCTAAATGCTCGAATGACTGCTTTCTCATTGACTTTGCGCCTAATGGGTAAAATCGAGAGCTTTCATGAAGGTGCTTTGCCCGAACGCTCAACAACCTAAATCTTACAGAAAAGTTGATTAACTCTTTGATTATTAGTTGAGTTAAGACTTTCTACACTCTTATCCAACCCTTACTTTCTAATTTTCCACAAATCTTAACAAAACAAAAGGGTCTTTTGCACAGTGCTAAGTTGAACGTGACTTGTGAATGGCTTGCTGTTTCGGTTTTAGACTCACCTCCAAGACAGAAAATTGATGGTTTGGGCGATCGCTCCTCTACTATCCTAACGATTGCTTAGGTTTCATCGATACCCTTGGCAACTATTTTTGTGGGGGAATCTTACTACCGCTTGCCGACTGGGAGTCGGCGGATGTGGCTTCTAAACGCAGCCACAAGGTTTGGTAGACTTTTTCCGGCACCAATGTTCGCAACACTCGCCCTAGTCGGTTTTTTTTCTGAGCTGCTGCCAGACAACTGACTTGAGGGCAAAGGTAGGCAGAGCGTCCCATCCCTTCATCTAATTGTACTTGCCGCGATGGATAAACTCGGACAACCCGCCAGAACGCCTGTTTAGGTGCCACTTTACGACAACTCAAGCAGCGTCGGTAGTTCGGTTTCATAGGTCGGGTGCGAGCGTAGGTGTTCTCTACTAAGGAAGGAGTGTGGTAGGAGAGTGATAGGGTTTAATTGGCTTTGCTCCCCTTGCCACTTCAGTACCCCTAACTAAAAATCAAGCTAAAACGTCTTCTTCTTCTTCAACGTCTTCTTCCTGTAGTGGTTCGGAATTTTCGACATCTGCCTGAGACTCTTCGGCAGTCAGGGGTTCTAGTTCTTCTTCCTCATCCTCCGGTTCTATTTCAACATCAGCCGCCGTTGCTTGCATGATCTTGCGATGCTCGGCTTCGTGGTCGTACTTGGCACCATCTTTAATGTCAATTTTCCAACCGGTGAGACGGGCAGCAAGACGGACATTCTGCCCTTCTTTGCCAATCGCCAAACTTAACTGGTCTTCTGCGACTAAAACGTGAGCCTGACGATTCTCTGGATTTACAAGCAGCACTTGATCGACTCGTGCCGGACTGAGGGCGTTGGCAATATAGGTTGCCGGATCAGGAGACCAGCGAATCACGTCAATTTTTTCGCCACGCAATTCATTGACGACCACTTGAATGCGCGAACCTCTAGCACCGATACAAGCACCTACTGGGTCTACATCTCGCTCTAAGGTATCGACAGCAATTTTAGTTCTTGGTCCTACATGACGAGAAGGAGGATTGGCTTCCCGTGCTACGGCGACAATGCGTACTACCTCGTCTTCAATTTCGGGGACTTCGTTCGCAAATAGGTAGACCACCAAACCAGCAGTGGCTCTAGAGACGATCAATTGAGGTCCTCGGTGAGGACCTTCGCGCACCTTTTTGAGAAAGACCTTAAACGTGCTATTAATGCGATAGTTGTCGTTGGGAAGCTGTTCCCGCTTGGGTAGTTCTGCTTCTACCTCGGGCTGACCGAAGCCGCTAGTGATCGCCAGAATCACCGATTGCCGTTCAAACCGCAGGACTCTTGCTTGAAGTACCGTGCCTTCGAGTTCTTCAAATTCCTCCTGGATGAGCTTGCGTTGTTGGTCTCGCAGTTTTTGTGCCAAAACTTGTTTGGTTTGAATGGCAGCCATACGACCGAATTCACTTTGGTCTGGAGTGACATCGGAAACAACTGAGTCACCTACTTGCGCCTCAGGTGCCACTTCCTGCACTTCTTTGAGGGAGATGTGATGGTCGGTGTTGCTGACTTCCTCAACTATGGTTTTGGTGGAGAGGACACGGAAGCCTTCTTCTTCGACATCAAGATCGACTTCAAAGTTGTCAAAGTAGATTTCGTCAAAATGATGACGATCGAGGCGTTGCGCCCGACGATAGCGTTCGTAGCCTTTGAGAAGCGCTTCTCGCAGCGCCTGTTGAACAGCGGACTTGGGTAGGTTATGACTTTGAGAGATCTCTTCGATCATCCGTTTGAGTCCGGGCAAATTAACTATTGACATAGGCGAATCTCCTTTACGTGCAATGCACGTTGTGTTAGTTGTTGATGGTTGGTTGTTTGTCTCGTCCGCCCAACCAACGACAAAACTCGGCTCAATCCTTATCGTCTAGCTGCACGCGGGTCACGAGCTGACGGGGAATTGCGATCGCTCGACCTTTTTGGTTGAGGTAAACTCCGCTTTCATCTCGCCGAATCAATTGCCCTCGCCACTCTTGATGGTTCTCGTAAGGTTCTGACGTTTTGACAATGACGGGAAACCCTTTGAAGGAAATGAACTCTCGGTCTGTGGTTAGCTCTTGCGGAATTCCGGGACTCGAAATTTCCAAGACGTAGGCGTCTGGAATCAGATCAACGGCATCTAACTCTTCTTCTAAAGCCCGACTCATACGTTCGCACTCATCGACGCCGATGTCGCCGTGATGGTTGCGGATATCCACCCGCAGCACGGGTGGGTGTCTGTTGGTTTGAAAAACTGCCCCAACTACCTCCAATCCCAATTTTTCAGCGACTGGGGTGGCTAAATCAATTAGTTGTGGAATCAGGGGATGAGTCATAGAAAAACTTCAACAAAAAAAGTGGGTTAAACCCACCTCCAGGCAAAATTTTGCCAAAAAGCCTAGCGACGATTGGCACTCTCACCGTTATAATCTTTTTAGAATTATAATGGTGAGATTCTTGAGCTGAAATCGCCCCTTTTGGGTTCCCCCTACTTGAGGTCTTATATCTCATGTCCCGCCCGAGCTGTAGTCTTTCTTAGTCTTATAACCACTGCCCACTTACGGACGGCTCTCCAAGCGTACTAGGATAGTTTACCTAGCGTTCGGGTATGCCCTACCCTACGGGAGTTTTTTCCCATTTCTCTAGCTATGTTTGAGTTTAGCGCAATCTGCTCTATTTGTGGCAACGCTGCTTCTGAAATGAGCTACCGTTGAGCAATTTGACGAAGGGCGCGGGTTTGTTCTAAGATTTCTTCTAAATCTTCTTCAGATAGGCGCTCAACGTAATTAATCTTAACTTCTTCCAACAGATCGGTAAGCAAGGACTGAATTTCGGTTAGTGTTTTTGCTGCCTGTATTTGAGTGCCATAGGCTTCGCCTAAGTGCTTGATTAGTTGTTGCAGGAGTTGGTCACCAGCAGGGTCTTCTTCAAATGCCTTGTGAAGTCCATCGTAGAGGGCTTGGGTGATTTCTTTGACTAATCGCTCGGTGAGTTGGTTTCCGAAGGCTCCCAAACCGGGGAGTTGCTCTAATCTCTGGTAGGCTGGGGATTGATTGAGAATTTTTTGCAGGTTGTGTTCGAGCAAGGCTTCGACATCGGGGCGAATTTTGGGGAGAACCTCATAAACCGTCATCTGCATCACGAGTTTGGTTAGTGTCGCTACTTCATCGGTATTATTAATATCGATATAGGGTCGAACCTCCCGTTGTGTGAGCCAATTGGCAAACTCCCCTTGGCGAATTGACCGCTGAACTTCGCTAATGACTTGAATCACGACGACTTGAGTCATTTCTCCGGCGATTTCAGCAACAAATCCCTGACGGGCTTGTTTTTGAATGGCGCTGAGATCGATTAACTTAGCTTGGTCGAGGCGAATAGTGACAGGAATAATTCGCAACCAGCGCCAGAGGGGAATCAACAAAAAGATGTCATACCAACGCCACAGCATCGCATCAAGCCAACTGACACCCGTGCGGCGGCGACTGATAAACCAGGTTCGAGCTAAAAACTCTGTAGCAAATAAAGCGAAAAATGGGAAATCAATCACGCCAAAATAGTTTACAAAATCCCCAGTTTCTCCAATGGGACGGTAGTAATTAGTTTCTAGTAGAGGTTTAATTTCTTCGTTAAAAAAGTTAAGTTTTTGGAGAGGGTTTTCAGCGAGGTAATCTTCGCTCCAGAATTGCAGAAAGGCTTCTTTGGCAGAATCTTCTTCATTGGGAACCTCTGCACGTATCCTATTTTTAATTCTTTCTAGGGTGCCAGTTTTCTCAGCAACCTGAAATGGGTTGGTATCAATCATGTCTTCAGAGCGATCGCGCAGCTCGGCAAGGAGGACTTCGACTTCTGGCGATCGCAAGTCTTCTCGTAGCTTAACAAGAAGTTGTTGCTCAACCTCTGGTGAGCGTAAGCCGCCAGTGATCAACTCTTGTGGCAGCTTAAGCTCTTGTTGCAACTCATTAACGGTTTCCAAATACAGTTGAGTATCTCGGTAGGGTTCAATACCTTTGATGGGATCATACAGGGGGGTTATATCGGGAATCGGAATCGGCACGGGAAACCCTTCAGACTCAAAAGGACCGATTTCAAAGCTAAAAACTTGTATTCTGCGGTGTAGCCAGAAATTTCGCAGGGGAACGTAAGTCAAGTCGAAGAACACTAAAATTAGGTTGAGCAGTGCCAGAATCGCCATGATTCGTTCAAACCAAAGGGTTCGACTGATTTTGCGTTGGCTTTTTGTGTCGATTAGTCGTTGCAGAGAGGACATGGTTGAGCCTACTGGAGTCTAGAGAATTACACTGTACAACAGCTTGCCTCCCCATTCCCCATCACCACGTATTACCAACCACTGATCGTAAAATTGGCTCATGAGCGCTAGGGTGCCTTCATCGCTAACGTACCACAGGCTAGCGATCGCAGACTTCACTCCCGCCTGCACTGCCAACCCTGCAAAGGTGATACAGACATAACCTTGATTTATCCTTGGGACAAAGCGTGCCGGAAGCGATCGCCTCCTTTATCGCAAACTTTGAAGTCAGTGCCATTCATCCCAAATAAGTGATGCAATCAAACTCTAAGAGTGATGTATTATTTTATCATTAGAATAAACACGATAATCCTCAGGGGCTCTACTAAGTCATTCGTCAAGGGTGTAGCTGATGCCAAACGGCAAGCTACGCAGTGTGAGGGCAACTTGACTGTTAAGACAGAGTGACTTGGCTGTTGGTGGCAAGAAAGCAACAGAGGTAAGCAATAATGACTCCTGAGGAACTCTTGGAGCAGTATGCAAGGGGAGAACGGGATTTTTATCAAGTTGACCTGAATGGAGCAAATTTCAATCAAGCCAACCTCAAGAAAGCAGATTTCTCCCAGGCAATTCTGAGTCAAGCTAATCTAGTGCAGGCTAACTTAAACCGCACCACCTTTGCAACGGCTAACCTGCAAGAAGCCGACTTAGAAAGAGCTGACTTGCGGGGAGCTGACTTAAGCAGCGCTGACTTGATGGGCGCTAATCTGATTGGAGCCAACCTGAGTTTCGCTAGTCTGACTGGTGGAGATTTGAGTCAAGCGAATCTAATGAGGGCTAGATTGGTTGGTACGGATCTCAACGGAGCCAATCTCTACAGGGCTAACTTAATTGCCGTAGATTTGCGAGGAGCTAACTTAAACGGAACCAATCTCAGCGAGAGCAATCTCAGTGGCACGTACTTGTATGAGTTGGATTTGAGCGAAGCCAACCTGAAGGGGGTCAACTTACAACGCGCTCTCTATAACGAGCAAACCCAATTTCCCCTAGAATTCGATCCCAGTCATGCTGGAGCCTACTTAATCGCTCCCAAAGTCTCCCTAGCGGGAATAGACTTAAGCGGCATTAACTTCCCTGGAGTCAACCTCCAAGGATCTAACCTGAGTCAGGTAGACTTGAGCAACTCCAATTTGATTTGGGCAGACTTGAGTGGAGCCAATCTCAGTGGAGCTAATCTCAGTGGAGCCAATCTCAGTGGAGCCAATCTCAGTGGAGCCAATCTCGACGGAGCTAATCTCGACGGAGCCAACCTCAGCGGCACGACTATGCCGGATGGACAGTTACACAATTGTCAAAGAATCTCGCTGAATGCGAGAGAGGTAGGATGAGGGGGCAAAATATGAGTTAAGATTAGGGTCTGTCAGTACATTCCGGTCTGTTGCTGACACATTGGAACGCGAGCTTATTCAAGCCATCCAACTCAACTACAAATTTCCTGCTCTTAGACTGGTCCCAGGTATTGAATTTGGGGTAGGGGCACCACTAGGAGCAATCACATTCATGACATTTCGTAACCTCGGTCTTTCGACCGAACTGCTTCGTGCAGTTGCTAACCAGGGCTATACTGAGCCAACCCCCATCCAGCAACAGGCAATTCCCGCCATTCTACAAGGGCAGGACGTTTTTGCCAGCGCCCAAACTGGAACGGGAAAGACGGCTGGCTTTACCCTGCCTCTACTGCAACTCTTGAGCACCACCAACCCCAACAGGGGGTATCGCACGCCCCGCGCCCTCATCCTCACCCCTACCCGCGAACTGGCAGCCCAAGTCAGCGATAGCGTCCAAACCTATGGCAAATACCTGACTTTGCGCTCGGCAGTGGTTTATGGCGGCGTCGGAATTAAACCACAAATTCAAGCCCTGCGCCGGGGGGTTGATATTCTAGTTGCTACGCCTGGTCGCTTGCTCGATCACCTTGGACAAAAGACCCTTGATCTCTCCGAGATAGAGATACTGGTGCTGGATGAATGTGATCGAATGTTAGACATGGGCTTCATCCACGACATCCGCAAAATTTTGGCGAAGCTACCCCCATCCCGGCAAACGCTGATGTTTTCTGCTACCTTCTCGAAAGCAATTCAGAAACTTGCCAACACCTTGCTAAAGTCTCCAACCTTGATCGAAGTAGCGTCCCGCAATACTGCTGCTGAACAAGTAGAACAGGTTGTTCATCCTGTCGATCACGAGCGCAAGCGAGAACTGCTTTCTCATATGATCGGATTCCACAACTGGCAACAGGTGCTAGTCTTTACCCGCACCAAACATGGAGCCAACCGTCTCGCCGAGCAGTTGGCTAAAGATGGGCTGAAAACAACTGCAATTCATGGCAACAAAAGTCAGGCAGCCCGCACCCGTGCCCTGCAAGAGTTTAAGAAGGGGAAAGTGCGGGTATTAGTTGCCACCGATGTGGCATCTCGGGGTCTAGATATCGAGATGCTCCCTCACGTAGTCAACTTTGAACTACCCGATGTACCAGAAGACTACGTGCATCGTATTGGTCGTACAGGTCGTGCTGGAAATGTTGGACGAGCTGTTTCCCTAGTCTGTAGCGATGAATACCCACTCTTAAAGAACATTGAACGATTGCTCAATCAAACCCTTGCCAAAGATGTGATTCCAGGATACGAGCCAACATCAATTGCCCAGCCTGGGGCAGCTCAACCGAAGCGTCAGCGATCAAAACAAGGTCGCAGTAACCGGGCAAAGTCCCAAACACAATCCACACCCAAGAACACCCACAAGCCAACAAAAGCAGGGACTCGTCCTCGAAAACGGCTTCACACTGCCTAAGCTCCGACTACAACACCTCCGTTAGGATGCAATACTTGACCTGCCATGTAAGAGGCATCCTCTGAGGCTAGGAAAACGAAGCTAGTTGCGACTTCTACGGGTTGACCTGGACGCTGCATTGGCACTTGTTTGCCAAAGCTTTCGACTTGTTCGGCGGGGAAAGTATCGGGAATAAAAGGTGTCCAAATCGGACCCGGAGCAACGCCATTGACGCGAATGCCTTTTTCTAGAAGGGTTTGAGAGATAGAACGGGTAAAGGCAAGAATGGCTCCTTTCGTGGTTGAATAGCTGATTAAGCTAGAGTTGCCTTTATAGGCATTAATCGAGGTGGTGTTGATGATAGAGCTTCCTTCTTTGAGATGGGGAAGGGCTGCTTTGGTAAAGTAAAACATTGAGAAAATGTTGGTGCTGAAGATACTTCCTAATCGTTCAGCATCGATATCCTCAAGGGTATTTTCCAGATACTGTTCGGCAGCGTTGTTGACCAGAATATCCAGTTTTCCAAACTCGTCAACCGTTTTCTGTACAGCTTCCTGGCAAAACTTTTCGCCACTAATATCCCCAGGGATAAGTAGGCATTTTTGACCCTGTTCTTCCACTAAACGCTTGGTTTCTTGCGCGTCTTCGTGTTCGTTGAGGTAGACAATAGCAACATCGGCTTCTTCTTTGGCATAAAGAACAGCAACGGCACGACCAATACCACTGTCTCCGCCAGTAATTAAAGCCACTTTGCCACGTAGCTTACCGCTTCCCTGATAATTCGGGTTATCGTACATGGGTTGGGGTGTCATTTCTGATTCCAAACCCGGTTTTTTTTCTTGCGACTGGGGAGGAATACGATTAGGTGTAATTGTCATGGGACTCTCCTTATCTTGATCAGTTTATTGGGATAGTTTCGCCTTTTTTTTGACAGTTATTGAGTTCTGAACACTTAATAAACTGCAAAATTGTACTGTGCGCAAACACTATCAATGCTCTAAGATAATTGAGTTTATGCCCTCTCTACAAAGAGAGATTTGGGAGATAACTGATGTTGCTAGCGATACAATGAGGTTCAATGGGCTATAGGGGGTAGAGTGTGGGGCTGATTGACTGACACAAGTCTTTTGCCCTCACCCTAAATCCCTCTCCCGCTCTATCGAGAGGGACTTTGAGGGGCTTCAACTATTGCGGTTCCCCTTGCCCCATACAGGGAGAAGGGGTTGGAGGATGAGGGGGTTAAGTTTTGTCAGTCAACCAGGATATGGGATATCTTGGGCGTGAGCCAGATGAAAAGCTACTGCATTAAAGTCCTAAATCTACACCTAAACGCCGACTTCCGCAAAAGCTAGTTTTAGCCATTCCCTAGATAGAGTACGGAGTTAAGAAGAATAGTCCTTACGATGGAGGTTCTTCACCTAGCAATCTAAGATAATAAAGTTAAATTTAGTGTGAGCAAACGAAACAATAGAGGCATAATATGAAGCTACTCAGAATAATCTTAGGCATACTACTTCCTCCTCTAGGAGTTTTCTTGACGACCGGAATTAGCACGGCATTTTTAATTAATATCATGCTAACGGTCTTGGGTTGGATTCCTGGTTCTATTCATGCTGTTTGGGTTATTACCAAGTATGGAGAACAAACGGCTGAAGGAACGTATTAAACTGCTCGCCATTGCAGAGAAGAAGTTTTAGTACAGCCGGGGAAGAATGACGCTGTTTTAGCAAAAGACAGAAGGTTTATTAGTGCTAGGTGGTTGTTTGAGCCGTTAAATCTTTCTTAACCTTTATGACGACAGCTATACCATTCGTTTCGTCAAAGGGTTGGCTGACAGAAATAAGAAATAAGGAGTCAGAACTAATCTGACTCCTGTTGTGTATCTTGTCTTATTCTCCTAGAAAGCTACTTCTCGTCAGAGACTTCAGTTACTGAGTGCCACAATTCTTTCAGCAACTGTCGAACCCGCTGTTCTTTTTTAGCCAAGGCTGTACCAGCTTCACCTAGTTTAGTCTCAAAGTCCGTTCGCTTTTGCTTAACTTGATCGGCGACAACTTCTGCTTTTGGTTGAGTTTTTTCATACCAATTTTTTGCATCATCTAGATACTTTTTCACCTCTCCATAGCGTTCTCCGTAGCGTGCCGACAAGTTAGCTTGGATAATGGCGAGTTGAGTTTGCAGTTGGGCATAGCGCTTTCGCAGGAGAAAGACTTCTTCACTGTCTTTGATAGTGTTGATAGCCGATTCAATCGAAGCTTTAGTCTCAGCCGAGGTATCCTTTCCAGTTTCTTCGATATCCATTAGGACGGTATCAAGCTCAGTTTGCAGTTCAGTTTCTTCAGCATCTATTTGAGCTTGCAGCTTTTTAACTTCGTCCTGCGTTTTAGCAATAGATTGCCGTCTTGCACTGCTAATCGCTTCAATTGCTCCCTCAATTGAGGCAGTCACCTCTTCTTTAATCTCTCCTCCTCTTTCTTTCAAATTTTCAATAACTGCCGATACAGCATCTTTGGCAATTGTCCGAATTTCGACTGAGCCTTCCTTAAATTCCGCTGCGGCTTTAGATACGGCAGCATTGACGATTTCCTTAACTCGCTCTGAGCGGAGTTGACCTTCTTCTTTTGCTTTTTGAATATCAGCCGTAACTTGATTTTTAATAGAATCAGCCATGATTAATTAGAGTTTTATCGGAGTAGGTCAATAGTTTGCAATTTGGGTACTTTAAAACCTAGCATCTATATAATGGCGCAGTTTTTCTGGAATGAGTTCTGCCTAAAGGAGGAAAGGACATGGGGAGATGGGGAGATGAGTAAAACCTCAAAAATCCCCTTGTCCCCTTGTCTCTTCCCCTACACTAGACAGCAACCATCTCTTAATGCTCGATTTTCGTTCCCAACAGTTTGAGGAATTCTGACAACCAAGCTGGATGGGCGGGCCATGCTGGAGCTGTTACTAAATTTCCGTCTACCATGGCTTCATGGGCTGGAATGTTGCTATAGAGTCCCCCAGCACGGGTTACATCGGGACCGCAAGCAGGGTATGCGGTGCAGCTTTTGCCTTCCAATACACCAGCGGCGGCTAAAACCTGCAAGCCGTGGCAAATCGAAGCAATGGGCTTATTCGCTTGGGCGAAGTGGCGGGTAATCTCTAATACTTTTTCATTGAGGCGAATGTATTCTGGTGCTCGTCCACCGGGAATAACTAGGGCGTCGTAGTCTTGGGCTTTTACTTCATCGAAGGTAGCGTTGAGTTGGAAGTTATGACCGGGTTTTTCGCTATAGGTTTGATCCCCCTCAAAGTCGTGGACGGCTGTTTTGATTGTTTCTCCAGCTTTCTTGTCTGGACATACAGCATGAACGGTATGCCCAACCATTTGCAGTGCTTGGAACGGCACCATCACTTCGTAATCTTCTACGAAATCACCAACGAGCATCAAAATTTTTTTGCCACTCATTGTTGTCACTTGTCACTCTTCCTTTCGTTTTTGTTAATAGCGCAGTGGTTACGCTGCCGTTTTCCCCAGAAGCTGTGCAGACATAGAAGGGTTTTTGCGCTTCTCGCCACGCTTCAAGGTTATTTTGGGCTTCCCTATAAAGTTTGGCGTGTTGGGCTTCCGCCTCTACTGCATAGGTTAGCGTTTGAACCGCGTCTTTATTCCCCTCTGCCTCTGCCTGCTTGATGAACTCCGGGTACATTTCATCCCGTTCGTAAGATTCCCCTTTGATTGCCTGTTCTAAATTTTCTTTCTTTGTAGATTTTCAAGGGTCTTTGACTCCGGTTTAGATGCTTCTTGTGTAGTGGGTTGTGATGGCTCAACTGTAGCGGATGGTTGTTGTTGGGAACAACCAACTAGGGCAAAGATGCCTAGAACAGTAGCCGACAAAAAAACGGCCGTTTTTTTAACCGCAGGACGGACTATCAATGTAGGATTCATCGGGGTACTCTCCTGTATTAAAATTTATTACAAAAATTGAAGGAGTGGACTGAAGTAAGTTAGTGAAGATCTGCTTTTTTCGACTGGGAGCGTTTTTTAAACAAACCCGTCATGCTCAAACCCGTGACTAGCAAGCCAATCAATCCTAAACCGTTCAAAATTGGAAAAATTGTTTCTAGTCCTAAGATTTTGAAAGTGTGAACTCCTATCAGAAACTCCGCTATCTCGTCTTGGTGGAACCACTCATCGAAAATGGTGTAGCCCATGCCGGTGATTACCGTCAGAAGTAAAGGTAAACAGACAGCGATCGCAATGAGGCGATGGTATTTACGAAAGGCACGAACCATAGGAATTTCCTCCGGAAATCTTAATCAAACTCTGACTTTAGTAATCACATGGGCAGGCTCTAGTTAAGAACATAAATGGAAAAGGTAAAGAACTCGGGTGGATCGAGTAATGTTTAGCACTTTTCAGACATCCTCTCAACACTCAGCACTTTGCTATAGATGCTTCCTAAACCATCGGCAGAAGGACCTTAAAGCAGCTACCGACACCCAACTCACTACTGACAGTAATTTCTCCCCCATGACGCTGGGCAATGGCTTGAGCGATCGCTAAACCCAGTCCCGAACCCTCCTCCCGGTAAGTTCGCGCCCGATCTTCCCGCCAAAGGCGATCAAAAATGAAGGATAGGTGTTCTGGGGCAATACCGATGCCAGTATCCTCAACAGTAGCTATCGCAAAGGTGTCACCCTTACTCATAGAAAGGAGAACAGTTCCCCCGGATGGCGTGTATTGCAGGGCATTCTCCAGCAAGTTACTAAACAAACGCCTGAGCTGGGATGCATCCCCCTTCACAAAAACACCTGATTCTAAATTAGACTTGAGAGCAATATTCTTCGCTTCAGCCTCCCATTCCAAAAATTCTACCCCATCCTCTAACAGTTCTTGTAAGGGAATGGCTGTCCATTCAGTTTTGGGTGCTGTGGTAGTATCAGTTCGAGCCAATAACAGTAAGAGTATTCCAAGAAAAAGATGATCCAAAACCAGGGATACTGAGAGAGTAATTAGTGTGCAATCTGCTGTATGTCTTCAGAATCGTTAATCAAACTAAGTGATAGTCTTCGGTCGTTGTACATCAAG
>NZ_JADEWY010000187.1 GCF_015207375.1 Coleofasciculus sp. LEGE 07092 | reverse complement strand
TTATTAATCGTTATTCCTTGAGATTTACGCCATCCTTCAATCAATCCCCCCAGTCCCGGCAGATAATCTTTTCCTAAATAGGTCAGATGCGGGGGTGGAGTAACGAAACCCTGACTAACCCAGTCATTATTTTGACACTGAATATACAGCAATCGCTCTAAGGTTTGGGCAAACTGGACAAATGCGGCGGTATAATTTTGCCGGAGTAGGGGCAACTTAATCAGGAATGAAGACTCCCACGCTTGAATTAGGCGACTGGCTTTCATTTGCTGCCATTGGTCTTTCCACACCCCAATTTGCTCAGTATCAGCAACGGCGGCTAAGTCATTCGACCGCAACCAATCACCAATGCGTTGTAAAAACTTATCGGTTTCCCAGTGGGTATAAAGTGCCAGAATCCCGGCTAATTTATACAGAATTTTGTAGCGACTTTGGTGGACTTTTAACCAAAGTTGTGCTTCCGAGAAATCACCCCTCTCCCAAGCCGAAATAATCCGCATTCGTTCTAGGGGTAAGAAATATTCACCCATGGGGATGAGTTTGAATCTGGGAGAGTGGCAGGCGGTACGAGTGCCGTTGGGGAGGGTATCAAAGAAACTATCGGGTTCCTCTGGCATAGCATTAAATACCTGGCACTGCCGCACTAATGCCGCTGCACAAATTTCTACCCCAGACGCAATAGAAGGCGCACAGCCTTTATTTTGAATCCACAGTACAAATTCTTCCTCAGTACTAGGGGAAAAGGCGTTTAGTGCTTCGTGGAGGATTAATAATTCCAATTCCTTGCGAATTGCATCGCTATCGTTAGCGGCAATAACGGGTGTATGAATATCAACTCGAATATCCGACCAAATTGCCCTTATTTTGCCTGCCATTAACTGTGCCAACCACAGGGTATCCAGGCGGCGATAAAACCAAGAGACAGTTTCGGGTTGGTCAGTTCCCCAAAGAATAATATGTTTGAGTCCTTGCTTAACGCCAGATTCAATAACATTTTGGTCTAAAAGCAGTTCAACCAAGCTGAAATCATTCCGTTCAACACACCAATTGTAGTAACGTTGACCTAAATCTCTGGCACTCCAGGGGTAAGTTTTACCGTTTTCCAAGTAAGCGCCACGTTCAATACCCAGTTCTTGGTAAAGTTCGGCAACGTGAGGGGGATAGCTAATATTAGCATCGGCACCAAAGGAACGAATTGCACCATCATTGCAACGCCATCCAACTTGACGAGTGCCAACGGTGATGATTAGGGTATCGACGCGGGTGGATTGGGATTGAGGAGTTTTCATTGAGTTTGTCTATATCTGCTTTGCACTCTAACAAAGGAGAAGAGGGAAGTGCTAGGAATTTGCCACTATTGAAGATGACGAATTTTTTGTGATTTATCGTTTGATGAGGGGTTGGAGATGACTGGGGATGATTGTTGATTGATAGCGGCTTTTCCCTTGACGTTTGGGGAAGGAGTCATTCGGGAGTTCCAAATAAAAAAATATTCAATTTTATCCCTGAAAATAATTGTCCCCCGGTGGTGTCGGGGGATTTTTTTTACTACACCTATTGCAAAAGTCGATTTTTAGCGATCGCTTCTTTCGCTGTGTCAATCTAGGCTATTTCTCGCTTGATGGAAGATAATTTATGGCATTGTATGTCCGTTTCCATTCAAGTAGTTTTCCCAGCGAGTGGGAAGCCTACCGAGGTTAAGAATGCCTTGACTAAGTTTCCATTCAAGTAGTTTTCCCAGCGAGTGGGAAGTTCACGGTAGCGGTAATTCTGAAAACCGCCTCCAAGGGTTTCCATTCAAGTAGTTTTCCCAGCGAGTGGGAAGTCATGGCTCGCCCAGACGTTCTGTTGCCAGGGTCAACCGCAACCGGTTTCCATTCAAGTAGTTTTCCCAGCGAGTGGGAAGAAGGCGTAATATCTCTACCCCTTCTGGTGATATTTTGCTGTACGTTTCCATTCAAGTAGTTTTCCCAGCGAGTGGGAAGCTGTGCGGAAATTGTTCGACAAACCACCTGGGTTGAAGGTTTCCATTCAAGTAGTTTTCCCAGCGAGTGGGAAGTTGCTCAAGGAGTCGTCAATCAGCAGGCAATGTTTCCATTCAAGTAGTTTTCCCAGCGAGTGGGAAGAGTTCGTTCAGGGAGCCTTACGGAGACTGGGTTTCAGCCCTCGAATCGACACACCTCCGGAAATAGTACCATATCCTCCTAAAAATTGAGCCAAACATAGACCTCAAACCCCCTCTCTGTATGGCATCGACACACCTCAACGAAAAATATAGGGTTTCGGGGATTTGCTGAGGTGTGTCGATTGGTAGATTGAACCGCTTTTTTCATGCCATTTTCAATGGTTAGTGGCTTGACTTATCGCCAAAATTAGTATGAATCTTGAAGCACACAGAGGACGCGGGAATAGGGAAAGTGCTGTTGAATGGGGTGGGGAAGAAAAGCGATCGCTTAATTCGAGTTTGCAGGTTGAACACCCAATAAATGCACAGCACCAGGAATCTTGGCTAAATCTTGGAGGAATTGCGATCGCAAATGCTGGGACTGCGGCGTTTTTCCACCCATAAACAAGCAAACAATTTCCTGACAGTTGGTATCTTCTTCTTTATGGGGAATATTCACCCGCCGAATACTCACCCAGGAACAATGAGAATTACCGCCACTCGCTGCCAAGCCTCCCACATCAGGTTTCCGCTTGTATACAGGCTGATAAATGAGATTGATTCCATCCCCACGGGTATCTTGAGGGTTGGTAAATTCCCAAGTAAAATACTCTCGACTAATCGGTTCTTCCACCGGACCTGGAACCGCATAAACAGCACAAGTGGCGGGTGAGAACACTTCAGCGACAGGATTAGGGTGAGAAGATATCACTCGGTTAGACCAATGCTGTCTGACTGCTTCCAACCAACCCTGATACATGCTATCCCAGGATTCAGATTTTATCGGTAAACCATACAATTTCAGCTCACTTTTTTTAGCACCTGGCTTTTTTACGCTCTGCTTTAACGTTAGATAGCTACCCCGTGCCGCGTCTTGACCGTTATTCATCTGAAAAATATGCAAAGGTCTGCGCCAACCCCGTCCGACACCTCCAACCATTACCGCAAATTGGACAATCGGGAGAATAATTTGACTGAGAATAGTTTTAGGCGCACTGAGTTGTAACTGACCTTTCCAAGTATAAAAATTGGGATAATCCTCAGAACGCTTTCCCCAAGGTTTTCCGTCAACCATTTGTAAGCGCACACAACCCAAGCGGCTTTCGGGTTCTAGAACTCCCAGGAGTTCTCCCACGGTTGCTTGTGCATCGTCTTGGGACATGACCCCCAGTAAAAACCGCAGTATCCAAGAACGCAACCATCCCCGCCAATGGGTGGGGCGCAGTTCCGGAGTTCTCATATCTGCACCAGCGCACCCTTGAGAGTACAGAGTAAATTCAAAGGTTTTTCTTGCCCAACCAGGGTCTAGAGTGGGTTTAGAGATGCTATCGACATTAATGCTGCCATAACCAGAAGCGGTGCGACTGCCAACACCATATAAACTGAGTGCCTGTTGTACCCATTCCCAAACCTCTTCAACCTCTCCCGGTGTCGCACGGTGGGGAATCCCCCGAATTGCTACAGTTACAGAGACAGAATCTTTCCCATTTCCCAAAGTGTAGAAAGACAGGGGAGTACTTTGCCCTTCGTGGTAAACCTGGAATGGCTGTTGAGGATTGACAATATCGAGAGTCAGTTGTGTTGGTTGCTCAGACCAAGCATCAAGAAACTCAATTTTGCCAGCTCTAATAGTGTTATCATTCTCTTGATATCCCAGTAATTCCTGCATTCTCGGCAGAATATCGGGTCGTTTTTTTGCCCAGGCTCTGACCAAACCGCGAATGGCAGAACCCGGAATGTAGCCATTGAGGGGCAGCACTGGCATTTGTTCTAAGTTTGCACCCACATTGCGCTTGGCTTCTGGGCGTCCGCTGGTTGGTTTCCACGCTCCACAGGGTTCACCCGCCGATACAATCGTTTCAATATCTGGGTGAGGAAATGAGCCAACTTTCGCTCTCCACGTTAAGGTAAATGTGCCTTTCTTGAATAAATCAGATTGCGATCGCGCCTGGTGCTGCTTTTCGAGTAAATTAATTAATTGGATTCCGCTGTAGGGGTAGCCGTTTTCTTGCATTTTTCTTCCTCTTGATAAGCTCTTGCCCAAAAATTCCAGTGATTGGCTAAAATCAATGACTTGCGCCAAGCTGCCATGTATTCAGAGGGTTTTTGACTTGCCATCTCCACCACGTTTGTCATCAAATTTTTGGCGTTTGGCGGGTTATTTGGCTCAATTAACTGTCCCAGCAAACTTTTCCAGACGGGTTCGGTACGTTCTCTGACCTTACCCTCTTGAGCATTAGACTGGTTGAGATACCCTACAGCCGACAGTAAGCCAAACACTCTCAAATGTTGGGCAAGTCGCAAAACGGCGGTTACATCATCCTTGTTTAACTTCGATTTGCCTGTCTCGTTTAAATAGGTTTGAATGTGAGCATGAGCCGTTAAACTCATTTGTTCAGGTTGAACCCTTTGCCCTGAAGATGGTGAAGGATTAGAGGAATTTGACGAGAAAGAACTAGGATTTTCTGTGGTTGGGGTGTTCTGTGCCATCGCTGGAGTTTTGGCAGGAGATGGTTGAGAACTGGGAAACTGGTATGTTTTCTGCTTTTTGCCTTTTTTATTACCCATCCTTAAACCTCCACCGTTGCCTTAGTTTGCTCAGTTGCAGTCGATTCCTCTGAGGATTCTGTCGTATCACTAGCCATCGTTTCAGCTTGATGTTCAGGAGTTTCTAAGCCAGTCGGGGGTGTCTCATCGGCAACCCAACCTTGCACCCAACCCCGTCCCACATTGGCTTGACCCCCAACTTGAAATAAACTTTTGAGTACATCCATTAATACGTTGTGGTGACGAGAAGTGATGGGCTTTGTTTTCGACAAACTGTAACCCCAAGGATAGTAAAATATCGTGTCTCTAGGAATGCAGACATCCGTCCAAAACACTTCGGCAGAACCTGGCTGAGTTGCACCGTTTTCTGTTTCCTGAATCTTGTTGCGAACCTGCGTCCACAGGGAGTGTTCCATCAGTACCTCAAAGTCAGCATCCGGCAGTACGATGCGTTTGTTGTTCCAAGTCGGTTGAACGGCACTGGCTAAGTTAGAATGCCAATTACCAGAAAGAGCGATCGCATTTCTCTGCTGAGGCAACAAACCACTGACTTGAATATCAGCATCAGCTACGGTATAAGTACCACTCGCTACAGTTCCCACGGCATAATCAGGAAATGATTCATAATTGAGCTGGGCTAGCAATGCATGGTCACGAATCAGAGAATGGCAGCTTACCCAGGTAAAGACATCCTTACCCCCACTCATGGACATAGTACGCATGGGAACCCACAGCAGACGGGCATCACCAAACCACACCTGATGCACACCCATCTGTCCGTTACTATCGAGTTCTTTCCCAAATAAATCATCCACCATTTGGGATTTGGGCTGAACAGATGCCACTTCATCCCTGAGACTTCCCCGCACAGAGGAACCTGGCGCATAGGGAAAATTGGTATGCGCTTCGCGGGCAATCTCTAAAATATTACCCAAATCGCCCTCGCCGCCGCAGTGAATAGGGGCAAGGCTGTACATATAGCCAATCCGAAAATCAGTCATTGTTCGTCTCACTTGAGGGTTTGTAAGGAAGCCAAAAGAATTCTGAGTAACCTAATTTCCGCCAGCGCTTCACCTTTTCAGGCGCACTGTCCTGATTTTGAAACAAGTCTTGAGGGTGGTTGAGGTAATATAATGTTCCCGCAGGTGCTGCAAAGACTTGGGGGGCTGGAACATTATGTTTGGTTTCGTCCTTGTCTTTATACTGAGAACGACAAGCAATCGACACTTGGCGCTCTGTTGCAAAACTGACAAGGTTTCCCCCATTAGTAGACAGTATCCACTCCCACGGATAAGCACGACAGCGAGCCATATTGTCGTCATGCCAGCGCTCGAACACGCCAGGGGTAACTAGATAAGCAATAGATTTTCCTGTTGGTTTGAAATTCTCATCCGATTTTCCCTTCAACTTTTCCCATTGCCCTTTAATTTCATCGCACTCCTCAATCAGTACCCGATGCCCTTCTCCCCCCAGTCGCATTGTGGCAGGTAATGAGTTGAGAGGTTGCTTTAAACCAATGGCTATCTTCCAATCCCGATGCAGTCGTACCGCCGTCTCGACAAAATAACCATCTGCTGTTTTAACTTGGCGAGTTCCGGGTTCAATTGAATTGTGAGAGCGGCTTGATGTTGTCCAGGGCTTATCTTCTCCCTTATATTGAACCTTCCAATCCTCATCTTGAATTTGTCCGTTTTCTAGATAGGACAAGATAACATCCGAGGGTAAATACTGGCGATATTTTGTTTCTGGTTTTTCCTCATCATTATTATTGTCAGCAGCAGGATTGTTCCAAGAGGCTTTAACCAACGGGCAAGGTTTGCTTGAGTCAAATTCCAGCCTGTTATGCAAATGGGAACCTGTATCCCAACGAATCGGAACCAGGGGAATAGAGCCAACATATCCTAAAGGTCGAGGGAAATAGAGCCAGTGTTTTTGTTCTGTCGTATCATAACGACACAGGAATGATCCGGTAATATCGAAGTCGTCGGAAGTTCCCAGCAGACTGCGTAAGGCACCGACTATTGTATGACCATTGGGGGGGAAAATACTTCCTGCCCAAGCCCGTTCGGTGGGGGTAAAGGGTTTGGCATCCCGCAGCAGCAGCACATCTAGGGGGGTGAGGGTGTACCAATGTGTCATGATTCTCCCTGCCATTTGATTTTTATTTCCCGTTTCCGTAGGACAAACGCCGCGAGTTTGAGCCAGTTTTGAATTTCTGTCTCGCGTTTTTCTGCCTGAGTCATGGCGTGTAAACTGCACAGAAACTGTTCCAATTGTTGCTGCACATCGTTCTTGAGCGCTTCATTTCCTTTGAACAGTTCGCGGCGGTTACAAAAGGCTTGCGTCCAGGGAGCGATCGCATTTATATTCGGTGCTGGGTGTTGACTCCAAATTTGTGCGGCTTGCTCGAATAGGGCGGGTTCCATCGCTAAATTAAGCAGCGATCGCCAGCGTCTAAACACCTCAAATTTGCTAGTAGCGTTGAGGCTATTCCCATTACCATATAGAACTCTAACTTGCACAGCATTTTTCTGGAAATATTCTTTTTTCTGGGAAATCTTAGATTCGGTAGTATAGGAATGTTCCTTCGCTTTTTCCTCTGCATCCCAAAGATTTTCTAGGGCAATGGCTAAGGGGACAGAATGATGAGCAATGACTATCCCAAAACTAATCGTTGCCTCACTCCCCATCGTGAATAGGGGACGTTTGGGAATACCTGCTGGCGGTTCACTTCCCTGCCACTGCCAATAATCCCCCTCATTGTTGAACTCTTGATACTCTTGATCGTCCGCCCCCCGGAAGCACTGGCGTACATCCCACAACCACTTATCCCATTCCCAAAGATTGGTGTAAGCTAAGACATCATCGCCACCCCCGTAAATTAAGCGTCCGGTATAGCGCTGTTCGGTTAGGTAAGGCAGCAGTTTATTGGAGAAGTCCAAGAGGGCACGGCTCAGGGCATTATGGGTAGAGGGACCCATGCGTTTTTGAAGCCCTTTAAGGTGATTAAAAGCGTCGTGAATTTTGGGATGAGCGGTATCGGGCAAGGGTGAAGCCGAGGGCATATAATCCTGGTAATTTTTTAGGGGTAAACCTTTAAGCCACCGACTCATTCCATCCCCATCACCAGCCGCTAAAACATACCAATCGGTGGGGTTATTGTTCGGGTAAAACTGAGCAATATGCTTTTGTAATTCAGTGCGATAGTCGGGTTTGTCCGGTTCGGAAATGTCTAAGTCAGCCACCAACCAGCCAGCGTTGAGAAGACGGGGAGGACAACTGATTAAATCAGGGTGTTGACGTTCAAGCCCAGGAATCCCCCATTTCATGTCTTCAAAGGCTTTCCTTTTTGCGTCTGGAAACTTATCTAATTGTTGAAGTACAGAGGCACAAGTCTGGCGGAAGTGTTCTTTTCGCTGTGGGTCATTCTTGGGATAATTTACCCTTAAATAACCTGCCGCTCCAGCCGTTAAGTCAGGATAGGCGGCATTAAGTTGCCTTTCTTCTAACCCTAAAACCTCTTTTTTGGATAAAATTCGATGAATCCCTCGTTTTAGGGTTTCCGTCGCATTCAGTTGTTCAATACCGTCAAATAATCCCGCGTGTTCTTGCCAAAAGTCCTTGGTTTGGGCTTCGGTAATTGGGCGATGCTGGTTCTTTTCTCTAGGCTGATGTTCGTTAGAGTCAGGATAAACGACAGGTCCGATACCGGAAATTGTGGAACGAGGACTGAAAGCGGTAGGAATATCCCAGGTTCTGGAATTTTTTACGGCGGATAAACCAAAGCGCAATTGGTCGAAAAGGTAGGGCCACCAAGAACCAACGTTGACACTCACTGGGGTATTGGAAAGATTTTGTTTAACAGCTTGTATAAAATCGAACTCTTGGGGATTAAATAATCGGCTATTTTCCCCTAAGTTACAGGTAGCATTTTGAGCTTTCAGCCAAGGATTGTCACTCCCGTCTTGCGTGTCAAAAACGGATTGATTGGTCAAGTCTTCACCGTTTGCCCCTAATGGTAACGCTACCCAGTAGGGCTGCCATTGGGCTTTTAGCCAACCGTTCCAGGTGCGACTGTCTGGCGATAATTCTCTTGTCCCTCTTATCCAGCGCCGTTGTTGAAGTTCGGTAAAGACCAAATTCCCTAATTTTAACCATTCTTTGAGCAATGTTTGCTTGGCTGTTTGCATTGCTGCTTTAACTTCACCTCTAGGAAGCAGGGCAACGATTACATTGGGAAAGCCAGCAGTGAGTAAGTCACGAGAACTGGGTTCGTCTATCCAAGGAGTAAACGTCTCATATTCTCCCCTCAGCCAGTGGTCAATCAGGGGTTGTTGATAGAGACTGGGATAAATTAGGCTATCGGGTCCGTAATGTTGGGCGAGTTCCCAGCAAATTTTGGCAGATAAATAGTGCAGTACCCAAGAACCCGCCCAAAAGTCGCGCATTTTGCGACTGGATTTCACAATTTCCTGAACGGGTGTGAAGCTGAAAATCGCCAGATAAGGGCGGGGGGTTAAGTCGTCTGATTGTTGTTGTCTTTGGGGTGTGCGTCCATAGGTGGCTAAAGTTCCCGCCATAGCAGCCCGTAAACTGTTATGACTCCACACTGAGGCATCGGGTAAACTTTTTGCCGCAGGTGTTAGCATCAGGGATTGATTGTGCTGACAAACGAGTTCAGGTAAGCAGCGCCACAGCCACCAGAAAAGTTGTTGATGATTGATAGTCGTTGAGTTATTTGAAGCTGTTGAGGTGGCAGATGTCTGACTGTTTGAGTTCACCGAGAGGGGAACCCAAAGGGTTAGTTTTTTCCCCGATAGCAGGTGGGTTACTGTGAGTTCCTGGGTATCTGTTCCCCCAAAAATGATACGATTTTCTCCATGAAAGTGCCGATAAGCGATATTAAGGACGGCGCGATCGCTGGCATCGGTAATTAAATCGGCATTTTGATGAATAGTCGAGGGGACAGGTGATGATGAACGGCTTGCTTCTAAAGCATTGAAATAGGGTGTAGCTTCGTTTCCCGCATTGTTTTTTAAGGTGTTGAGGTCAAGATTATCAACCAAGCCCCAGATTTTTGCTTGCCAAAATGCTTCACACACAGGGTATTTCCTTGCCGTTTTGGTTCTGTACTGCACTCTAACAAGGGTTCCCTGTATGACGCCAGATATTACAATCTATCGCTCTTTTGTCACTCTGGGAAGAGTATAATCAAGAAAAAGCGTTGAAACCCAAGTCCCGCCTATGATAGCGCCGAGAGAGCCTCAACCCACAGTGAAGTTTGTGGACTCCTATTGTGAAGGCT
>NZ_JADEWY010000186.1 GCF_015207375.1 Coleofasciculus sp. LEGE 07092 | reverse complement strand
GCCCCCTCTACTCGATCAGTTATGCCGAACTTTTCGTTTATCGCCTTTTGAGCGAGACATACTCCTCTTGTGTACTGGGATGGAATTTGAGAGTAGCTGGGGAGCTTTATGTGCCGAAGTTCAAGGCAATCCCCAACTAAACTATCCCACCTTTAGTGTGGCTCTAAAAATATTACCGACAGGGCATTGGGGAGCGTTGACTCCGTCTGCCCCGTTGCGCCACTGGCAGCTTATTGAAGTGGGGGAAGGTATTGCTTTGACTAGCAGTATACTGCGAATTAACGAGCGCATATTGCACTACCTGCAGGGAATTCAGTACTTAGATGAGCGATTGGCAAGCCTTGAGGAACCCATGCCGATGCCTAGCCCTTTGGTGTCGTCTCATCAACAACTCGTCCAGCAAATGTCAGCGACTTGGTTGCAGGGGGTTGAAGGGCAATTACCTGTGGTGCAGTTATGTGGGGAGGATGTAGCCAGCAAACGTGCGATCGCGCGGGCGGTATGCGATCGTTTAGGTATCCACCTGCACGCTCTATCGGCAGAAGCAATTCCCACCGATACCAGCCAACTGAATTTAGTAAAAATTTTGTACGAGCGGGAATGGGCATTGAGCAACAGCGCCTTGCTCCTCAACTGCGATTATCTCGAAATAACCGATTCAGCCAGAGAAAATGCGATCGCTCGTTTTATCGAAAGTCTCACTACTCCCCTAATCATAACTAGCCTGGATCGTCGTCGTTCCCGACAGCGCCCCTTGATTACCCTTGATGTCCATCATCCCACCACCGACGAGCAGCGTCTGATCTGGAAAGATGCTTTAGGAGATAGAGTACACCACTTCGACACACAGGTAAACCTCTTGATCTCCCATTTCAACCTCAACGCTCCAGCCATTCACGCCGCTTGTTTGACGGTTAAAGGAATGGAAAATCTGGTAGAGACGCCATCTGATACCCCATCTGAATCAGAGAACCCGGAACATGAGAGAGATAGCTTAATCCAAAATCAATTGTGGGATACCTGTTGCGCCCAAGCCCGTCCCCGTTTGGATGAACTGGCGCAGCGAATTGACTCAGCCGCTTTGTGGGATGACCTAATTTTGCCCGACAAAGAGCGCGATACCCTGCGCGAGGTTGCGGTACATGTGCGGCAGCGGATGCAGGTTTACGAAACGTGGGGATTTGCTGGGAAGAGTAGACGGGGGCTAGGAATCAGCGCTTTGTTTGCTGGTGCTAGCGGTACGGGTAAGACGATGGCGGCAGAGGTATTGGGAAAGGAATTGAGATTAGATGTTTATCGCATCGATTTGAGTTCAGTTGTCAGTAAATATATTGGTGAGACGGAGAAGAATTTACGGCGAGTTTTTGATGCCGCAGAAGGCGGCGGTACAATCCTGTTATTTGACGAAGCCGATGCTTTATTCGGCAAGCGTTCTGAAGTGAAAGACAGCCACGATCGCCATGCCAATATTGAGGTGAGCTATCTGTTACAGCGCATGGAATCTTACCGGGGTTTAGCGATTCTGACGACAAATTTGAAAAGTGCTCTCGATCAAGCCTTTTTGCGTCGAATTCGGTTTATCGTCCAGTTTCCCTTCCCGGATGCTAGTCAGCGAGCGGAGATTTGGCGGCGGATCTTTCCCAAACAAACCCCCACTGAGGGATTGGATTTCCGGAAATTGGGAAAGCTCAACGTCGCTGGCGGGAATATTCGCTCTATTGCTATGAATGCTGCGTTTATAGCTGCCGATGCCGGTGAGTCAGTGCAGATGAAACATATTTTGCGATCGGCAAAGAGCGAATATGTGAAGCTGGAGCGCCCCTTAACGGATACGGAAGTGAAGGGATGGGTTTAGGGATTTTGTCGTGGATGTAACGGATTAGTTCTCTGCTTCCCCATTTACTCTTTTCACAGGGGAGATTTTTTCTAAAGTCCTGTAACAATTCGACTGATGTCTAATCGTATAGATTAAAGGTAAAGCATAATGTAAGATATTAACCCAAGTTGAGTTGGAGAGGCTGGTTATGAGTTCCCGTAGGCATATCAGCAGAAAACTGGACTCTGATTCCACCCCAGTGCAAAATCAGTTCCGCCCTCGTGCCTTTGGTAAAGGTATCCAAGCCAGACAAGCGGAATTACCCACTACCAACTTCTTAGAAACTCGCCCCTTTGGTGTCCCCAATCAAGGAACGTCTCAACAACAGGAGACACCGAGCATCCAAACTCAACGGGAACAAGCAGAACGCTTTGGTTACAATGCCGCTAATATCCCGACGTTTGCTCCCGGCACAGCATCACCGCCACCGATTCAAGCAAAGCTGACGATTGGAACACCTGGAGATAAGTATGAACAGGAGGCGGATCAGGTAGCGTCTCAGGTGGTGAGCCAGATTAATGCGCCTCAGACTCAGCCGTCAACTTCAGGGCAGAGTGTTCAGCGTGAAGAGTTGCCGGAAGAAGAAGAACTTCAAATGAAACCTCTGAGCAACTCTATCCAGCGTGAAGAGGTGCCGGAGGAAGAAGAACTTCAAATGAAACCTCTTACTAACTCCATCCAGCGTGAAGAGTTGCCGGAAGAAGAAGAACTTCAAATGAAACCTCTGAGCAACTCCATCCAGCGTGAAGAGGTGCCGGAAGAAGAAGAACTCCAGATGAAACCTCTTACTAACTCCATCCAGCGTGAAGAGTTGCCGGAAGAAGAAGAACTCCAGATGAAACCCATAGTACAGCGCCAGTCTGGTGGAGACGGAATGGCAGCAACACCAGACCTAGAAGAGTCTATCCAACAGGCACGAGGTAACGGACAGCCTCTCTCTGATAACATCCGGGAACCGATGGAACAGGCATTTGGGGCAGACTTTAGCGGCGTCAAAATCCATAGGGATACCCAATCTGACCAACTAAATCGCTCAATACAGGCTCGCGCCTTCACGACGGGGCAAGACGTTTTCTTCCGTCAGGGGGAATATAACCCTGGAAGTAAAGGGGGGCAGGAGTTGATTGCTCATGAATTTACCCATGTGTTGCAGCAGAATCCTAGCGTGATCCAGTCTAAAATTCAACGCCAAGACACTGGAGATATTCCTGGATATGGTGTAAGTACTGAGTTCGGTGATTACTGGGTTGTACCGGACGACACTCAGATGTCATACAACGTCGAGGGAGAGCAAATTACTGAATCGGAGTTTGCTGATTTACAAAATACTTGGGATGCCTTGCAGTCGGGTTCCGGAAATATAAAAATTAGCGAGGCTGATAGTGCTGGTAATGACTATGGAGGGTTCCAAGACAAGATTCTCGAACAGTTCGGCAAACTGCTATCTAGACCTACAGGTCGTCTGCTGGTGATTGACTTAGTTAATGCCTCACAAACGGTAACGATTCGACCTTCAACAGCTCAAATTTACGGTGGCGCTCATGCCATACGCGGGGGAGCAGGCACATTGGAAAATGCTGATGGAACCCCAGGAACCGGAGGTACAACAACTATAGAAATAGATCCTAATTTGGGAGACGATGACGTAGTGGTTTATGATGCAGCAGGAAACGAAATTCCCTTGCCTATATTCATCACTCTAGGACACGAACTGATCCATGCCCAACATAATGCTGCTGGACAGAACCGTAGAAATCTCCCTGCCTCAGATGCCGCTTACAGTAATAAGGAAGAGGAAGAAACAATTGCCACGGGTTCTCTTACCGAGAATGACCTGAGAAATGAACATAACCTCGACGAACGCCATGGACATGCAGGACGAGATACTCGTTAAACCTCGATTCTATCTTGGACGAAGTATTAGGTATGGTCTAATGCCTACTCTTGTATTGTTTGTTTTCTCGCTCTCCGTAGGTTGCCATACATCACTAGCTCAATTGTTACAAAAGAAATCAGAGGAAGCTGTTGCCATGACTGCCAAATCCATTCCGGCTACCGAGCCAATTCAAGTGGTATGTTCCTCTATCACCAATGATGAAGGTCAGCGATCTGTTGCTTATCAAATCGAGAATGTGTCAGATTCAACGATTCATATTTTTGACAGCCAACGGATGCCCTATCTTTTACAACAGGACGATGAAACCCTTGTTGTCCTCCACGGTGTGAACTCTCCTGATCCCGATAAGGACTATTACGCTATCGAAATTCCCATTACCAAACCTGTAGAACCTGGAGAAGTGGTCAATTATGAAGTGAGCCTGATGCCTCTATATCTCAAAGACCACTATGAAACTCAACGGAACCCTACTGAATTGCAGGGTTCCGTAACTGTCCGCTGTCAGGTGGGTTGGGGTGAGACACCCATTTTGGCATCAGAACGTCACACTAAATCAATCAACTCGCTGCTAGAGTGGCAACATATCACTGAAGCGGAACCCATTGAGGTAAAGCTGCCCTAATCGCAGTTTGGGTAAAGCATTGACACATACTAAGAGGCTTTGTTCAGGAAGAGTGCGATCACTCATTTGAGTTTAGGGGTAAAAGTGGCGATCGCTTTTGTTATCTGGTAACACAACTGAGCAGAAATGTGATCGGTGTACCCGACTTTTTCAATAACGATTAGCAGAGGTTGGAGCAGACTTTCAGGTTTTGTAACGGATAAAAAATAGGACATATTTAAGTTAACAAAACCGAGCCAACGTGTAATTTATGCACAAATTAGTGCTAAAGTCAAGTTACCCTTAACTTCTGAAGCTGGTCATGCGTATCAGTCAGCATCTCCGAAAAAAAGCGTCTCTGGAATCTGCTTCTACCCCAGTGCCAAATCAGTTACAGACACGCTCCTTTGGTAAAGGAATCCAGGCTAGACAATCGGGGCTACCAGCTACTAATCTATTGCAGACGCGCCCCTTCGGTAAAGGCAACCAGGCATCCTCTCAACAACAGGAAAAGCCGAACATCCAAACTCAATTGGAACAGGCAGAACACTTTGGCTACAACGCCGCTAATATTCCCGTATTGGCTCCAGGCACGTCGTCACCATCCGCCATGACCCATAGGATTCAACCCAAGCTATTCGACTTTGGGGACATTATAGACACGATGTCTAAAGGCGTAGAGGTCGTTGTTGATGCTTTGAAATCAGTCACCACTATCAAGCTAGAGGGAAGCGTCGGACGTGGGGGAAAGAATAAGACGACTGATGTGGTCACCATTCAACAGCGACTCAGTGGTCTTGGTTTCTTAACCAATGATGCTAGCGCAGCCGAGAGACCGACTAGTGAAACGAAAGAAAGTATCCCTGAAGATTCCCTGTCTGCCACTATTGCAGCTATTGAACACTATCAGTCTGAAGTCGTTAAGCTCTCTTCTCCTGACGGTCGTGTAGATCCTGGCGGTAAAACCTTAAAAGCTTTAAGTGCTTGGACAAAAGCAACCGAAGACGAGCAAGAGGTAACACCTAAGCCAGAACCGGAAACCCCATCACCAACGACCGACCAACCCTCACCTGCCATTCCATCAACTGAGATTGAAAAGACGATTGCCTCTTTAAAGAATCCAGCGACTGATGCTATTGTCAGCGATCTAGAGCGGATGGCATCGACTAAACAGGAAATCACCAAAAAGAACGAAGAAACGGGACAGGGAAGAGATGCTCTGATTAATGACATTGTTGCTGTACGTCAAAAAATCTCTACCCTGAGCGCAGCAGAACTCAATGTAGATGCAGCGACTTTGCAGGCGATTCAATCTCATTTTTATAAAAAAGTTGCCCAAATTGCGCCCTATTACACCCAAACCGCAAATGCCAATATTTTATCTAAAAGTAAAACGGAGGCATGGAAAAGAACCTGCAACATTACCACGATTGGGATGACGTTAGAAGGGTTGGGTAAGTCAACTAGCAGCTTTACAGGCAACATCATCTTGATTGGCAATATAGCCAAGTATTTTGAAGGAGCGTTGCAAGAAAAAGAGGCAGATGCGAGTAATGTTACTAGCTTACGTTTCCCGGACTTTCTGCAATTGGTTGCCATTTATATCGCGCTGACTGACAATCTGGGCTTATCCTCAGAAGAACTCAACCAGAAGGCACAATCCGACCCTGTTACCTTTGGTGAATCAGTTGATAAGGCTCGCGCTATCGCGGCAGGTATGGTTACATATAGCTCCTTATTCAATAAATTCACCCAGCTATTTGGCGTAAAAGCAACCTCTAAAACCAACTCTTACAATACAGCCTTAAGTGCATTCGGAGCCTTCACTCGAGGAGTGCAAGCAGCCGTCAAGGATAAGAAAAATAAAGGCAAAAAACCTGAAGAAATAAGCAATGCGGTCAGAGAGTATTTTGTGTCAGAAACTGAAAAAGACAAAACCAAACTCGAAACAGAGATTGAAACGCTGAAAGAAAAACTATCCGCAACATCCGGGAAATCGTTGAAAAAATTTAACAAAAAAATTGCCACAAAAGAGAGACAACTAGCGAAGAAACAAGAACTGCTAGAGGCTTATCAAGCGACTGAATCACCCGCAAAAATGAATGAAATCTTACCCTTAGCATCTTACAAAGCCAGCGTACTCAGTCCCATGAGTAATCTGCTCGGTTCTGGCAAGCAGGTGATTGTAAATCTACACAACCATTTCGTTCGATTGGAAGCTATCAACGAGGAGAATATCGTTGTAGACGATCCTGGATCAAGAACAAAGAAGAATATGGACATCTCTTGGGAAGATGCTCGTGCGCTCGGTTACTTCAAACGCTACACAATATTGGAATAAATTGGAATAACACTCTCGGTTGGGAAAGGTTAGAAAATTGGGTTAATTACTCACCGTGATATTTGGCTACTGTAAAGGGAGTGCGATCGCTCCCCATTTCCCCAACCCACCCAAAATTTGACATAACCACAAATTAAGTGCTATCTGTCAAGTATATCCCTAATTAAACTTCGAGGGGTGGGCTATGGGCATCCGGCAACGAATCCAAAAGAAAAAAGAAGACGATTTTATCCCAGTACCGAGTCAATTGCAGACGCGCCCATTCGGTAATGGCATCCAAGCCAGACAAAAAGGATTACCCGTAACTAACCCCTTACAGATGCGCCCCTTTGGTTCTCGCCACAACCTATCCTCTCTACACCCAGAAACAACAGACATTCAGACGCAACTGAAACGGGCAGAACAGTTTGGCTACAATGCCGCTAATATTCCTGTATTGGCTCCCGAAAAAGAAGATTCATCTCAAAATCAAATCGCAACCCACAACCATCCCGGCGGCGCTCCCCCTAATCAAGGGAATATTCTATCGGCAATTGAAAAAGGCATCAAAGAAGTTCGAGCCGTGGGTATCTACGGTACATTTGCCCTGCGACGAACGGCTGAGGCGTGGCAAATCAGCAACGAGAAAGTAACAAGCGCCTTTGCAAAAGGGATCGAAAAGTGGTCGCAAGAATGTCCCCCAGAATTAGCCAACCACCACCTCCCTAACAAAGGAATACCGCAAACTGGAGCAACTTTTAAAGAAGACCTGTTTATGGCAAACTACTTTGCCTGCAAAATTCTAGCAAAGCAAAGTAACGGTGCAGTTATTTACGAACACCCCAACGAAAAAGAACTGATTGAAAAACGGTCGAAACTCTACCGGGATAGAACCATTCTGCCCATTCACCGGCAATTAACTGCAAGTAGCAACCAAGCTGATCCAGGTTCTTCTGGCAGTATAACCCCCCTAAAACAAGTCAGCGATCGCAAATCTTTAGAGTAATCAATGTTCCAAAGCAGTTTCCAGACTTGGTGCTGGCAGCCAAGCCAGTATCATACATTGCCGGATACGTTAGCATTTGCCTCGCTGACGCTCCTTCGTCGCTAAAGATTGTAATGAAGTTAGCGTCGTCCCTTCTCTCGCAAGAGTTCATCTGCCCAAACTCTATCCTCTTCCTTCAGCCGAGGTACAGGTTCCTGACTGTAATCCACTGCCATATCGTATCTTGCTCGTTGATATATTCCAACTAACAAACTCTGCAAATCTACGATTGGCTCAGTATCTCCTGACTGCAAAGGAAGGAAAAATTTAGGAATTTCCTGCCGGACACTAAAACCATAGAATTGAGCTAAGGGACGGCGATTACCAAGAGCAATTAAGATTCGATAATCTGTCTGAGGGATTTCACTCAAAATAGGCATGGGTTTACCACCCCGGAGCAAGTCAATCTCTACTAAATGAGTAGGAGTACTTAGCACTTCTTGACGCTTGCGTAGATAGGCTTCACGTCCTGTTCCAGCACGTTTATTAGTGGGCGAAAGCACTTCAATTGTTGTCATAACATAACCCGTTGCCGCTTCTCGGATTTCTAAATAACCTTCCCTGATTTCTTCTGGCACTGGTATGGTTACTGTGACAGCTTCCCCAAGAGTCGGTAGAGTGGCAGTGGCTGGTGTCTGGCTAGTTAGAGTTGATTTTTGAAAGGTTACGGCTACATCAGGAATTCCTACCTCCACTGACTCATCGCTATTATTGAGATAGGTTCGTTTTTCAATTGCTACTCGATATTTAAGGCTGAGTTCCGTCTCTATGGCATCCGCTAGTGCAGTTATCAGGCGGTGATGCACCTCTGACCAGAATTGAGGGCTTTCTAAATACGGATTCATTCCTGGAAATGGAGAAGGCATTGCAAGGACTATGCATTGATCTCATATCAATTCCTATCATACAAGGGGCAACTCTTCCTCAATTAGCTGGGATAATTTCTGAGAGGTGGTAGGTGGTAGGTAGGTGGAAATTTATCTCTAAAACCTTTCCCTATTCCTTTCTTCGATGAAAACGCTATATGCATTGAGAATTTGAGGGAAGGTTGGAGTTACAATCCCCATCCTCTCCCCCCGACCTCCCATTGAATCTATTTCCCCTGCCCCAGACTCCTACGCTACATTGAGAGAGCGTACTTTTTTCGCAACAGGTAGAAATCACTCCACCAGGGTTTTGAATGACTCGCCTATCACCACCAATCGATGCCAATCGCAAGGAACGCCCTCGCGAAAACGACTGGCGACTATTCCTGAGGCTGGTGCCTTATGCCCGTCGTAGTGGACGCCTTGCATTAGTGTCCATCCTTTTATTGATACCCGTGTCCATCGTCGGTGCGATTCAACCCCTGATGGTTGGGCAGGCAGTTTCCTTAATTCGCCAAGAGCAAACCTGGTTTTTTTTGCAAGAGCGATCGCTAGCAGAAGGCATCCATATTCTCAGTGGTCTACTATTACTGACCATCATAATCCGGCTGGTATTCGGAATTATTCAAAAATTTTTAGAGGAAACTCTCGGACAGCGAATTACGGCTGGGATTCGCGAAGACCTTTTCGATCACGTTACCTCTCTAGCGGTGCGATTTTTTGACCGCACACCTGTAGGAAAGTTGATTACCCGACTTACTAGCGATGTGGAAGCCCTAGGACTAGTCTTTTCTAGTGGTGCCATTGGAATTTTAAATGACCTGTTCTCAATGGTATTCATTGCCCTCTTCATGTTTTCACTGCAATGGCAGCTAGCGCTAATTCTAGTGCTGATGCTGTTTCCAGTAACAGCTCTAATTGTTTACTTCCAGCAGCAATATCGCAAAGCTAACTACATAGCCAGGGAAGAACTTTCGTCCCTCAACTCGATGCTGCAAGAAAACATTAGCGGCATTAATATCGTGCAGCTATTCCGCCGTGAACAATTAAATGGCGAGATGTTTCGTGCAGTGAACCAGCGCTATGTTGCTGAAGTTGACAAAACCATCTTTCATGATTCAGCGGTTTCAGCAACACTAGAGTGGGTTAGTTTAGCGGCGATCGCGATAGTGCTGTGGCTGGGAGGTTGGCTAATCCTGAAAGATGCTTTAAGTTTTGGAGTTTTGTCAGCTTTTATCCTATACGCCCAACGCTTGTTTAATCCCTTACGCCAATTTGCTGAAAAATTCACCATGTTTCAAGCGGGCTTCACTGCAATCGAGCGCGTTAACGATATTATGAACGAGCCGATTGAAATTCGTGACCCAGTTCTTGAAGAGGAGCTGGGGAGCTGGGGAGCTGGGGAGCTGGGGAGCAGAGGAGCTGGGGAGGGGGGG
>NZ_JADEWY010000185.1 GCF_015207375.1 Coleofasciculus sp. LEGE 07092 | reverse complement strand
CCCTCGCTCTGCGGCTGAGGAATTGGGTTACACCTTCTTACCCTGCGTTTTGGTTGGACTCAGTCGCGCCCCCCAGTTTGTCGTCAAGACGGGAAATTTCCTTCCCAAACTGGGAGACATTTGGGCAGAAGAGGTAGATGCTGTGGTTATCCCCGCCAGTACCTGTGGGGGCAGTGCCTTACTCAGTTTCAGCCAATTGTCTACTCAGATTATTGCCGTTGAAGAAAACCAAACCGCCCTGCAAGTTCCACCAGAACCGTTAGGGATTAAAGTAATGCGAGTACACTCGTATTTAGAGGCACTGGGCTTGCTGGTTGCTCATCGTGCTGGTATCAGTGCAGAGTCCCTCAGCCCATCCCTGTCGTCCATGCATTGCCTATCTATTAGTGACAAAACAGTCTCCTGATAACCCTAAAATTGAACCCCTAACGCGAATGCAAGTGTTAGTTGCCATGGGGGTAACTGCTGTCGTGTTGCTAGCGATCGCTAAGTTATGGCTGGAATTCGGCTCCGTTACTCTCCTATCCTTAGAAGGTACCCCTAACGCCTTGCTCTTAGGACTAGGGCTAGGGGTAGTCATTACGGCTGCCAGTAGCGTAATCTACCGTCTGTGGCCCGCTTACCGCCAAAGTGCCGACTTCTACCTCCAGTTAGTTCTTAAACCCCTAGTATTACCCGACCTGATTTGGCTGGGGTTGTTACCTGGCATGAGTGAAGAATTGCTATTTCGGGGGGTTATGTTACCAGCCGTAGGATTAAACCCCCTTGGTGTTGTGGCATCCAGTCTAGTCTTTGGCATTTTACACCTGAGTGGTTCTCAACAGTGGCCCTATGTCGTTTGGGCAACCGTGGTGGGATTGCTATTAGGATTTAGTGCCGTGTTCACAGGCAATTTACTGGTGCCGATTGTGGCTCATGTGGCGACTAATTGGATTTCTAGCTTTCTTTGGAAACTGGGAAATCAAGAGGTTGAAGTGTAAGAATCTCCGCCCTAGAAATGTAGATTAACGTCCTGCCACTGCAATACTTGCAGCAACCTGGGCGATCGCTTGGGGGAAAATTCGATATTCTTGAATTTGAATCCGGGCGTGGAGGGTTTCTGAGGTGTCATCCGGTAGAACGGGAACCGCCGCTTGGATTAAAATTGGGCCACTATCCACTTCCGGGCATACCAGGTGAACGGTACAGCCTGTAATTTTTACTCCAGCCGCCAGTGCTTGTTCTACCGCCCGCACACCCTTGAAACTGGGTAATAAACTGGGGTGGATGTTAATTAGTCGGTTGGGGAAGGCGTCGATGAGAACTGGCGTTACCACACGCATCCAGCCTGCCATGATCACCAATTCTACTCCGTACTGCCGCAGCGTCTGGGCAATTTGGCTATCTAACTCTTCCCGTTTTTTATAGTCCCGGTGATTGTGCAGAACAACTGGAACGCCCCGTTTTTCGGCTCTGGCTACGGCTTTGATGCCAGGATTATTGTAAATCATCACTTGAATTTGGGCGTTAAGCTGCCCATCGGCGATCGCTTGCGCTACCGCTTCAAAGTTGCTGCCGCTTCCAGATGCCATAATCCCTAGTTTTACGGGCGGAGTATTCCTCGACTGGTTAGGGAAAATTGTGGGTGAAATCAGATTGGGGGTAGTGTTAACTGTTGGCAGATGGGTCGTCATGCAGAATTACCGTCCTATAACACCGATTTAGTAGTGTGAATATTAAAAACCTAAACCCCTGACCCCCTTTTCTACAAGAGAAGGAGGTGTTAATATCTCTTTTGTTTATAAGGGAGAGGTTTTTCTAGAACGCTAGAACGGATGAAAACTGCTATGATATTAATCCGCTAGGTAGTAATGACTGTTTTTTTGAGCAATTTTCTTAACTGTGCAGGGTTTGGGTTCTCCAGTGTTCATCATGTCTTGGCGGTAGCTGATCAGAGTTTTTTCGCGATCGCACCGTATTCTCGCACTTGACGCCAACACTTTCCCAGTTGTCTTGGATGTAGTTTAAGTCTTCTGGGGATGCCACATAGCTTTCGACGTAGCCGCAGTTGACACAAACGTAGGTATCAAGTGCAGCGTAACGAGCTGATGAGTTTCCCAATCCGAGTGTCATCGTATTGAGGGCAGGAAATTTTCGGTTCCTGTTGCTGCGTATATCAAAGGAACCGCAGGAGCGGCATTGACCATTTTTCATCGTCATGATGTTTCAACGCTAAAAGTTGACTTTCGTTCTCTTTTCGTTCCGGGGACGATACTATCCGGATTGAAGTTTCCACTATAAGCGATCGCGCCTTGATGGTGATGGCAGATGGTAAAGGAGCGATCGCATTTGGGTAATTTTCTGTGCTGTATCATCAACACGGTGATAAGCATTTTGACACCCCAGTCAGACTCTTTCCATGTCCCACACTCTCTGTTCAGCTAGCCGCTCAATTTTTTGCCAAAATACTAGAGCACGGTAGTCAGTGAAGGTACAAACATGGCATCCATTCGCGAGTTGCACCAACAACTCATCAACAAAGAACGCTCAAGCGTCGAAATTACCCAAGAAGCCCTAAAGCAAATTGAGGCGCTAGAACCAAAACTACACAGCTTTTTGCACGTTACCTCAGAACAAGCTCTAGAACAGGCGCGTCAAGTGGATGCCAAAATAGCCGCCGGAGAAGATATTGGTCTGTTGGCAGGAATTCCCATTGGTATCAAAGATAATATGTGTACCAAGGGCGTTCCCACCACCTGCGCCTCCCGCATTCTGGAAAACTTCGTCCCCCCCTACGAGTCTACCGTTACCCAAAAGCTTAAGGATATAGGTGCGGTGATGGTGGGTAAAACGAATCTGGATGAATTTGCCATGGGCGGTTCCACCGAAACCTCCGCCTATCACCTTACTGCTAACCCTTGGGACTTAGAACGAGTACCAGGAGGTTCCTCTGGGGGTTCAGCAGCAGCAGTAGCAGGGGGAGAATGCACCATTGCCCTTGGTTCTGATACGGGGGGTTCCATTCGTCAACCGGCATCGTTCTGTGGCATTGTTGGCATGAAACCTACTTATGGTTTAGTGTCCCGTTACGGTTTAGTCGCCTTTGCCTCATCTTTAGATCAAATCGGTCCGATCTCACAAACTGTAGAAGATGCTGCTATTTTACTAAGTGCGATCGCAGGTTACGACCCCAAGGATGCCACCAGTCTCAAGGTTGAAATTCCTGACTACACGCAGTTTCTGCAACCCAATCTCAAGTCCCAAGGCGGTATCAAGATTGGCATTATTAAAGAAACCTTTGGCGAAGGCTTAGATCCTGTCGTCGAACAGGCAGTGAATAAAGCCGTCGAACAACTAAAAATTTTGGGTGCCGAAGTTCAAGAAATTTCCTGCCCCCGATTCCGCTACGGTTTGCCAACTTACTATATTATTGCCCCATCTGAAGCCTCAGCGAATCTGGCTCGCTACGATGGCGTTAAATACGGCTTCCGGGCAGATAACGCTGACAGTCTACTGTCGATGTACACGAAAACTC
The DNA here is from genome assembly GCF_015207375.1 of Coleofasciculus sp. LEGE 07092. Taxonomy (GTDB): domain Bacteria; phylum Cyanobacteriota; class Cyanobacteriia; order Cyanobacteriales; family Coleofasciculaceae; genus LEGE-07092. The sequence continues at coordinate 6,627 of NZ_JADEWY010000185.1, read as the reverse complement.
GCGCTGCTGGGTTCGGTGCAGAAGTCAAGCGTCGGATTATGTTGGGTACTTATGCTCTGTCCGCAGGATATTACGATGCCTATTACCTGAAAGCGCAAAAGGTTCGTACCTTAATTAAACAAGACTTTGATGCCGCATTTGAAAAGGTTGATGTTTTGTTATGTCCCACGGCTCCCACAACAGCATTTAAGGCTGGGGAAAAAACAGCAGACCCTTTAAGTATGTACTTGGGAGATTTGATGACTATCCCCGTTAACTTAGCGGGTTTGCCAGGGATGAGTGTGCCTTGTGGTTTTGATAATCAGAGATTGCCAATTGGTATACAGTTAATTGGTAAAGTCTTGCGCGAAGACCAACTCTTTCAGGTGGCGTATGCTTATGAGCAGTCTACCGATTGGCATCTCAAGAAGCCACCGCTCTAAGTGGGTAGCCGCAACGGTTTAGATCCCTGACTTCTCGAGAAGTCGGGGATCTGCCTTTAATCATTCTCCTATCTGAAGGATGCCACCCCCCTTTTACCGACAGTATCCTTTAGGATGGAGTCTGGCTTTCTTCGTTCCAGTTTTCATGTCAATTCGAGCCGTCACCCTTTTAAAATTACTGCTAACCGTTGCCGGAATTTTAGCGATCGCTTACCTCTTGATCTGCATCGCCTTACTACTCTGGCAAAATCGCATAATTTTTGTCCCCACCAAGGTAATTCAATCTACACCGGCTGATTTAGGTTTACCTTATCAAGAGGTTTCGATACCGGTGTCTACCAAAACGGGTAAGGTAGAACGCCTGCACGGTTGGTGGATTCCTGCTGCTTCTCCAACCCCTAGTGTTCTGCTGTATCTGCACGGCAATGGAGAAAATATTGGTGCAAATATCAGGCATACCCAACGGTTTCACCAGTGGGGTTTCTCGGTGCTGCTATTTGATTACCGGGGTTACGGGAAAAGTGATGGAATCTTTCCCACCGAAGCCCAAGTGTATCAGGATGCTCAAGCCGCTTGGGATTACCTGGTGCAAGAACGTGGGATTGCTCCCCAGGATATTTTCGTTTATGGTCATTCCTTAGGAGGAGCGATCGCAATCGAGTTAGCTGCAAGAAACCCAGGTATTCCTGGCTTAATTGTGGAAAGCACGTTTACATCCATGCGCCTGATGGTAGAACATGAAGGCATCTACAGTCTATTTCCCGCTGATTTGCTGCTAACCCAGAAGTTTGACTCGATCAGCAAAGTAAAGTATCTGACGATGCCACTACTATTAATTCATGGAACGAGCGATCGTGTAGTACCTGCCCTGATGAGTCAAGTCTTATTTGATACTATCACTGCTCCCAAACAATTATTGCTCGTTCCCGATGCCGGTCACAATGACGTAGCAGAAGTTGCTGGGGTTCAGTATCAGCAAGCTGTTCAACATTTTTTGCAACAAGTGTACGCAAGCCAAGCTCAACTAACTGAGCGTTAGATAAACAAACATTCGTAGGAGAGTGCTAAAGTACTCACTACTAACTAAGTGTCTTATCATTATATAGAGAATGATAGCGGTATAGCGTTTCCCAATTTACTGAGGTAGAGTTTCCCCCTCTCAAAAAGCGAGTGAGAGGGGGCTAGGGAGTGAGGGCTGTACTTCACGCTTCTTGAGTTCCGCTATATCACATTCACTAAGGGGTGATAGAAATTTGCTAGGATGAGTTCCGCTCTTGCTTGACCCAGCCAACAAGCTACTGCAATAGTGATGTAGTTTAATCCCTACTTACCCTTTATGTCCTTCGTCGGTCTCCACATTCATAGCGATTACAGTCTTCTCGACGGTGCCTCTCAGTTACCGCAGTTGGTTGGACGTGCCGTTGAGCTGGGAATGCCTGCGATCGCTCTCACCGATCACGGAGTTATGTATGGCGCGATCGAGCTGATTAAAGAATGCCGAGGAAAAGGCATCAAGCCGATTATCGGCAACGAGATGTATGTAATCAACGGTGACATTGAGGATAATACAAAGCGCCAGCGCAAGTATCACCAAGTTGTCTTGGCAAAGAATACCCAAGGCTATAAAAATTTAGTCAAGCTGACGACGATTTCTAATCTAAATGGACTCCAGGGACGAGGAATTTTCCAGCGTCCTTGTATCAATAAAGATTTACTCAAAGAGTATCGTGAAGGGTTAATTGTTACAAGTGCCTGTTTGGGGGGTGAAGTTCCTCAAGCAATTCTTAAAGGCGACCCAACACTTGCTCGTCAAGTAGCGCAGTGGTATAAAGAAGTCTTCGCTGCAGATTACTATCTCGAAATTCAAGACCACGGCTCTATTGAAGACCGAATTGTTAACGTTGAAATCGTTAAGATTGCCCGCGAGTTAGGAATTAAAATTGTTGCTACTAACGATTCTCATTTTATCTCCTGCTACGACGTAGAAGCACACGACGCCTTGCTGTGTATTCAGACGGGTAAGCTGATCGAAGAAGATAAGCGGATGCGCTACAGCGGCACCGAATATCTCAAGTCTGCAGCGGAGATGGCGCAGCTATTTCGGGATCATTTACCGGATGATGTCATTCAAGAAGCGATCTCTAACACCTTAGACGTTGCCGACAAAGTTAAACCCTACGACATTATGGGGGAACCTCGCATCCCCAATTACCCCGTTCCCAGTGGACACACCGCTGATACCTACCTGGAGGAAGTAACGTGGCAAGGACTACTAAACCGCTTGGGATGTCGTTCTCGCAGCGAAGTTAATCCTGTCTACAGAGAACGACTGGAATACGAGTTAAAAATGATGCAGCAGATGGGGTTTTCCACATACTTTTTAGTCGTATGGGATTACATCAAATTTGCGAGAGATCAAGGTATTCCTGTTGGTCCTGGGCGGGGTTCTGCGGCGGGTTCTTTAGTTGCCTATTCCTTAAAAATTACCAATATTGATCCTGTTCATCACGGACTTTTATTCGAGCGCTTCCTTAATCCAGAACGGAAATCCATGCCCGATATTGATACGGATTTCTGTATTGATAGACGTGATGAAGTTATTAAATATGTTACCCAAAAGTATGGGGAAGAGCGGGTGGCGCAAATTATTACGTTTAACCGTATGACCTCCAAAGCTGTCTTAAAGGATGTTGCAAGGGTATTAAATATTCCCTACGGCGAATCTGACAAGATGGCAAAGATGATTCCGGTTTCGCGAGGAAAACCCACCAAGCTGAAGGTGATGATTTCTAATAAAACACCCTCTCCAGAGTTTAAAGAGGCTTACGAAAAAGATCCAAAAGTTCGCCACTGGCTCGATATGGCGATCCGGATTGAGGGAACTAACAAAACCTTTGGTGTTCATGCGGCTGGAGTTGTGATTTCATCAGAACCGTTGGATGAGATTGTACCGTTGCAAAAGAATAATGATGGTGCCGTCATCACCCAGTATTTCATGGAAGATTTGGAATCTCTGGGTCTGCTGAAGATGGATTTTTTAGGTTTGAAGAATTTAACCACGATTCAAAAAACAGTAGAGTTAATTCAAAAAAATCAAAATTTCACTCTAGATTTAGATCAGCTAACCCTTGACGAACGCAAGGCATTCCACATTCTGGCAAAAGGAGAAGTTAAAAAACGCCCTGATGATATTGAAAAAACTTATAAGCTTTTAGCGCAAGGTGAGTTAGAAGGCATTTTCCAATTAGAATCATCGGGGATGCGTCAAGTCGTGCGAGACTTGAAACCGTCTAGTATCGAAGATATTTCCTCAATTTTGGCACTGTACCGACCCGGACCATTAGATGCGGGTCTGATTCCTAAGTTTATTAACCGTAAACATGGGAGGGAGAAAGTTGAGTATCAACATCCTCTGTTAGAGCCAATTTTGAACGAAACCTATGGAACGCTTTGTTTGCCAAAGGGTACACTAATCGATAAACCTGATGGTTCTTACGTGCCGATTGAGGAGATAAAACCTGGTGACGTAATTTTAACGTCTGATGGAAAAAAGGTTTGGTCAGCCAAAGTTGCTAAACACTGGTGCAGTGGTGTTAAAGAGATTTTGAAAATCACTCTATCTAGCGGTACGGTTATTTATTCCAGTAAGAATCACCGCTTTTTAACACCAGAAGGAGACAAGTTTGCCTGGGAACTCACACCAGCAGCAGGAGGACTCAAAAACGCTCATATCTATAGTTCTGCGCTTTATGAAAAATGGACTCTATCCAAGAACAGCCAAAAACTACGCCAGAATGAAGCTTATCTGCTTGGTTTGTTGATAGGAGATGGAAATTTAGTCTCTTCAACTCCCAATATTACCTGTTCTATAGAAGAGACAGCTATCTGGGTTGCTAATCTGATTGCCGAAACCTGGGGGGGGGAACCTAATTATTATTTCCATACAAGATGCTGGTATGCTTACTCGAAGTTTAAAACACAACCCAAACCTACTCCTTTGACACAATTTCTAGATAGTTTATACGGAGGTAGGGGATGGAAGGTCAAATCTGTTGCAAAATATTTACCAGACGATGTTTCAGATTACTGTGAGCAAGACCGAATTGATTTGTTGTGCGGTCTGTGGGACAGCGATGGATGTTATAGCGAGAAAGTCGCCTACTTCCGCAGTGCATCTCCTCGGTTAATCCAACAAGTTGCTTTGTTGTTAGGGAGTCTGAAGATATCGTATTCGGTTGTAAAAAATTATGTTCTGATTACTGACCGTACTCGATTTAACTCAATTTTAGGGCAATCCAAACTTCCCGGTAAGCAATATGCAGAAACAGCAAAGAATTATCTGCCAGTTTCATCAGAGAATTTCGCAAAATTGTTAGTAGAGTCTCTTGCGGTTACAGATAGCGTGACAAGGAAGTTAGCCAAGCGATCGCTTCAACAGGCAACTTTATTTAAACCCAAATCATCTCAATACAAAACCCAAATTAAGGATTGGGATGATTTGTATCACAAAATCTACCAAGAAACTTACTTACAAGATGCTCGCCTGGTTTATGTTGTCTCTGTTGAAGAGAACGGAAAAGAAGAATGCTTCGATCTCCAGATGGAGAATCAAGACTCACCTTATTTTCTCGCTCATGGGGTAGTAACTCATAATTGCTACCAAGAGCAAATTATGAAAATGGCTCAGGACTTAGCCGGATATTCCCTGGGTCAAGCCGATTTATTAAGGCGTGCCATGGGCAAGAAAAAGGTTTCTGAGATGCAAAAGCATCGAGACATTTTTATTGACGGCGCAGCTAAAAATGGAGTTTCTAAAAGGGTATCTGAAGACTTATTCGAGCAAATGGTACTGTTTGCTGAATATTGCTTGAGCTACGATACTAAGATTTTAACCATTGAATATGGTTTTCTAGCGATTGGTGAAATTGTCGAAAAGGAAATTGACTGCACGGTGTATACTGTTGACAATAATGGCTATGTCTACACGCAACCCATTGCTCAATGGCATAACCGAGGACACCAAGAAGTCTTTGAATATTCCCTGGAAGACGGTTCAATTATTCGAGCAACCAAAGACCATAACTTTATGACAATTGATGGTCAGATGCTGTCGATTGATGAGATATTTGAGCGGGGTTGGGAGTTAAAACAGGTAGAAGTATTGCAACCTGTTTTGTAAAGTTCCGTAGGGGCGGGTTTACAAGTATCTTCCCTATGTAGCCCAGATATCGATAAACCCGCCTACAAAAGATAACCCTATATTAAGGTCTAACCGAATCACGATTCTGTGACACGTTCCAGAATTTTCTCCATTTCAGCCAGTTGAATCGCCCCCGTGAACGTCTCTCCATTCATGACAAAAAAGGGTGTACCGCCAATCCCCAAATTCTCAGCAAGCTGAATATCGTTCTGAATTGCAGCCTCAGCCGCAGCACTGTTGCGATCGCTGTTAAACTGTTCGATATCCAGATTTAGAGCTTTAGCGGTAGCGATGTAAAATGGCTCACTGAGCTGGTCTTGCTGGGTAAATAGCGCATCGTGATACTCCCAGAATTTACCCTGCTGACTCGCAGCCCAAGCCGCCTTAGCAGCAGATAGGGATTGGGAATGAATCGAACTTAGAGGATAATGCTTGTAAACTAAGTTGACTTCATCTTGATGCTTTGCCATAAACTGTTGGACAGTTTCATGTGCCTGAGCACAGAAGGGACACTGAAAATCTGAAAACTCAACTAGCAAAACCGTTGAATTCGCTTTGCCAGTGGTGGGAGACTCACCAATCACCGCTTTGGTATTGGTTTTTATTTGTTGGACGAATGCTTGCTGTGCCTGTTGGAGTTGTTGCTGGACTTGCTGCTGATATGCTTGAACAGATTCTATAATCACTTCTGGATGAGCGCGAATAACTTGCAAAACTTGCTCTTCCAACTGCGGATTAAGGCGGCTAGCGGCTTGTGCGGGACGTGACCAACTCAGTACGATTGCACACAATAAAAGCAATCCTGTAAGTTTTAAGATTTTCTTAGCAATAGCGAGGAAATTTGTTAGAGCGATCGCCCAAAACCGAAATTGATTCATTAAGGAATTCCCTTTGAGGTATTTCATAAGATGCCTCCAAATAGAATGCGCCGTTTTTGGGCAAGATAGTCCATTCTTTGACCTTATTGATGTCAAGGTTAGTAGGAAAGGGAAGCCTGAAGCTATC
>NZ_JADEWY010000184.1 GCF_015207375.1 Coleofasciculus sp. LEGE 07092 | reverse complement strand
GGAGCGGGGGAGCAGAGGAGCGGGGGAGCGGGGGAGCAAGGACTCATTTGTGATCGGGCAATCTTGAATAGCCAATCTGTTCTCATCTTTGAAATTGAAGATACGGGTCCGGGTATTGCGCCAGAAGAAATTTCCACTTTATTTGAAGCCTTTGTACAAACGGAAACGGGTCGTCAATCCTTAGAAGGAACGGGTCTGGGTTTACCGATTAGCCGCCAGTTCGTGCAACTGATGGGTGGGGATATCACGGTTAGCAGCACGGTGGGTAAAGGAAGTGTTTTTAAATTTGATGTGGAGGTGGAGCGGATTGGGGCATCGGAGATCGAAACAACTCAGCCAACTTATCGAGTCATTGGCTTAGAACCCGGACAACCTGATTATCGTATCTTAGTGGTTGACGATCGCCTCGAAAGTCGTTTGCTGTTGACGAAACTGCTGACATCGGTGGGCTTTTCCGTGCAAGAAGCTGTTAATGGTCAAGAAGCTATTAACCTGTGGTCAAGTTGGCACCCTCATTTGATTTGGATGGATATGCGGATGCCTGTGATGGATGGCTATGAAGCCACTAAACGCATTAAAGCCCATTTGAAGGGTCAAGCCACTATCATCTTAGCGCTGACGGCAAGTGCCTTTGAAGAGGAGCGTTCTATCGTTTTGTCAGCAGGCTGTGATGACTTTGTTCGCAAGCCCTTTCGAGAAGGAGTTATCTTTGAGAAGATGGCTCAATACTTGGGGGTGCGCTACGTCTGCGAAGACCGTGAGCAGCCGTTGGTTGTTAGCCGTCAGCCCCATGCCCGTACTCAAGGCGGTGAGTTGAATACTTTAAGCTTATTGGTAATGCCAGCAGGGTGGGTCGATGAGCTGTACCGGGCGGCTGATGCGATTGATAACGAGCAGATGTTCCAGCTAATCGAGCAAATTCCCGCCGAGCATACCCCTCTAGCCCACGCTTTAACCGATTTGGTCAACAACTTCCGGTGCGATCGCATTATCGATTTAATTGAAGAAGCAAAACAGGAAATGGAGGAGTAGAGACGCTTCCCAAGAGCGCGTCAGCAACCTAGTTCTAAATAAGCCAAAATTCCGTAGGCTAGACCATTGGAACGTAAGCAGCCTTCTCGAAGAGTCACCCAGCTTTACCCTAGAAAGTGTTAGCTTTCGCTGTCGCTCAACTCAACCTACAATCTTCATAATTCCTAAGTTACAAAATGATGCATATGGATGGTAATCAACCTGAGGAAAATCAAGGAAATATTTTAATTGTTGACGATACACCAGAAAATTTACAACTTTTATCAGCTACCCTCTCCGAGCGAGGATATAAAGTTCGGGGTGTCGTTAAAGGACAAATGGCAATCCGAGCAGCAAAATCGGCTCCCCCCGATCTGATTTTACTTGATATTAGAATGCCGGAGATGGATGGCTACCAAGTCTGTGAACATCTAAAAGCCGATCCGACAACCGTTGAAATTCCAGTCATTTTTATTAGCGCCCTTGATGAAGTTTTAGATAAAGTTAGAGCCTTTGCCATTGGTGGTATTGACTATATCACTAAACCGTTTCAAGTTGAAGAGGTTCTGGCACGGGTTGAGAACCAACTGACGATTCGCAGGCTCTCTCAAAAACTCCAAGCACAAAATCAACAACTGCAACAGGAAATTCAAGAGCGGCGCAAAGCTGAAAAAGCCGCCGAAGACGCCTCGCAAGCGAAAAGTGAATTTTTGGCGAACATGAGCCACGAACTCCGCACTCCCCTGAATGCCATCTTGGGTTTTACCCAAGTCATGAGCCGCGATGCTGAACTGAATACTGAGCAGCGGGACTATTTAAGTATCATCAATCGCAGTGGTGAGCATTTGTTGGAGTTAATTAACGATGTTTTAGATTTATCCAAAATCGAGGCAGGAATTATTTCGCTCTATGAGAGCTGTTTTGACTTATATCGCCTCCTCGATACCTTAGAAGAAATGTTCCAAATTAAAGCGATTCAAAAAAAATTGCAGCTTATCGTTAGTGTTGACGCTAATGTGCCGCAGTATATAAAAACAGATGCCAAAAAATTGCGGGTTTGTTTGATTAATCTCCTGGGAAATGCCATCAAATTTACAGAATTCGGAACCGTGACGCTGCGAGTCAGCGTGGCAGGGGATATCACGGATGAGTTACTGACTAAGGGCAGTTTGGCTAAAGAAAATGATAAGTTATCTACACCGAGGACTGTTAAAATCCTTCAGTTTGAAGTGGAAGATACCGGACTTGGCATTGCCCCCGAAGAACTCGATAGCTTGTTTACTGCCTTCATGCAGACGGAAACTGGACGGAATGCTGCTGAAGGAACGGGTTTGGGTTTAAGCATTACCCAAAAATTCGTCCAACTGATGGGGGGAACGATTGGTGTTAGCAGTGTTTTAGGGGAGGGAACAACATTTCAATTTAATATCAACATTACTGAGGCAAATGCACCGGATATCGCCACGAAACCCCGGCGACGAGTGATTGGTTTAGAGTCAAACCAAACCCCCTATCGCTTGCTGATTGTTGACGACACCCAAGAAAACCTCCTGTTGCTGCTGAAGTTACTTGAACCGATTGGTTTTGAAGTTCGGGAAGCGGAAAACGGGGCTGAATGCGTGGCGGTTTGGGAGCGTTGGCAACCCCACTTGATTTTCATGGATACGCGAATGCCTGTTATGGATGGATTGGAGGCGACTCGACAGATTAGAACTCGGGAAAGAGACTTGCCTCTCTCCACCAATCCACCAGCCGCTCAACCTCTAAAAACCATCATCATTGCCCTAACTGCCAGTGCCTTTGAAGAACGGCGAGTAGAAATTTTGGCAGCCGGGTCGGATGATTTTGTCCGGAAACCCTTTGCAGAAGATATAATCTTTGAAAAAATAGCTGAATACTTAGGAGTTCGCTACGTTTATGAAGCGTTGCCGCCATCCTCAATAACCTCTCGACGAATCAATGTGATCGCTAAAACATTTGATGAAGTTTTCCAATCAGAATTGGCAGCAATGCCCTCAGGGTGGATCGCCAAGTTACATCAGGCAGCTAATCAACTGGATGAAGAGTCTATTTATCAGTTGATTCAACAACTCCCCGATAGCAAAGCGACATTAGCTGAAACTTTAATGGAGTTACTCAAAGAGTTTCGTCTAGATGTAATTATACAGCTCACTGAACCTATTATCAACTAGCTTAAAAATGAATATTACCACGAACCGCAGAAAAATATCCAGACTAATCGATACGACTAAGATAACAATTCTAGTGGTTGACGACCAACCCAATAATCTGCGTTTTTTATCCAATGTCTTGATGGAGCAAGGATACAAAGTGCAACGAGCTATCTCTGGAGAATTAGCATTGACTGCAGCCATTACCACTCCTCCGGATTTGATTTTGCTTGACATTATGATGCCAGAGATGAATGGCTACGAAGTCTGTCAACGGTTAAAAGCGACTGCTCAAACCCAGGATATTCCTATTATTTTTTTAAGTGCTTTAAGTGAAGGACATGATAAAGTTAAAGGGTTTCAAGTCGGTGGGGTTGATTACATTACTAAACCTTTTTACATTGAAGAAGTTTTAGTACGGATCGAAAATCAACTCACCCTGCAAGCCCTGCAAAAGAATCTACAAGAGCAAAATACCTTACTGCAACGGGAAATTCGCGATCGCCAGCAGAAGGAAGAGGCACTGCGGCAGAGTAAGCACTTTATCGAGCAGATTGCCGAAGCCACTCCCAGTATTTTATATCTTCATGACCTCAGAGAACAGCGAAACATCTATGCCAATTGTGAAATTGCCCTAACTCTCGGCTACACACCAGAAGCCGTGCAAAAAATGGGTTGTGAGGTGTTTCCCAATCTTATGCACCCGGAGGATTTAGAGAAACTCCCCGCCTACTTCAAACAGTTTGACACCGCTAAAGACGGCGACATCTTTGAGATTGAGTACCGGATGCGAGACGCCAACGGGAATTGGTGCTGGTTAAACAGTCGGGATACTGTCTTTGCCAGAACTGCCGATGGCAAACCCCTACAGATTCTCGGCATTGCCACCGACATTACCACTCGCAAGCAGGCAGAGAATGAAATCCGTCTGCTGTTGGCAACCACTCAAGCTGTTAACGGTGCTGATGAGTTAACGAGTGCAATGGATGTGATTGTGCGCTTAATTTGTCAAACCATCGGCTGGGATGTTGGAGAAGCCTGGATTCCTGCTGATGAGGGTACAGTTTTAAACTATGGCGCGGGTTGCTATGGGGGTGAACTCTCTGGAGAAGAATTTCAACACTATCGAGAAACCTTCACTCTGGATGCGGGTGTAGAACTGCCGGAGCAAGTTTGGTTATCTGGACAACCGGAATGGATAGAAGCGGTTGGTGAAACTAAAATGAATCAGGAATCGCCCGTTGCAGTACCCGGTAGATTTCAAACCGGTTTTGGCGTACCCATTGCCGATAACAAGCAAGTGCTGGCAGTTTTGGTTTTCTATAACCGTACTCAATGCCTACCCAATCCCCATTTGCTAGCGCTGGTTCAAGCTGTTGCCGCCCAGTTGGGGGCACTGGTTGGGCGCAAATTGACAGAAGCTGCCCTCAGAATTAGTGAAGAACGCTTGCAACTGGCATTAGAAGGCAGTGCTTTGGGGTTGTGGGATTGGAATATTGGGACGGGACAAACCTATTATGACCCACAGTGGAAAAAAATACTGGGGTATGAGGTTAACGAGATTGAGAATACCTATCAATCCTGGGAGCAACTGCTTCATCCCGAGGACAAGCCAAGGGTAATGGAGAGGTTAAGTGCTTATCTAGAGGGGAGAAGTATTGAGTATGATGTGGAATGTCGGATGCTGACTAAATCGGGGGGCTGGAAGTGGATTGCGGCTCATGGGAATATTTCTGAACGGGATGAAGCCGGGAATCCCTTGCGAATGACGGGTACAAACAAAGATATCAGCGATCGCAAACAATCGGATGAGGCGTTGCGGGAGTCGGAAACCCGAGAACGAGAAAAGGCACAACAGCTCGAACAGACGCTGCGGGAGTTGCAGTGTGCTCAAGCACAACTGGTTCAGTCTCAAAAATTGTCGGGTTTAGGACGAATGGTGGCGGGAGTGGCACACGAAATCAACAACCCTGTCAACTTTATCTACGGCAATCTTATCCATGCCAAGGAGTATTTCCAAAACCTGCTGCGTCTCATTGAATGTTACCAGCAAATCTATCCCCAGCCCACTCCAGAAATTCAGGCTCTGAGTGAAGAGATCGATTTGGAATTTCTCGTAGCAGATTGGAAACAACTCATGAACTCTATGGAAGTGGGAGCCGAGCGCATCCATGAAATTGTGCGATCGCTACAGCTTTTTTCTAGACAAAGCGAATCCCAGCTCAATCAACCCGTTGATATCCATGAGGGTATTGATAACACCTTACTCATTTTGCAACATCGGCTCCGGGCACAGGGCGATCACCCACCGGTTGAAGTTCTTAAAAATTACGGTCAATTGCCAAAAGTCACCTGTAATGCCAGCCAGTTAAATCAAGTATTTATGAATTTGCTATCGAATGCTCTTGATGCCTTGGAACAGGAGTCAGATCTCAGTAGTCCGGAAACACAGACGAGACGCAGGATTACCATTCATACCTCTGTAAAACCTGAGACATCTCCATCTACCAATCCCCCAGCCGTTGTCATTCAGATTGCCGATAACGGTTCCGGCATGAGCGAGGAGGTATGCCAACAGATCTTTGACCCCTTTTTTAGTACAAAGTCGGTCGGCAAGGGGACGGGCTTGGGCTTATCCATTAGTTACCAGATTGTGGTCGAAAAACATGGAGGTAATCTCCGTTGTGTCTCGGCTTTAGGGAAAGGGACGGAGTTTTTTGTAGAAATTCCGGTCAGACCGCCCAAAAATGCGTGGCTAACTAGATTTTAGCTGAACCGAGTAGAGTTTTGTGGATTTTTTCCCGGTCTGCTTTAAGGAAGGTCTAAGATAGATTCAGTGACTGGGTGCAGACTTTATTCAATCCTACGCAGTGAAGCAATCACTACTGGAGAAGGAAGAGGTAGCCAATAGAACAACGGATATACAGAATTCATTATGGATTGATGAAGGAGCTAATGTTGATCGGGGGCAAAAGTTGAATTCATATCCCTTATCCCCTGCCGTTTCCTTATTGGTTTCTGGGCAAACTCTCGATAGACTAGGCGCAGCTTCTTTACCGTTTAATGATTTTAACTTGGTCGGGGACGCTTTATGAATTTTGAAAACGATTACCAGCAGTGCTTTGATAAAATCCTGTGGTCTACCGCACAGTTACAGATTAAAATCCCCAAGCCCCTGCTTTTTAAAATAACCAAGCTGATTGTTCAAACCATGACGGGACGCTGGCGCTATTTTCATTCAATCGAGCATATTTTGGCAGTCGGTGGATCTACAGATGCCATTGAAATATTAGCAGCTTTATTTCACGATATTGTCTATGTGCAGGTTGATGGCAGCGTCCAATTCAACCTCACACAATATTTGGCTCCCTTTATTCAAGAGGATCAAGAAAAATTGTATATCCGGAAACAAACCGAGTTGCCGGATGATGCCATTTTCGATATGGTGGCAGCCGTATTTAATTGCATTCCTGGTTCTGAACTGTCCCCATTTGCAGGGCAAAATGAGTTTTTGAGTGCAGTTGTGGCTGCCAAGGTGCTAGAACCATGTTTCAGTCCGGCACTCATTGTTCAGATTGCCGCCTGTATCGAAGCGACGATTCCCTTTCGATCAAAATCTGAATCCGGGTTAAGTCCTAGCGACTTACTGTACCAGCGCTTGCACTTGATTAACCATCAGTTCTATCTGCAGCTAACTGACGAGGATATTGTGCAAACGGTGAAGCGCTCCGTTAGAGTATCTAATCGGGATGTTGGTGGTTTTGCTCATCCCAGTTCTGCTGTTTTTTTAGCCAATACCTGGAGTTTGATGCCAGAAACGAACCACAATCTTCAAAAATCTGGCTCTTATACCGTGCGAGATTACCGAATCGCCATCCAGAAGATGTGGGGATTTATGAATTTTCTGAAGCCAGAGCTGATTTTTAGACAGTTTCAAGGCGAACCGGATGACCAAACCTATCAAGATTTAGTCGAGCGAGCCGAGATCAATCTGGAGGTGTCACGGCTTTACTTACAGAGCAAACTTGCTGCGAACGCCATCCTCGAAGCACTATCTTTGCGGTTAGGGCAAGATATTTCCTTGGCAATCATGATGGGAGAATTACCAGATTCTGGATTTTCTTTAGGTCGGTTGGGCGATTCATTTCCCAGTCTTCTCAACCCCTACCAACCTACAACGGATATTGAAAAGGAAGTATGGCAGTTACTGGCAATCGGGCGCAGTGATACGACTAATTACGACTTAAAAAATTCTCCATTAACGGCGTTTGTCGTTGAGTATATCGGGTTTGATGGAATTCGACAAATGTGGCAGCGATCGCAGGACTTTTTTCAAGGAATTATGGCATCAGAGGAATTTCTCGCAAGCTGCAATACGAATATGGTGACCCTTATCATTAACGAAGTCGCTAAACTTTTAGAAAATCGCAAAACTGCCTTGTGTCGCTCCTGCAAACCGTTGCATACCAATTTTGCCAACAGCTATATTCAAGACTAGGATCAAGTTTGCCTGTTTATGCAAATTGAAGTTATTTTTTATAATCCCAAGGTTAAGATTAGATACTTAAGGAATTAAAGATTAAACTTCCGTCATGACTTCAAGTTACCTTAACAAAGTTAGTTTTGTTAGTCGGTGGCGATGACTTCGTGGGTAAATCTTAAAATCAGCCCGGAGTTTTAACTCCGGGCTAATAGCTTAAGTCCACGCTTTGTGGGCTGAAAGTCTTATCCAGTCGTCTAAAAAGGACAGCTAACCCATCTTTTGAAGGTTACTTGTCCGGAATGTCAGCAGAATGGGTGGAAAAACTAAATCAGGCAGCGATTCAATGCTTGGAGGGTGAAATTATTCGTTTGTGCGAATAAATTCCCGCCATTGATGTCCCCCTTGCTAAAACCTTAAAAGACTGGACAGTAACGTTTTATTCGATCGCGTCATAGACCTAATTCAACAGGCTCGAATGGCAGCATGAATTCCGATCAAACTAACACCCCCAAGGCAACTATTCTCGTCGTGGATGATACGCCCCATAACCTGCGCGTGTTATACGCCATACTAACGAATCGGGGCTACAAAGTTTACAAAGCTCTCAATGGCAAACTAGCTTTGTTCTCAGCACAGGAGGCTCCACCGGATTTGATTTTACTCGACATCAATATGCCGACGATGAGTGGCTACCAAGTCTGCAAGCAGCTAAAGGCGGATCAGCGCACCAAGGAAATTCCGGTGATTTTTATCAGCGCTCTGGATGATGCCTTGGATAAGGTTAAAGGGTTTAGAGTCGGTGGCATAGACTATATCACCAAGCCATTTCAGCAGGAAGAGGTAATTGCTCGCGTTGAGAATCATCTGAATATCCAAGGGTTGCAAAATGCTCTGCGTAACGAACAGGAGAAGTCAGAGCGATTGTTGCTGAATACGCTGCCCCAGGCGATTGTTGAGGAGTTGAAAGAGCGATCGAGTGCTACACCCACCCAATTTGAAGATGCCTCGTTCCTGTTTGCCGATATCGCTAGTTTTACCCCCAAATCTAGCTCAATGACACCCAGAGAGGTGGTAAATTTGCTGAATCAGATATTTTCGGCTTTTGATGAACTAGTTCAGCGACACGGTGTTGAGAAAATTAGAACGATTGGGGATTCCTATTTTGTGGCAGGGGGGGTGCCTCTCGTGCGCGATGATCATGCTGAAGTCATTGCTGAGATGGCACTGGATATGCAACAAGCGATCGCTCAATTTAAATGGTCGAATGGGGACCCTTTAACCTTGAGAATTGGTATCAATACGGGAGGACCTGTCGTCGCCGCTGTGATTGGCTTTAAAAAATTTGCTTATGATGTGTGGGGAAATACGGTGAATATTGCCTCTCGCATGGAGACTACCGGAGAACCGGGCAAAATTCAAGTGACTGCCGCAACTTACGAGCGGTTAAACCATAAATATGAGTTTGAGAAACGGGGAGCGATCGCGGTTAAGGGTAAGGGGGAAATGATTACCTATTGGCTGACGGGGAGGAAAGTTGGCAACGGCTGCTGATGGGGAAGGCACACTACCTAGTGCATCTCGGCAGGAGTTTTTGACTACTTCAAGGGAGACAAGGGGGACAAGGAGGATTTTAGCTGGTCACTTATTTCCGCCACGCTGCACTAGTAAAATAGGAATCATAAAAATTGCTTGCGGTGAGAGTTGCCTGTGAATGATAGCGCGTTGATTCTTCCTGCTGACTGGCAGGATTGGGTAACAGTGGTTGGCTATGTTGCCTTTACTGTTTTTATTATCTGGCGTGTGTTTACTTCCCGGTGAATCCCTTTGTCAGTGGTGTGTTAAGGCTGTTCCTTCGTTGTACATCCCCACTGCATCAGAGTTGGCGGAATGATTCCCAGTTTAGGACATCTTCTAATAATGCCTGATAACCCGCTACGTTAGGATGAAGACCATCTGGAGAGAGACGCTTCATCCACCAATCACTTCCCCGCTTCATCCACAGATCAAAAATATCCAAATAAGGAATCTGACGCCTCAGACAAGCTAGGCGAGTTGCTTCTTTATAGCGATATTGATCGGCATGATTGAAGTAAAAACAATCTAAAAAGGGCATCTTGGCTTCATCTACTGGCACCATGCCGACAAATAGCACTTGACACAGGTTTTGCCCCTGGTCGAGGAGGTTTGTCAATTCTGCCTCGAACCCATCGAAGTCGGTATAATTTCGTCCGTCGGCACGTCCGAGACGGGCAGAGTCATTTACTCCCACAGACAAAATAATCGTATCCGGGACACGATTTTTCAATTCACCGCGACGGCGAAACTCATGTTCGAGACGCTCTTGCACTTGCTTGACGCCATCGCCTCGAACGCCCAAATTGTAAAGGACATGACCTGGAGTACTGGGCGACATCCATTGGCGTCTCAGTCGTTCTACCCAGCCCCCCCCTTCGGGATCACCAAAGCCATAGACAAGGCTGTCTCCCAAAACCACTAGCTTTAGGGGCTGTCGATCAGTTTTATAAAAGGGCTGAAAACTAGGACGGGCAACTGTTTGCATAGACGATAGTATCTATATCAGTCGATTGTTAACAACTCGACACATTTGCAAGAGTTTACACAATAGTACGCTATTCCCTGCACTGATAAAAATAGGGTTTTTCAATGGGGAATGGGGAGTGGGGAGACAAGGGGACAAG
>NZ_JADEWY010000183.1 GCF_015207375.1 Coleofasciculus sp. LEGE 07092 | reverse complement strand
GTGTAGGGTGTAGGGTGTGAGGAGAAACAGAGATTTTTGAGGTTTCCTCTTCTCCCCTGCTCCCCTGCTCCCCCGCTCCCTCTTATCCTAGGGGAATCGCGTACACCCAATCTTGATAATTCGGGTCTCGATTTTCGGTAATCGCTGTCAGTTTATCCCTGAGTTTTTCCGTAATCGGTCTGATTTTTGGCAATTCGTAATTTTCAACTCGCTTCATGGGTGTAATTTTGGCAGCCGTTCCACTCAAGAAAACTTCATCAGCGATAAACAGTTCCGATTTATCCACAGGTCTTTCTACCGTTGGAATTCCTAAGTCTTTCGCCAAGGTCAGAATACTTTCTCTTGTGATACCTTCTAAAATATCTTGTTCGTATCCTGGTGTAATTAACTGACCTCTTCTCACAATAAAGACATTCATCCCAGAAGCTTCACAAACTTTACCCTGAGAATTCATCAAAATGGCTTCATCAAAGCCCGATTCTACAGCTTCTGTTTTCGCTAACGATGAGGTAATGTAAGCCCCACTCACTTTCCCTCTTAAGGGTAAACTCCGGTCTTCTTGGCGATACCAAGAACTAATCCGACAACTTACTCCCTCTGGTGATAAATAATCGCCTAATTCCAATCCATAAACAAAAAAATCTTTCTGAATTTTATGAAGCCTAGGAGCAATTCCCAAATCTGACGTATAGACAAATGGTCGGATATAGAAGGATGTATTAACGTTATTCCGTTTTACAAATTCAATGATAATATCCTGAATTTTATCAGCGGGTAAATCGTAGTGCAAAAACTTGGCACTGTCACTCAATCGCTGGCAGTGACGATCTAATCGAAATAGTAAAATTTGCTGGGGATTTTCAGGATCGGGAATGCCCCGCAACCCCCCAAAAGCACCCGTCCCGTAATGCAAGGCATGGGTAGCAATGGAAATTTTGGCATCCTCAAACGGTATGAATTGATTTTGGAAGTAAACAATCGGCAAAAAATTGTGCATCGTAAATACCAGCCATCAAAACTCTATCGGGCGTCTGGTTTATAGATTGTACTACACCCCTCCCCTCTTACTCCCTCTGTAGGAGCAGGGGAAGATTAGGATGGGGGGACAAGGAGACAAGGAGACAAGGGGATAGAAAACCCGAATTTTCGTTTCGACGAGGCTCAACGATCACCAACATAACTCCCCCCATCTCCCCCTCTCCCGTTCGACTGACGCTCACGGCAAGCCCATCTCCCTTATCTCAAGCTACTCCAGCCACCCAGCCAAGTTTCGCTTCTGGGCGTCTGTAGAATTCTCAATGTGCATGATTTGGTAACGGCTAGGTTGGAAAGCTCCGAGGGTAATGGAAAATGTACAGAGTTGATCTTGGTGGAAAACCGTCAACTCAATCGTGTCGCCAGGATGATAATCTTTAAGGCGATCGCTCAATTGTTCGGTCGTAACCCGCCAGCCATCAATCGCCAGCAACTGATCCCCAGCATCAATACCCGCCACACCAGCAGGGGAGTCCGCTTCCACAAAAACAATAGTGTCCTGCCCGTTTTCAGTTTTCCCTTTCACCCCTAAATAAGGTACGAGTTCCTCTTCTTCGATACCCATCAGCTTTAACCCGAATGGTTCGAGGTACTTGTCAAAGGGCAATTCCTCGGTGCCATCAACATAGCGGTTGAAGAAATCGCTCAAGTCGGTATCCGCCACTGACTCGATGGTGTCTCGCAACTGTTGGGAGGTAAAGCCAACTTCCCTCGCGCCAAACTGCTGCCACATTAAGGGCAGGACATCATCGAGCGATCGCTTATTTCCATGACGCGCCCGAATCAGCAAGTCTAGCAAAAAGGATACCAGTTCTCCCTTCAAATAGTAAGAAATTTGAGCATTATCACTGTTAGCATCCCGACGGTACAGCTTAATCCAGGCATCAAAACTCGATTCGCTGACCGGTTGTACCAAACGTCCCGGTGTCGTCTGCAACCGCGTAATTTCTTTGCTCAAACCGTCTAAGAACGTCTTGGTATCGTAGATTCGTGCCCTGAACGGTATGACCAAATCGTAATAACTTGTCGTCCCCTCACAAAACCACAACGAAGTCGTATAGCTTTCTCGTTCATAGTTAAATTTTTCCAGCACTTTGGGTCGAATTCGCTTGATATTCCACAAGTGGAAGAATTCGTGCGCCACTAGTTGCATGAAGCGGTTGTACTTATCCTTTGCCCGAAAACCAAAGCGAGGATAATTTAGCGAACAGGAATTTTTGTGCTCTAAACCCCCAAAACCACCAGATGATAGGTGTAGCAAAAACAGATACTTCTCGTAGGGCAACCCCCCATATAATTGAGCTTCTACCTCAATAATTTTCTGAGTATCGGCAATAATACGTTCTGGGTTAGCATTTCCCTGCCCCCAGATTGCCAGTTGATGGGGTTTGCCCAGCGCCTCAAACTCATAAACTTGATGACAACCAATCTCAAACGGACTATCAACGAGTGTGTCAAAATCTGCCGCTTCAAAGGTATGGGGAGACTCTGGAACAGAGGGTAGGGGGGTAGTAACTGTCCAATCAGGTTTAGGAGGTACAACAGTGACTTGAATCGAGTGCTGCTCAAAGCCGGGAATGAACAAAAACAGGGCGGCACCGTTAAAATAGCCGTGAGTTGCATCTAGGTGATTGGTGCGGACTGATAACTCATTGGCAAACACCCGATAGCGCACGGTTATGTTTGAGGCGTCCTCTGTTTTAATCTGCCAGTGATTTTTACTGAGTTTGCACCACTGCAAAGGCTGTGGGCAGTTACTAGCTTCGACCCAGAAATCCTGTAGATGTTTGGCATACTCCCGCACCAAGTAAGAACCGGGCGTCCAGACGGGCATTTTCAAATCCAGTACCGATTCAGACCAACCCTGCACTTGCACTATCACCTCAAACAGGTGAGACTGGGGCTTAGGCATTGCTACCTGGTAGTGGATGGTCGGTGCAGTCGTGGGTGGGTTACTGGGGCGAACTGTTGTTGCTTCAGTCATTATTAACGATTAGCCATTAGCTTTAAAGGCTCCAGACGCAGCCAACCCTGCTCCCCAAAACAATGCGGGGGAGTTGGATAAAAGCAAAAGCGTTAGTACCAGAGCGTAGTACTATTCTACGAGCAACACTAGTCGGTCGTCTGGGTGGTTGAGCTAGTATTGCTCTTTACATTAAGGGTTTAGTATTCTTAGTTTCTAACCCTTAACCCTCCTAAATCCTCCCTGCCAGATGCGTGAGCTGTTTGAGATTGATCAGGCAGATAACAGGCTGTTGTTGGTCAACCTTAATCCAGCCCTTATTTTCCAGCTTATCCATGATTTTGGCTGTATCCTCAACGCTGATATCGGTAACATCGGCTAAGTCCTTATAGGGAATATTAAACATTTCCGTTCCCTTTTCAGTCACTTGACCGTAGCTGTCTGCCAAACCTACCAAAGTATTCGCTAACTTGATAGCAGGGGGCTGATGGCGGCGTTGAAAGCGGAGATTAGTCTGGCGCAACCGTCTCACCATCAGTTGCAACATACGGTGGTGCAGTTGGGAGTCTTTGAAGAGCGTTTGAATGAAGCGCTGGGCAGAAACGCTGAGTAACTTCACGTCCGAAAGAGCAACGACATCGGTAGAACGGGGGGATTCATCGAGAATTGCCATTTCACCAAAAAAATCACCCTTACCCAACATTGCCAGAGTAACGGCATTTTCCCCGTAAAGGCGTCGAACTTTGACCCAACCTGAAATAATGAAGTAAACGGCGTTACCCCAAGCATCTTCCATCAAGACGGCTCGACCTGCTGGATACTCGTGTTCTACACCCACTGACAGCAGCCATTCTAATGTTTCTGGATTCGCTGTATTAAACAATGGGAAAAGCTCGCTAAAAGCTTTGGTTTGCATGAAAGGTTTTTAAAGTGGGATCTCCTAAGATTCCATTACACCACACCACAAGAGGACTACCAACTTTGATCTAAATTCCTCCGGTGGATGTCTAGTCCATAGTTCCTACGGGCGGGGGAGTTGACTAAGATAAAGCAATGAGGGCAGCTAGACTAGTGGCGACCATTGAGCGAAAATCTATTATGACTTTGCAACTCTCCCCCTATTATTTTATACAGTATTGAGCGGTTGAGAGAACTCAGGAGTGGAAAATCAAAATTAGACACCTAGGGAAAATTGCCCGCCGCCAAGCCTGAAACTCTCCTTTTATTGGCTCCTAAAGCTTATTCTCAAGCTAAGTAAAGGACAATAGGGATAACCGCAGAAAAACTCTCAATCTTAACAATTTTGTTAATTCTTCCTGGAACAGGGGTATTTAATAACGTGAGTAAAACGTTATCAGAAGACCACAATTCAAATATGTCTAAGACCTTAGAACAAGCGAAAACGGCTGCACAGCAGGGAAATTGGTCGTTACTCAATCAGTGCTTGCAACGGTTGCATGGCGACAGAAAGAGTACGGAGTCGCAGTTGCCAGATGAAAGCAATCAACAGCAGGTACTTGATCTGGCACTACAAGTGATTGAAGCGGGTGATTTTCAGGAGAGATGGGAGGTGGCGAAACTTTTTCCCTCCATTGGGCAACCTGCCATTGCACCTCTGATTGAACTCCTGCAAGATGAGGATGCCGATCCAGAAGCTCGTTGGTTTGCAGGTCGAATCTTAGGAGAGTTTAACGAACCAATGGTCGTCGTGTCTTTAGTACAACTACTTCAAGTCTCTGAGGATGAAGACTTAGCTCAAATAGCAGCTCAAGCCTTAGCAAATATGGGTTCTTCAGCCATTGAAGCCTTAAGCAGGTTGCTGGCAGAAGAAGAGTTGAGGGCGCTAGCAGTACAAGCGCTGTTCCATATCCGACGCCCAGAAACGATCGCCCCGTTACTGAGTGTAGTTGACGATCCACTGCCAACGATCCGCGCCACGGCAATTGAAGCATTGAGTAGCTTTCACGATTCTCGGATTCCGCCCATTTTGGTCGCTGCATTGAAGGATAAGGCAGCATTGGTCAGAAAAGTTGCAGTGATTGGTTTGGGGTTACGCGCCCACCAGTTAACCCATTTAGATTTAGTCAACTGCTTAAAACCTTTACTGTACGACCTAAATGGAGACGTTTGCCAGCAAGCCGCGATCGCTCTGGGACGTTTGGGAACCGACGATGCTAGCGAAGCGTTGTTTCGAGTACTCAAGTCACCTGCGACACCCGTTGAGTTGAAACTCGAACTTGTGCGGGCGTTGAGTTGGTCAGAAACGGCTAAAGCTCTAGACTACTTGCAAGAGGGACTGCGTTGGGCACCTGAATTAGTGTGCCAAGAGATTGTCACCGTGTTGGGGCGAGTTGAGTCAGCCCCCCTGAAACCGAAAGCTACCCAAATTTTAATTAACTTTCTGCACTCAGGACAGCAGGCAATTCAACAGACACGAATCAGACAAGCGATCGCATTATCCCTAGGACAACTGGGAGATGAGCAGGCGATAGAGGTTTTGAGTAAGTTGACGGGCGACTCAGAACACACCGTGCGGTTGCATGCGATCGCAGCCCTCAAAAAATTCCCAAATGAGGATCAGCAGTAGAAAAGTTGCCAATAAATTATTGGTTATAACCATCAGAAAGACCTTCAATCGGCAAAGTAGCGAATTAATTCAGCAACTGACCAAGCCTGAGCGATTGTTCCTTGGGGTAAGTGAGGTGCATCGCCATCAAAAATTTCCGAAATCGAGCCGATACAGGCTTGCTCTTGAAGGTGATTGAGTAATGGCTGCCAGTCGAAGGGTAGGGGTTCTTTAGGATAGAAGCGCGTCCAAGCACGGCTAAAGGGACCAAGTAGCCAACTCCAAACTGTGCCTTGGTGATAAGCGCTGTCCCGATGCCAGCGATCGCCGCTATAGTAACCAATGTATTCTGGGTGATTGGGGTCGAGACTGCGTAAGCCGTAGGGAGTTAGCAAGCGATCGCGTGCCACTTGCAAAACTTGCCGTGCCTGTTCCTCTGGAAAGCCACAGTGATACAAGGAGAGCGCCAGAACTGCATTCGGGCGAATTCGCTCATCCCGGTGATCATCTGGCTCAATGACATCGTAAAAATAATTCTGTTCTGGATTCCAAAATTTTTGCAAAGATATCTTGACTTTTTGTGCTTGTTGGGTGTAGTGCTGGGCATGGTGCAATAGGCGCACCCGATCTTTAATCGAACCAATCACCATTTTTTCAGTCCACTTGGCGATCCAACAGAGCGCTGAATACCAGAGGGCGTTAATTTCGATCACCTTTCCCAGGCGGGGCGTTATTGGGTTGCCATCAAGAACAACATCCATCCAGGTAATCGCCATGTTTGGTGCATCCCAAGTGAGCAGTCCATCAGTAGCATCAACTTGGATGTGATAGTGGGTGCCAGCGGTATAGGTTTTATAGATTTTCCGCACCACAGGATATTGCTGAATTAAAAAATCCCAATCCTGGGTCATTTCCAGATAAAGCCCCAAGGTTTCCAGCCACCATAAGGACGCATCAATACTGTTGTAAATGGGTTCGGTACTGCCATCTGGAAAAGTATTGGGAATCAAACCGTCACGGCAGTAACGACCAAAGGTTTTGAGCAATCCCTTTGCTAAGGAAAAGCGCTTGGTTGCTAAAGCCAATCCTGGTAAGGCTATCAGTGTATCGCGTCCCCAATCGTCAAACCAGGGATACCCGGCAATCACTGTCGGACCCTGAATTGAAGCGCGGTAAGCAATAAATTGATCCCCTGCTCGCAGTAGCTGACGCCAAATCTTTTCAGGAATGGGTAATGGGGAAATAGGAGGTTCAGGGAGTCTGTTGGGAGCGACTAAAAACCTCTCGTAAAGTCGGTTGTGCCGTTCTTTCTCATCCTGTACCGCCTGCTCGAATACCTCTGTAGAGATGGAATGAGTCGCCTCTTGAGTTGGTGCTACTTCCAAGCATCCCACCCGCGCTTCTAGGGTTACGGTTGCTCCGGGATGCATGATCACAGTTAGATAACCAGGGCTATAAAGGTCTTCTCTATCGCCCAAGCCCCGCTGCTTTTCCTCTGGATAGTAATAGTTCCAGTACCAAACTCCCTCTGGTTGATAATCACCGCCACTCCAGCGCAACTGCCAAGGCGTTCCCGGTTGATTGTCACGTATGGCTTGTAAGTAGATTTGCTGATGCCCTACCAGTTGGGAGAATTGTAAAGAGTCATCTGCTAATTGCTGGTGGTGAAAATCGCGATCGGCAATCAAGGGGCGCAGTCTTAATGTCGCTATTTCGCTCCCTTGGTAGTGGTACTCTATTAAAATACGGTTGCAACATTGAAACTCTGCCGTTGGATCTTCTCCACTCTCTACTAATCCGTAAGGCATCACCAGCCGACGAGTCAATTGCCACTCCTGAGCACCCCAAATCCACTTGGGAACTGGCTCGGTATCAAACCACCGCAGTAACTGGTAGCCGAGAGGGTCAATTTTCCTACCTCCGTCCCAGAAATTGGTTGAAATTGCCCAAACCTTACCTGCCACTTCCAAACTAGCATCGATGTGAGACAGTAATAAGGTACGCCGTCCTGGTGGTTCGAGGGCGGCAATCAACCAACCGTGATAGGTGCGTGTGCGAGCATCGCAAACTGTACCGCTGGCAAAACTGCCCAATCCATTGGTTAGCAGCCATTCGCGTCTGTCTAAATAACTCACCAAAGCTTTTCTCCTTAGTAGCAGCACCCCACGAGCTAGCGATAACGAAGGCGATCGCTAAAAGAAACTAATGCCTGTTCCTGGAAAGAGTCTAGTGTAGCGAATATCTTGATCGCACGGCTAACTAGCAACTTAGGTTATTTCTCCTTAATTCTGAAACTTTATCAGAGAAATCATGAGTTTTATTCCCCACTCCCTACTCGCCACTCCCTACTCCCCATTCCCCACTCCCTACTCGCCACTCCCTACTCCCCATTCCCCACTCCCTACTCCTCAGCGCTTACTACTCAACTCGTAACAAATACTTACTAAGAGAGATGTTGCCTTGGATATCTAGTTTGTAAATTAGTACCAGTAATGATGAGATTAGGAGATTAAGTCCAGAATGTTTTTACTTATGGAAGTTGCTGCAAATCCGAATACTCCTGAGTTTTCGGGTTCCCTGACTATAGTTGGCATCATCGGTTTTATTGCTGCCGCGACTCTAGGTTCTATTGCTTGGTACAATTCCAAACGTCCTATGGGTTGGAAAGATAAAGAGCGCCCTGACTTTGTACCCAAAATTGAACAAGAATAAGTTAGGAACTTTTGGGAGTCATCTTTCTAGAGCCATTTTTCCTCAATTACGCCTACAGGTTGATAAAAAACTGGCTCATTTTATATCCAGAGGTTGAGAAATTTAAATAACCAAACCTGTAAGCTAAAAAGAGACTAAAGAAAGATTAGATGCAGCACCGGATGAGAGTTTCGTCGTTGTGGCTCATAATCAGATATCGAAGGAGAGCAACGTCAGATATCTGAACGGTATGTAAGCACTAATTCTAATAGCATAAGGCGGTGTGGAGTTTTTGTTGCTTCCTCCACTTTGTCACTACCAGGGGGGGATTAAACTCCCTGTCAGAACGATCCGAGGTAGTAAACGCCTATTCTAAAATTCCTAAAATGTAGAGACGTTATTATATACATCATAATTTTTAAATGCCTTATCAACTCAATACTCACGAATCCGTACCATCAGCAATAAGGCGAATTACCTGCGAACAAATTGATAGGGCAGTAAATCAGTTGAGCGGCAAAACCAACAATAGCCAGGATGAAGCAGTTCATAATGCCCGGAAACGGTTTAAAAAAATTCGGGCTGTCCTGCGGTTGGTACGGGATGAAATTGGGCAGGATATTTACAAGCGTGAAAATAAGTGCTTTCGTGATGTGGGGCATCAGTTGTCAGATGTGCGAGATGCTCAGGTACTGGTGGAAACTTTAGATGACTTGACCGAACACTTCAGTGAATCTGTCTCGGCAGATGCCTTTACGGAGATACGCCAGATATTAGAAGCGAATTATCACTCGGTTTGTAAGCAGGTATTTGAAGAGAATGATACGGTAACATCTGCGATCGCATCCATTAAAGCCGCACGAGAACGGATTGAAAGTTTACCCATCGAACGCAACGATTGGTTAGCGTTGAGGGATGGTTTGCATCGAGTTTACAAGCGAGGTTACAAGGGTTTTCGTCATGCCATTGAGCAGCCCACGGTAGAGAATCTGCATGAATGGCGAAAGCGGGTCAAGTACCTTTGGTATCATCTTAGAATTCTTAAACCTATCTGGTCGGGCCTAATGGCAGAACTGGCAGATCAAACCCACGACTTAGCGGATTATTTGGGTGACGACCATGATTTAGCGGTATTGCGCCAGTGGATAGGCGATCATCCTGAACTATTCCAAGACAGCAGCGAATTGGAAGCATTGTTAGGTTTGAGCGATCGCCGACGCACTCAATTGCAATTAGCAGCAAAACAACTAGGGCAACGAATTTATACAGAAGAAACCGAAACCTTTGTTAGTCGGATTGGTGCCTATTGGCAGGCGTGGCAGCAAGAGATTGAGCAGCCTATTCTTGCCGAAGTTTAAATTATGAATTATGAATTTTATGAATTATGAATTGAACTCTGTTGTATAGGCAGTAGACAATTAGTAGCATAACGAGGGTGAACAAAAGCAAGTACCTCTCGTTTGTGCCAAGTCAGTGTTAGTCCATCCATAATTCCCTCTGTCCACCCATACTGGTTTTGTAACAGCCAAAGTTGCAAGTCTCGCAAAGGCATTTGGGTAACTGCTTCTGTGGGTAACGTAGCAAAAATATCCAGGGAAATGATAAACCCTAGGGTCGTTCTGTGATGGGTGACAATAGCTGTTTCCATTCCGGTTTGCCACCGACGTCGATGAGCGCGGGCATAGGCGGAGAGTTCTCTAAGGGAAACTTGTCGGCACAGGATCGTCATAATAAGTTATTCCCTTTGTTCTAGGGCGCTGACCGGAAAAAATCAGTTTTTGCCCTAAAAAATCAGCCTTTTTGCATAACCCCAACCTGTTGTCGAGATATCTAGAGAGTGAGATTCGCGCTGTCAGATAACAGATAAAACAACCAACCATGAAAACTCAACCCAAACTCTTATCAATTCTTACCGCTTTCATCGTGGTTGGACTGATTGCTGATTTGCTACCCCATCCCAACTTAGGTTCGGGGCTTCTCCTATGGACTGTTAATAATTTCCACGAATGGCAGCGCGGACACAATACGACACCGACAGTGAAACTCCCGCCTCAGTAATACGCTCTTATGCATTTAAGTTACCGATTGAGCAGTGGCGCAGATGGGAGTAACATCTCGCAAATCCATTTATCTCCCTTGTCTCCCTAGCTCCCCAGCTCCCTAGCTCCCTAGCTCCCCAGCTCCCCATCTCCCTACGTG
>NZ_JADEWY010000182.1 GCF_015207375.1 Coleofasciculus sp. LEGE 07092 | reverse complement strand
TGCCCCCCTATATCCCCACCTCCCGATTAAAGCGCAACATTTCCAGACTGCGATCGCCATACACTCCCTCAATCTGCTCGTGACAGCAATCAATTGCAAAGTCATTTAATTCGGCGGGTTCAACCCCATACATATCCTCAAAAACCTCAGGTTCCACCCGACAAAAGCGGGGACGGTTGGGATAAATACGGCATTCGCGGGTAGTGTGATCGAAGTTAACACACCATCCCCCTTCCCCGACCATGCTCAGATACAGCACTAATTCTTCCGGGGTGAGATAAGTCTCTAAGTCAGGACGCTCACTTGGATCTAGATGACAGCAAGCGCCACATTGCTTTACACAACGCCAAGTCGCCATTACGTTTAACCAGGGGCTATAGGTTCCAATCCCATCCAGCTTAACGGGTTTTGAGCCTTAGCAGAGACGATAGCCGTTTCATTGCGTTTTGTATATTTTCGTAAAGTTCCTTAAAATGGGGAGCGATTACCCAGTAAAATCTAAGCGATAGATTTTCAATTTCGCTATCCAATTCGTTGGGTTAATTCGGGAGGACGATTCATAGATATGGCTTTATTGGGTCTTTTAGGAATAGATCTGAGCTTCTTAGGGAACATCAATTGGGAAGTCATTGCCCAACTAACTATGCTAGCGCTGGTTGTGATTGCAGGACCGGTAGTCATTTTTGCGCTGGCAGCTTTTAAAGGCGATCTTTAAAATTAGAAGTTCAGGAGTTCAGGAGTTCAGGAGTTCAGGAGTTCAGAAAGTATTCTATAACTTCTGTATTCTGAACTCTTCTTCTCTTCAGCGAAGTTCCAAAGCGCGGGTTGCTGCTTTAATGAGCTGATAATATGGAGGCTGCGTGACATCAACCTCCTTAGCCTCTTCCCGTTTAACGCCCAAAAGTCCCCGGCGCTGCCCTTTTTGAATCGCTAAGACTTTGCCCTCAGAATTTTTAATTCTTAATTCGTTTAAGGATTCGCACAAGCTACAGATGTAGCGGCGTTGGTTGTAATAGAATTCGGCTTTCTTGGATGAAGACGGGGTAGCCGTAGGCAAGCGAATACCAACTAACTCCAACTCAATACTAAGGTTGCCATTCCAGTTATTTTCCCGTAATTTATAAGCGATATCCACTCGCGGCGGTAGTGGAAAGTACTCACCCCAACGCCAAGCGATCGCTTTAATTTCAACAGGTTGGTTATCTTGTTTCAGGGTAAGCTTAAGATGTCCCTTACCGATAAGCCTTTGTTCAACCACCCGCACATTAGGTGTCCAAAAAATAGGATCGGGGTTGCCAATGCCGCAGGGATGAAGGGCATCAATTTGCTGATAGAGAGTCGGCGTAATTTGTTTAAACTCTGCCTCAGCATCAATGACAACTAGCGGCTTGAGGTGTTGGGGTTCTAGGCATTGATGGGCAAAACGACTGAGGGAAGCGCGAAAAGCCTCTAAATTTTCAGCAGGTAAGGAAAAGCCGCCAGCCGCTTGATGTCCGCCAAATTTTCCGAGTAAGTCTTTGCAAAATTGCAAGGCTTCAAAGACATGGAATTCGGGGATTCCTCGCGCTGAACCACGAATGTGTTCCTGGTTTTCGTCTTCATAGGTGCCAATAAACACTGGCACCCCATAGCGTTCCACCAAACGAGATGCCACAATGCCGATAACACCGTGATGCCAGTTGGGTTGAACGATCGCTAAAACCCGCTGTTGTTGCCAATTTAACTGAGTCTCTTCAATTAGTGCGATCGCTTCTTTTTCAATTTCCTCGCACAGTTGCTGGCGTTTTTGGTTAATTTCTTCGCACTGCATCGCCCTCTCTAAAGCTACCCCTTGGTCGCTAGTTGTGAGCAATTCAATGACAATCTGAGGGTCTGACAGACGACCAACCGCGTTAATTCTAGGTCCTAGTTTAAAGCCAATATCTTCTGGTTTGAGGGCAATTTGGTCTTCACTCACACCCGCCATTTGGATTAAGGCTTGAATCCCTGCCAATTGAGATTGCGGCAGCAGACTCAAACCACGTTTTAACCAGCGGCGGTTAATACCAATCAACGGGGCTAAATCGGCAATCGTTCCTAGGGTAAAAAGCTCTAGCAGTTGGGTTGTCAATCCTTTCAGTTGACCCAGTTCCTGCGCCAAAGACACGGCTAAGATGTAAGCTACACCCACACCCGCTACACTCCGATAGGGAGAGGATACGGGAATGAGTTTCGGGTTAAGAATTGCATCGGCATCCGGCAGTTCCGGGGGCAAGTCGTGGTGGTCGGTAATAATAACCCTAAGACCTAATTCTACGGCTGTGGCGATCGCTTCATGGGCAGAAATACCGTTATCAACGGTAAGAATCAGTCCGACGCCTTTACGGGCAAATTCTTCGACAATGCGCCTGTTGATACCATAACCGTCTTTCCTGCGGCTAGGAATAGCATAGTCTACATCCGCCCCCAACCAGCGCAGCGCCCGCAGTAACAAGGCAGTACTCGTCATGCCATCAGCATCGTAGTCCCCACAAATCGCAATTTTTTCGCCTTCTGCGATCGCTTCTTTAAGCATCTCCACACTAATAACCAAATCGGGAAACTCATCCATGGGCGCGGGGATGTCTTGGACTAGAGGATTTAAGTAGACTTGCGCCTGTTCAATGGTTTCGATACCCCGATTGAGCAATACCTGACCGAGTAGGGGCGATAGTCCAGTGGCTTGAGCAAGTTGTTGAGCAGGTTCTGCCTGTGCTGGTGCAATCTGCCACCGCTGGTCGGGCAACTTTTGAGAGGGTTGGGATGAGTCAGAAGGGGATCTGCTGAACACGCTAAATCAATGGATGAATTTCGGACTACGGATAGTCTACATCAGTCCGTCAACTTCGCTCTCAATCAGTAGCCGATATTTTGCCCTCTATCTAAAGGCTTGTGTTTTTTGGAAAACAGTTAGATTTTGTCACCCTTCAGAAAGGTTAGCGATCGCTACTCAATGCCGCCGTATCTACAGCTACAGAAAGATGAATAATGAGTGTCTGTTTGATTTGCTAGTGGATAGGTATGAAACCAATAATCTAAACGGAGAATAACTATGCCTTTTCAAACACTCGAAGAATTACCGAATGACGTGAAAGAAAAACTCCCTCAAGGAGCGCAGCAGATTTTCCAGGCTGCTTATAACAGTGCATCCCGAGACGGTTTGAACGACGAACAGGCTCGCCAAGTCGCTTGGAATTCTGTTAAAAATAGCTACGAAGAGGGTGAAGGTGGACAATGGCATCACAAAGCAGAAGGTGGTGCTGGTAGTAGCTATACGGGTACAATGCCCGGTAGCTAAGGCATTTTATTAAGATTGTTCAGGAGTTCAATAAAGTCTGAACTCCTGAAGTGTGATCATACTTTTTAGAGAGAGCCTCAAAATTACTGAGGTGGGCTACTAACTTGCGGTTGTCGGAACCGATACACATCTTTAATAACCTGTACCCAACCCTCAGCCAAAGATTCCAAAATGCGATCGCCCTTTTCCTTCGTCGCTGGCGTTGGATCGCCTAATGTCCCACTCTGACTTAATTCTCCTGTTAACCAAGCAAAGGGTAACTTCCCCTCCATACTCAGTAAACTATCGTCTGGCAACCCGTGAGGATATTCTGCCACAGCCCGTTCCATTTTTACCTGTTCCGGCAGTAGCGATAGCATTAAACTCGTTTCTGCGTCTCCTGCATGAATTCCCAATTCTAATTCTTTCGGTGTAATTAAATCCTTGGCAGTATTAGGGACACGCCAAGTAAATAAAGGAAACACTAAAAAATCTCCATAGGTTTGATGAATATCCCGTGCTGCAATTTCCATTACCTGCGGTTGCCCACCGTGAGAATTCATCAGCACTAATTTCCGAAATCCCGCCCGATAAATACTATCCGCTACTTCCATCAGTATAGCTAGAAGTGTTTGAGCGCTAAGAGTAATCGTACCCGGAAAATGCCAGTGTTCATTAGACTTGCCGTAATACAAATTAGGCAACGCATAGGCAGGAATATCAGGTTCCAGTTGAGATAGCGCCTTACCCAGAACCCCCACACTAATCGCTGAATCAACGATTAAGGGTAAGTGAGAACCGTGTTGTTCAATCGCCCCCACCGGTTGAATAATCACTGTATTTTCTTTATCCGGCATTGCCTGGATATCAGTCCAAGTAAGATAGGGAAAAAAGCGTTCTGGGGGAATAAAACTGTACATCTAACTACTCTCTTCTAAAACTTGCACCAAAACCCCTCTTAACTCTCTTAACTCTCTAAACCTCCCTTGCCCCTCTGCGAAACCCTCTGCGTACCTCTGCGTTAAAAAAATTTAACCGTTCCCTTACCGCTCCTCCCACGCCCGCATCTTACCCGGATTCATCAACCCAAACGGATCAACCCTTTCCTTAAACTTCAACTGCTCAACATCAATCATCTTTCTCCCCCCATCCTCCAGAATATAAGTATGAGGATTCGCAATAAACGCCCCCTCTTCCTCGTGATAGCGAATAATCTCATGCAACCGCTCTGGAGTCGTATAGCGAACAATCTGCAAGCCCGCCGGAATCGCTTTGCCATTCACCCGCAAAAATTCCAAATGCATCATCACCTCATCCCCAAAGTAATGATAGAGTTGCTCCACCCGCTCCAGTGTAAAAAAGAACGTTTGTAAATAAGTAAGACTTGGGTCAACACTGCGGGCGTGTAAGGTTGTATGGTTCCAAG
The DNA here is from genome assembly GCF_015207375.1 of Coleofasciculus sp. LEGE 07092. GTDB lineage: Bacteria > Cyanobacteriota > Cyanobacteriia > Cyanobacteriales > Coleofasciculaceae > LEGE-07092. The sequence goes on along the minus strand of NZ_JADEWY010000182.1, from coordinate 5,750 downwards.
TGAACTCTGCTAAACTGTTGCCCTTGCTAGCTTCTTGGGCAGTTTTCTGATAGGTTATCTCACCGCCATACTCCCGCACTAAATCTTGGAACGGCTCTAAGCAAGATTCGGCAACCATTAGTAAGGCACAGTGCTTGCCTTCGGGAAGGTAACTTTTGAGGGCAGCAAAGTAGGAGGGAATGGGTGATGCATGAATGCTAATCAGTTTTTTAATTAAACCATCACTATCCGCCAAAACTTGACCGAATCGGGCAGCCGTCATAAAGTTATCGAAAATAACGATAACTTCTGCCCACGGATAAGCCGGAGCCAGGGGAATTTCTAACTCAGTGATAATACCATTTGTGCCGTAGGCGTGATTCACCTTCTGCACGTCATCTCCCCGCAACTCAATCAGATGGGGTTCATCTTCTAGGGTAACGACGCGAACCCCATGCAGATTTCCGCGATCGCGCAACTGCCCATAATTAATCGAACCAATGCCCCCACTCCCCCCACTAATAAAACCGCCGATTGTGGCAGTACGGTAGGTAGAAGGAGCCATTCGCAGTTCCCAGCCGATTTCCCGCGACTTCTTATCAAACGCCGCCAGTTTTACCCCCGGTTCCACACAAGCTAATCCCGGTTTAATCCAGCGAATGGCATTCATCCGAGTTGTATCGAGAATCACGCCACCTTGCAAGGGAATGCATTGTCCGTAATTTCCTGTTCCCGCCCCCCGCACAGTCACCGGCACCTTATACTTAACGCAGACGTTCGCTACCCGCAAGACTTCCACCTCACTCGTCGGACGCACCACTAAATCCCCCCGTTTATGTCCCAGCAACGGTTGCAGGATTTGACTGAAGTGATAGTAATCTAGGGATAACTTCGTCACCTGACTGGGTTCAGTGATGATATCCATCCCCGCCAGTTCAGAGGCAACAGCATCCCAGTCAACGGGTTTTGGGGTAGTGGTGTTCATAGGGGGTGTAGGGTAGAGATAACAAACTGGAGTTCCTCAAGCGAGCGCTCAGACAAAAATTTCTACCAAAGGAATTGAAGATTGAGACTAAATCCGGGGAGTACATCCTCTCCGAATAGAGTTTCTGGAGATTGCAAAACTTCAACATCTTGTTCGTGACGATAAATTTCTACCGTCTGGTTTTGAGGGTTAATTAACCACCCTAAACGAAGACCGTTATCAAGATAGTCTCTCATTTTTGCTTGAGTCGCTTTTAATCGGTCACTGGGTGACATTAACTCTAAAACAAAGTCAGGACAAATGGGAGGAAATTTTTCTTTTTGTTTGGGGGTAAGGGCGTTCCAGCGTTCTTGTTGAATCCAAGCGACATCCGGAGAGCGATCGCCACCGTTGGGGAGATTAAAACAGGTGGAGGAATCGAAGCACACACCGAGTTGGGTTTGTCGGTTCCAAATCACAAAATCAGCGGCAATTTCAATGTTGCGGTTTCCCGTTTCTCCGCCGGTAGGAGGCATGACAATCAGTTCTCCGTTGGCATTGCGTTCAAATTTTACATCGGGGTTGTCTCGGCACAGTTGGTAGAATTGGTCGTTGGTGAGTTTGATAATAGAGTTGAGGTTTACACGAACGGCTGTCATGGTAATTGTGAAGGATAGCGTTTAACAGTTTGGGGGGCTTGTCAATAAGGCGATCGCTTCTCGATGCCAACGCTAACATAACTCTAAGGGACGACAACAATTGAGATGCCCATGGGAGCATTCGACTAGAGCTGGAATTTCCACAATCAACTCCGTCCCTTGCCCAGGAGTAGAAACACAGGTTATATTACCTTTGTGTTTTTCCACGACAATCTGATGGCTAATGGATAAACCCAATCCCGTGCCGCTCCCTACAGGCTTTGTCGTAAAAAATGGGTCAAAGATTTTATCCACGACCTCTTGGCTCATCCCCGCTCCATTATCGGTAATTTTAATCACAGCTTTTCCTGAATCCAAAGTCTTATTTTGGGTCTTAACGTCGGTGTAAATGGTAATCGTTTTAATCTCTCTTGACACCTGGTCTAAAGCGTCAATTGCATTAGAAATTAAATGCAAAAACACTTGATTCAACTGACTCGGATAACAGGTAACGTTTGGGAGTTGCCCGTAATCTTTAATCACTTGAATTTCACCTCTATTTGACTCAGATTTCAGCCGATGCTGCAAGAGGAGTAATGTGTCATCAATGCCTTCATGAATATCGACAGACTTGAGTTCAGATTCATTGAGGCGAGAGAAGCATTTTAAGGATTGCACGATCTTCTGGATACGTTCTGCACCAACTTGCATTGAATCCGTCAGTTTTAACCAATCTTCTGCTAAAAAATCTAAATCAACGTCTTCAACTAATTGCTGAACTTCTGGAGTGGGATGGGGATAAGTTTGCTGATAGAGTTCAAGAATACGCATCAAGTCTTGGAAGTAGTGACGGGCATGGCAAAGATTGCCAAAAATAAAGCTGATGGGATTATTGATTTCGTGAGAAACTCCCGCTACTATTCGCCCTAGGCTCAACATTTTTTCGGTTTGGATGAGTTGAGCTTGAGTGCATTGCAAATCTTTTAGCGCTAATTCGAGTTGCTTGTTTTTTTCTTGCAGTTGCTTTTCTTGGGCTTTGAGTCGCAATTGATTTTCAACTCTAGCAATGACTTCTTCTGCTAAAAAAGGTTTAGTAATATAATCTACTCCACCTAGATCAAAGGCTTTAACTTTATCAAATCCTTCACTTAAGGAACTAATAAAAATAACGGGAACATCCTGCGTCATAGGATGGGCTTTTAAGGCTTGGCAAACTTGATAACCATCCAAGTTTGGCATGAGGATATCTAACAAAATCAAGTCTGGGGGATGAGCTAACACCGACTTGAGAACCAAGGAACTGTCGGGTATAATTCTGACTTTATATCCTTGCTGAGACAACATCTCGGTTAACAGTTGCAAGTTGGCGGGAGTATCATCAACGGCTAAGATGCTGGCTTGGGAAAAGGCTTTTGTGTCTTGGCTCATCTTTCAGGGGTTTATTCTCTAATCAGCCCAGCTTTTTGCGATCGCTAGTTATAGCCCAAACGTCTTGCTGCAACTACCGTTTGAGTAAAAACTTGGTTTATTATAGTTGGACTTTTCAATCATTAGTTTACCAAAATTTACATTCGTCGTCACCCTAGCTTAGGTCAAGCTTGATTCAATCCAATCTAATAATTCCTTCAACCGTAAATTCTGAGCGAGAAGCGCTAAGGCGTTGGCTAAGTCTTCATTACCCTCACGCAGTTGTTCGATGAGAACTAGCATCTGCTCCAAATCTCCCTCAATCGTGGCTTGTTGAAAAGACGCTAACCAATCGGCTGGTAAATTAACCAGAGCTTCAGGAGTCAGAGCCGCCGTTGAAATTGAAGCGGGTTCCTCCATCTGAAATTGAGACAGATCAAAACTACTTTGCCTGTCGATGGTTTCGTCTGCTGGGTTCTTAGCCAGTTCCAAAAGGTGGTTAATCAATCTCAAGAGATGTTCGCCTGCACGTCTGATGATATCTAGATAATCCTGCTGCTTTGGGGATAGGGTAGGAGAACGTTTTAGGAGTTGAGTAAAGCCCAAAATAGCATGGAGTGGCGTTCTCAGTTCATGGCTCATGTTCGCTAAAAAGGTTCTTTTCGCTTGATTGGCTAGGGTTTGTGGGGCTGCGGGTTGAGGATTTTGCTGTTGCCCTGGTATGCTGTTGCCAGTCTGAAGTTGCTGTTGCAGTTGGGTGATTTCCTCCTGCAATTGCTGATTAACCTGTGTGAGTTGCATCACTTGTTCCCGTGCTTCCTGCCGCAGGATTTCCAGGGTGGTGTACATCTCGATAGGGTCTAAGGCTTCTAGGATCGTGCTTTGAGTGATAATGCCTGCCAATCGCCCAGCATCGTCTACCACTACTAAACGGCGAATGTGATGCCGTTTCATTAATTCATTAGCAACCCACACCGAATCATTTGTCTTAACGGGTAATAAAGGATGACTCATCACCTGCTGCGCTAGGGTTGCCGATAAATCCAATCCTTGGGTGCGAAACTTAACGATATCTCGTTCGGTGAGGATACCAACGGGTATGATATCTCCAGCGTTTCGAGTTTCAGTCAATACAACGCAGCTTTTACGATGCATCGCCATTTGCTGGGTAATTTGCATGAGGGAAGCCGTTGGGGAGTTTTGCATCACTTGAGTTGTCATCACCTGCGCCACGAGTTTGAATTTCAGTAAGTCAGTGGGTTTGAGGACGTCTCGAATTTTGCTAGGCGTGAGGATGCCAAAAACTTGACCAGATTCATCAACAACTGGCAGATGGCGAACTTGATGCTTGCGTAGGAGGTAGAGGACTCCAAAAATGCCTTGCTCGTCTTGGGTAGATAAGGTGATAGGATTTGGGGTCATGACCTCTTGAATTGCCACTTCTTCCAGTGCCATACCCAATGCCGTCATGTTCACGACATCCCGTTCGGTCAAGATACCCACGAGTTGCCCTGTGTCCACGACTAACACACAACTGGTGCGGCGCTGGTTCATTTGGCGAATGGCTTCAGTTACAGGTGTGTAGGGAGAAACGATGAGAGGTTGTCGTTCAATTGCCTGTGACTGGGTTAACTGTTGCAGGAGGTCAGTCGTGAATAACATGGGTGATACGGGTGTCAACCCACAGGGAGTATAAAGTAAAAACTATCTGCTAGTCCCCTAATGTGTCTTCCTCCGAATGGATCATCTTTAAGTAATACCATTTGGAGAAATAATTGTCACATATTAAATGCGGTCATTAGAAAGGGGTTGGTAGGGGCGGGTTTAACCAAGATATTGGTTTTCCCACCTAGATATCGGTAAACCCGCCCCTGCAAATGTGACGGGTTGATGAGTTCTAAACACTCGTCGATGAGTAGGCAACAAAAATTAAGGACACAACATAGTCGTGTCCCTACCCTAGAAAGATAACGTGAGATGTATTATTGGTAAGCGATGAGTCTGTCTAGCGCCTACATAACTGAATCAATCTTGGCGGGTTTAGTGCGGATGGCTTTAAAGCGTTCGCCTAATTGTTCGGCAAGGATTTTGAGTCCGGGTGTCTTTTTTGCTGCCGTCTTCACGTAATCATAGACGGATAAGCTGCTGCTCATCGCTTCGCTGCTGACTGCCATGAGGGTATCATCGACCTTTTCATGGAGTTGTTGAAGTCCGAAGAAAATATCAGTGAGTGCCGCCGCTAGCTGATAGTCTCGTGCAAATTCCTCTAAGTCGAAGCTAGCGGGGAGGATGTCGCGGTTGGATTGGGCGGCGGTGAGGCTATTGTTGACAAAGGTGAGACTTTTTGAGCCCATCTTATAGAGTCGGCGTCGTTCTTCGGTGGTGAGGTTAACTAGGAAGGGTAGCTTTTGTTCGATGGTTTGCAGTGCGGCTTTGATTTCTTGGACATCGGCGGGTGAAAGGGTGGCGGTAATGTTTTGATACGGCATTGGAGAATTCCCGTGATAATTTGAGTAAGGGATGGCGATCGCTTAGTGCTGTCCCTTTGAGGCAATCGCAGGATACTTGACACTCCCCGGTCTAAAGACGCGGGGATTCTGCTGACAAAGTAGATTGTGGCAAAGCCCACAATCTAACTCTCGCTACGGTCGTCAAACACCGTCTACCCAGTCGGTTTAGGTCAATGCCTAACTTTCTGGCTACTTTTCTCAAGATATTGGCGCTGCCGTTAAGGTCTGCGTTAACAATTGAGCCGTCACAAC
>NZ_JADEWY010000181.1 GCF_015207375.1 Coleofasciculus sp. LEGE 07092 | reverse complement strand
ATCGCGCCGTTACTGACAACTACGCCCTGATTCTCAGAAAGTTTGGCACCGATAGAAAAGTTCAGGGGTTTGCCGTGCATATCTGTGACTCGTCCACCGGCTTCCTCGACTACAATTGTCCCCGCCCCATGATCCCAAATCTTCTCCCGGTAGTCTGGAGACTTGGGTGATGGTAAGCGCAGATAAAGTGCTGCCCGACCCGCAGCGACGGCTCCATATTTGGCTTGAGAGTCCATCCGTAGTGAGGATGCCGTAATTCCCACCGCCTTCGCTACTGCATCCTGCCGCCCATGATCTCCATGACCGGATTCTACGCTTTCGACAAACCGCATATTCTCGACATCATCGGCTTTGGTGACATGAATGGGATGGGGTTCCCCACCAGAGATGGGCATCATTGTTGCTCCTTGACCACGCACCGCCACAAATAGGACACCCTGTTCGCCCTCTGGCTGTTCCGGGACTACAGGCAGTGCTGGACACGCCAGAACGCCGAGTTTCACTTCACCCCCTTCTACTAACGCTAACGCCACTGCGTATTGATCTTGGCGGAGAAATCCTTTAGTTCCATCAATGGGGTCTAGCGTCCAATAGCGCTGTCCCACCTGACCATTACCCCGATCAATCCAGCTCAACACGGCTTCAGGTGTAGCATCGCCAACAACGGCTTGCACGTAGCTAGTTACTTGAGCCAACTGGTCGGCTTTTTCCGGTTCACGCAAATCAGCGGCATCTTCTTCTCCTACCACCGGATCATCAGGAAAGGCAGCAGCGATCGCACGGCAGATAACTGCCTGGGAGCCAAAGTCAGCAACGGTTACGGGGCTTTTATCACTTTTTTCCATCGCTTCCGGCACCCTTTCATGGCGCACTTGCTCGCACAGTTTGGCGGCTGCCAGTGCCGCTGCAATCGCTACCTGTTTCTCTTGCTCGTAAGCCATTATTTCAAAATCTCCTTGTTGGTCACACCACTAGCCTATAATTTAACCAGCGAATAAGCGATTAGCAAGGCATTAAATAAGTTCAGCAAGGGAACTGGTAAAAGGCTTGTTAAAAATGAGACAATATTTCAGTCAACAAACATTAATAACAATCAAGAATTAAAGCCTGAATAAATTCCTTATCCTGGCGAAGACTCTAACAAAAAGCGCCTATTTAACCGCTGAATAGGTCTTGCATTCATGGGAAAATTTTGGCTAAACTTCTGAATCTGAGTCCTTGATACTTCAATAGGCTCTTCAAAAACAATCCATTGTACAATTTCTATTTTGTGATAGTTTCAATCCCTGATAGGGATTAAGAGCCAGCCAGTGGTTAAAACCACTGTCTCATAGCTAAAGTCGTCTTTAGACGACTGGATAAGAGTTTTAGTCCACTTAAGTGGACTTAAGCTATTAGCCCGGAGTTTTAACTCTGGGTGGGTTTTCAGGTTTACTGACAATGGTGCAAGATGTGAGGTTTAAACAACATCAAGGGAGTCCACAAGAAATTAGATGAGCGAGTTTCAATCCCTGATAGGGATTAAGTGGAGTTTAAACGAAGTTCCGTGCCAGATAATAAAAATCGATCAAGGTTTCAATCCCTGATAGGGATTAAGTGGAGTTTAAACTAGGAATGGCAGACTTTTTCCTAGAAATTGCTAGGTTGTTTCAATCCCTGATAGGGATTAAGTGGAGTTTAAACTAAGTGCAAAACTTTGAAAATTTCGGCATACTTGGTTTCAATCCCTGATAGGGATTAAGTGGAGTTTAAACGTGTGTGAGGATTGCCGCAATCTTTGGGCGTATGTTTCAATCCCTGATAGGGATTAAGTGGAGTTTAAACCCGATGGCTTTATGCTTGGGGTAATGGGATCTGGGATGGAAGTTTCAATCCCTGATAGGGATTAAGTGGAGTTTAAACCGCAGGCATCCAGAAGGCTTACAGTATTTAGTTTTCAAGGTGCGTTGGTGACAGTCTCCTCTTATGATAGCATTCCAGAGCCAACGGTTGACAAGAGGAAAACTTGAAATTAGCTGAAATCTAGTCATAGCAAGGCTTTCAGGAGCGGTGACACCCTTCATCAAAAGGCAAAGGCTGCAAACCCTTGTCGAATAAGGAATGCAGCCCCAAAAATGGACTCTTCTCAAAAAACACCTACAGGTTGTCACCATCAAGCAAAAAAATCTAGTTATCTCGCAGTATATCACCACAATACGAGTCAATCCTGGGTCTACTTAAGTCGCCAAATCCGAATAGTGGCATCTCCACTACCACTGGCTAGAGTGCGTCCATTGGGACTAAACCCCACAGAATAAACGGTATCTGAATGAGTTTTGAGCGTAGACTTTTCCTTCAGAGTGCTAAGATCCCACAGCTTAATCGTATTATCTCTACTGCTACTAGCCAGGATTTGTCCATTGGGACTAAATGCTAGAGAACGCACCGAATCTGAATGTCCTTGTAAGGTGCCAAGGTTCTTTCCAGTAGCACTATCCCATAGTTGGATAATTCCCTCATAATTACCACTGGACAGAATCTTTCCGTCTGGGCTAAAAGCAAGACAATAAACCGGAGCTGAAGCACATTTAACGGAGCGACTCTGCTTTCCTGTTGTAAGATTCCACAATTTAAGAGTTGTGTCATAACTGCCACTGGCTAAAGTTTGTCCATCGGGACTGAAGGCAATGCTGTAAATCGAGTGGGAATGTGCCTCTATTGTGTACTTTTCCATCTCCATGTCGATATCCCAGAATTTGAGAGTTTGGTCAGTACTGCCACTCACCAGAAACTTACCATCTAGACTAAAAGCAACGGTATAAATTTCACCAATATGTCCTTTGAGGGTGCAAATTTCTTTCCCAGTCCGAACGTCCCACAGCTTAATCGTTTTGTCAGCACTGCCACTAGCCAGCATCTTACCATCGGGGCTGAATGCCACAGAATACACTCGGTCTGAATGCTTAGAAAACCAACTCCCAAGAGTCCTAATTTCCCAAGCCATACTCACCTGCCACAACTTAATGGTTTTGTCGGCACTACCACTGGCAAGAATACTGCTGTTTGGACTAAACGCCACAGAATACACTCCCTCTGAATGTCCAGAGAGAGTATTAAATAAGGAAGCTTTCCCTAGCTCTACCTTCGGGCTAGAAATTCGTGAGCGCGTTCCTCTCACCTTTTCTAATGCTTGTATTACATCCTCAGCAGACTGATACCGCCGCTTGAGGGTAGTCTGAACCATCTTGTCGAGAATATTAGAAAATCTGCCACTCACCGGATTTTTAACTAAGTAATGCCGCCAACTAAAGCCACTTTCTAGGGGATTGTAGAGGTCAAACGGCTCTATGTGAGTTAACAAGTGAATGCAAGTCACGCCTAAACTATAAAGGTCACTCGCAAATACAGCTTTACCAAAGAGTTGTTCGGGTGCAGCATATCCCGCAGAACCGATGCTTGTCCCGGTTTTGGCTAAAGCCGTTGCCGTGGCATATTTAGCAGCACCAAAATCTACGAGCACTACTCTGTTATCAGCGTGACGGCGGATGATATTTTCGGGTTTGATATCTCGATGAATAACCTGTCTAGTATGGATGTATTGCAGGGTTGGCAGTAACTCACTCAGCAGGTTACGAATCTCTGCTTCTGTAAACGTGCCACATTGAGCTAATTCTTGGGCTAAGTTCTGCCCATCGATGAATTCCTGCACAGTGTACAGATAACCGTCTTGCTCGAAATGCGCCAATAGTTGGGGAATCTGGGGGTATTTGCCCACCTGTTCTAAGCGCACGGCTTCGGCGCGAAATAATTCTGCGGCTTTCTGGGGATTGTTCTGCCGTTGAGGGTAAAATTGCTTGATGGCACAATAGGCTTTCGATGGCTGAGATTCATCTTTTGCGAGTAAGGTTCTGCCAAACCCTCCAGTACCTAAGAGCCGGATGGTACGGTAGCGGTCTGCTAGCAACAGTTTTGTGCCACAACTCTGGCAAAAGTTACTTCCCTCAGGGTTGCGGGGTCTGCAACAGCGAGGATTGAGGCAGTAGCTCATCAAAATAGTCCTTCTTCAACCGTCTGCCCTCTGCCTTCCCTAAAAGAGCGCTGAACTCTGGCAAAGCCTCTCAAATAGACTTACACTGGAAAAACGATAGCTGCAAAACGTATCAAAATCCTAACTAACGATAATTATAATTATTATGGTGTTTTTTGCCGAGTTTCCTTAGATAGAGTCAGTGCTTTCCATTGAAAACACTGGGAACTTGTCAAGCTTGCTTTAAAACCGTTGTCTTTGGAAAGTGCCGATCGCACGCTATTATCGAATTCAACCTGAAGTAGTACGGAAACTGTTCTGAAGAACAGCACAGCAAAGCCGAACTGTATGCCTGCGTGTCTAACTAACCTTATAGTGGATGTTAACGATGAGTACCATTCGCGTTGCTCTTATTGAAGACCATGACCTAACTCGGATTGGCATCCGAACAGCACTACAGCAGCGGGGTGAAATTGAATTTTTGGGGGAAGCCTCTACAGGTGCTGAAGGTCTAAAGTTACTGGAAGCTGTCAAACCCGATATCGGCATCGTTGATATTGGTCTTCCAGATATGGATGGAATTGAACTGACAAAGCGGTTTAAAGAGTCTCAACTCGGTCAGGAGGATTCCCCAACCAAGATTCTAGTCTTGACGCTGCAAGATAATGAAGAAGCGGTACTCGCAGCCTTTGCTGCTGGTGCCAACTCCTACTGCATGAAAACGATAAGTTTCGATAACTTGCTAGAAGCGATAGTTTTCACGAGTGAAGGGAATGCTTGGATCGATCCAGCGATCGCTAAAATAGTACTCAAGCAAGCCAGACTCAGTGAGGCGGACGCGAATACCCTAGCAGCTCCCGAAACCGTAAGCATTAATGCTGCTGCCAATGAGTACAACCAACTCTTAGAAGCTTATCCACTCACCCAACGAGAACTAGAGGTTCTACAGCTCATTGTGGAAGGTTACAGCAATGCGACAATCGCTGAAAAGCTTTACATCACTGTAGGAACTGTCAAAACTCATGTTCGGAATATCCTGAATAAGCTGTGCGCCGATGACCGCACCCAAGCTGCGGTTCGCGCTCTCCGCTCAGGTTTGGTCAGTTGAGCAACAGCGATTGAAAAGCACTTCGCCCTAAAGCGCGTAGGTGCCAGCAAGAGGCACAAGGAAGGCAACAGGAAAGTTCCTTGGCACTCCTTTGCCTCTTAACCCTATAAAGAGATAAGTAAATTCCCCTAGCTCCCCAGCTCTCTCCCTTCGTAATACAGAGCTTAGATGTATTAATATTATAAGTTTAATGCGATAACAGTAGCACCAAACACTAGGGGCATCTTCAGTGGGAAGAAGGTTTGGAGAATTTTATCCGGTTTAGTTTATTGGTAGACTTGCAACTGCCTCCTCAAAATCCAATGGATTATATTCTCAAACTATCGTCTCAAACTTAAGAAGGAACCGGAGTTAACACATGAGTCAGGCAGATAAACTCAAACTGATGGTGGTGGACGACGAGCCTGACAACCTAGATTTGCTCTACAGAACGTTCCGGAGAGATTTTCGCGTCTTCAAAGCCGATGGAGCGATGAGCGCCCTTAGAATTCTGGACGAAGAAGGGGAGATGGCAATCATTATTTCCGATCAACGGATGCCTTTGATGAACGGCACAGAATTCTTGAGCAAAACCGTTGATCGCTTTCCGGAGACGATTCGTATTCTTTTGACCGGTTACACTGATGTCGAAGATTTAGTAGAAGCTATAAACTCCGGCAAAGTTTTTAAATACATTACCAAACCTTGGAACCCTGAAAATCTAAAATTAGTCGTTCAACAAGCTGCTGAAACGTACCGAGTCCTCAAGACAAGAACCAACGAACTTCGCCGCGCCTTACGACGTGAAGAACTGTTTAATGCAGTGACAACAGCAATACGGGAGTCGCTAGACTATAGCAGTATGCTGCAAACTGTTGTGAAAACAATTGGTCAGACATTCGATGCCACCCATTGCATTCTGCGACCAGTAGATGGTTATCAGTTCATGTCAGAGTTTTTCTCTTACCAAGCTGAAGGTGAATCTGAAATACTCCCATTACCCACGACTGAGTCCCTCGTGCAAAATGTTTTTAAAAACTATAAAACCCAGCTTTTTGAAGACACGAGTGCTGACAATAATGACAATAAAACTGTGCATCTTGGGGTTCCCCTAATCTATCAGCAAGAACTATTAGGGGTACTTTCTCTCCATCAACAAGAAAGCACCCAGTCCTGCTGGACACCTGAAGACATTCAACTTATTGAAGCTGTCGCAGAACAAGCGGCTTTAGCCATTTCTCAAGCCAAACTTTATCAGCGTACCCAATTGCAAGCTCAACAGATGCGAGATGAGCTAGAAGTGGCTCGCCAAATCCAGAATAACTTGCTCCGTCAAAGCTGGCCCAATGTTGAAAGTGTAGGCATACAAACTCATTGCTACCCAGCTAGAGAAGTCGGGGGAGATTTTTTTGAGGTTTACATTCACCCCCAAGGGGATGTTTGGCTGGCAGTCGGCGATGTTTCTGGCAAAGGTGTTCCTGCTGCCTTGTTTATGGCGAGTGCCATTTCCATTTTACGGCGGGAACTGGCTCAAGAAACCTCTCCAGAGCCAGAAGTAGTCATGAGCAATCTCAATAGCAGTATGTCCGATGACCTCGTTAGTACCAACTGCTTTATTACAATGGTGCTGGCTCGCTATACCCCAGGTTCAGGGCGGCTTGTTTACGCTAACGCGGGTCATATTTATCCGATGGTGTGGTCTCACTACCAGGTTGTTCAACAGCACGAATCTCCCGAGCAATCGGTGACAATAGAGCCAAATTACCTTGAGGTTCGTGGTGTTCCCCTAGGCATTCTACCGATTTGGAAGGCTAAAGCTGGAATGCTAACGTTAAATTCCGGTGAAATTTTACTATTGATTAGTGATGGCATTACCGAGGCAACCCTCAAGGAGGCAATGAGCGACCAAGAGATTCAAGATAACTGTCTAAACACACTTAAGCAATCGGGTCTTTGGCAACTCCTGCTTCAAGAGCCAGCGCCCTTTGACTTGAACCATTTACTTGTTCGCATTCGAGAACGCACTAACAACGTTCAGGAAGACGACCAAACTATACTCTCTCTGGAGGTTTTGTAGTTAATGAAAACGGAGCTGAACGTACCGAGTGACTTGAAATTCCTGAGTATTGTTGAAAGCTGGCTGCTGGGAAGTTTGGAAGTGGCGCTCGGTGATTCTGTAGACTGGCAGCGTCAATCCCATCGTTTGCGATTAGCATTGGTGGAAGCTTACTCTAATGTGGTGCGTCACGCCCATCGAGATCAACCCAATTTGCCGATTTTGTTTCGCTTGGAACTCAAGGATCGGGATATTGTCCTAGAAATTTGGGATCACGGTAAAGGCTATGACATCTCTAATTACATCGAACCCGCTCCACAAGACAAGCAGGAAAGCGGGTATGGCTGGCTGATCATGCAAAAGCTTATGGATCGGGTAGAATACCGTTTGCAAGTTAATGGTCGTAACTGCCTGACATTGGAAGCAAATTTGCCAGAACCTGAAAAACCGTCTTAGACCGCTTTCTGAGTTGGGACGTTGGGGAGCTGAGGATCTGGGCAGTACTACTGTAAGTGTGGCTCATTATAATCGCCACAGCTATCTTTATTGAATATTGTTTACGAAACTTAACTTAGAAATGCCATTCTTTGATAAAAATTATAATTTTTGTTAAGTTAACTTGATTTAGCTCTCATAATATCTAAGATTTTAAATAGTCATCAAACGTTCTTGCCTATTTGCAAAGATCGCCCTTTTTTTATCCATTTGGGTTGAATAGGCTCTCAACTAATAGTTGACGTTTAGTAACTCTAAGTTTGCAATTATTCCTATGACACAGCCATTTATCCTAGCTCCCCGCTACCGACTTGATGACGAATCCCTCTGGTTAGAAGGTATTGATCCATCCCGTCACTACTGGATTGCGGTTAATGGCAGTCCTGGAATTAAGGTAGCGATTCCAGGATTAACTGTGTCATCACTTCTAGAGTGGAAGCAAATGATCCGAAAATTCCGATCGCTCCAGCCGGGTGAACAGCTTGAACTCGTGCGAATTGCCAGTCGCTGCACCATTCACTGCCTTAGTATGAATTGCTACGCGATCGCTACAGAAGTCGCTGGCGCACCTGTTTGGCATTTATTCGACCAAGAAACCCTAGACAGTTTGTTAATGACAGCGCATCCAGACTGGCAGTGCGCTCCTCAAGATATCGATTTGGGGCGTGAGTTACTAGCACGTTCCTGGCAACAAGTGGCAGCAGCTTAAGGGAACTACACCTACCGCCTCAAGTTTAAGAGTTCTTGGGGAGATGCTAGTAACTTGATTCTGGCAAAGGTAATGTCTTGGTTGGGGTTAAGTACAAATATCCAGGCAACATTGACGCCAAAGAAAGGAGTCTCTACTCTGCCAGTGACCTGAACTTCTGTGTCACCATTGTCTAAGATTTCAGCAACTCCCTGGCGGGGCAGGAGCTGCATACCTGTAGCCTCGGCGTTGAGGTAAGATGCGATCGCGTCAGTTCCTTCGATAGGCTGCTCAAATGGCGGATGCATAGCACCGCTATCGGCAAATAAAGCCGCCGTTGCTTCGTAGTTACCCGCATTCATCGTTTCAAAATAACGCAGCACTAGGGGCAGAGTTATGCCGTCTATCGTTAAGCCTTGGGTTTGAGTTAGGTAGTTGACAGTTGTCATGGGTTTTTCCTCTCGTTCGATACCAGTGTTGAACATAAACCCAGGTATCGTCCTACCCTTATAGATAGATTTGAGTACTGGGTATTCGAACAATTGGAGATAAACTATAGTTATAAAATCGGTAAATTTGCGATCTAGCTCACAGCCAGCGTGCAAGTAGCTCTCAGCAGCAATCAGGTTAAGCAACAAGCTCAGTTTTTAGGCTTTCACGTCTGCGGAATTGCTTCTGTAGATATAGATGTTGATGATTCAGCGACGAGACACCTAAAAGCGTGGCTAGCACAAGGGTATCAGGCGGACATGGCTTGGATGGAAAATCCCAATCGCCTTGATATCCGCACCCGTCTGCCAGACGTAAAATCGGTGATTGCCGTTGCCCTAAACTATTACACGCCTCACCAGCGCCCTCCAGGAGACGAATATGCCAAAATCTCCCGTTATGGTTGGGGTCGCGATTACCATAAGGTCATGCAGAAAAAGTTGAAAGCATTGACCCATTGGCTGCAAGCCCAAGGCGAAGGCATTCAAGCTCGTTACTACGCAGATACTGGACCCGTGCAGGATAAAGTCTGGGCTGAACGGGCTGGGATGGGTTGGATTGCCAAGAATGGTAACGTTATTACCCGCAAGTATGGCAGTTGGGTGTTTTTGGGGGAAGTGCTGACGAATCTGGAGTTGACGCCGGATGCTCCCCATACCCAACATTGCGGGAGTTGCACCCGTTGCCTGGAGGCTTGTCCAACGGGAGCTATCACAGAACCCTTTGTCGTGGATGCCAATCGCTGTATTGCCTATCATACGATTGAGAATCGGGCAGCAGAATTGCCGCAATCCTTAATCCCTCACTTAGAAGGCTGGGTTGCGGGTTGCGATATCTGTCAAGATGTTTGTCCTTGGAACCAGCGTTTCGCTCAACCTACGGAGGTGTCAGACTTTCAGCCTTATCCGTGGAATGTAGCTCCCACCTTGGACGAACTCGTAACCCTCTCAGATGACGAGTGGAATCGCCGCTTTCCGGCATCGGCACTGCGACGCATTAAGCCAGAGATGCTGCGGCGGAATGCCAAGGCAAATCAGTTGAGGCACGAATCATGACCGCAAGTCTGGAAAATTCTAGAGGATTTGATAAAAATGATCAAAATTTTGTCTCACAATCGGTAATTTCGCTGCTAATGTAAGCGACAGGAGGAAATGCTTTATACCATCTATTGTATCTTGTTGATTCTATAGCTACCAGAGCAAGCGATCCATGTCTCAGAACGTCATTACAAAAGAAGAGGCAAAAATGCCATCGACCACTTCCACTGCCATCCAACCCTGGTCGGCAGAAGCTGATGCTGATAAGTTAATGGACGATTTGTTTGCCGACATTGACCGGATTTTGGACGGCAGCAGCAAGTTACCGACAGAACCGGTTAAGCCGGATTACGTTTCCTTGCAGTCGATTGTGATTCCGCCCATTACGATGCCACCGGCAGTCGTATCGTCCCAAAACCTGGTAGAACAACCGCCCTCTGATGCCAGCGAGGAGACTGAAGCGAAGACTGTAAAGACGAGTGTGGCTCAAACAACCCACTCTCGTTCTAAAGGATTCAGTTGGTCCGTTGACAAAGTGTTACTGATATTTGGTGTGGTTTCGATTGCAGCAACGATCATTCTGCTGTTAACCAACCAGAAAAAGCTGACTGGATCTTGGTGGATGAATGCCGTGGATTCATCATCAACTCAAAACCAACCGCCTTCAGTAGAAGATTATAAGTTTGGTCTGTATGTTCTGCGATCGCTCGAACTCATCAACAGCAAAGCTGAAGCCGCACAGCGGGATGGAGGTGGCAACGGCAGTTTAAATTCATCTGCCGTTCCCGGCAATCGTGCGGTGGGTGTCAATCCAGGGGGGACAGTTCTTGAAAGGATATACTATCCGGTTTACCCACCCCAGACACCTTGGATACCAC
>NZ_JADEWY010000180.1 GCF_015207375.1 Coleofasciculus sp. LEGE 07092 | reverse complement strand
GCCAATATCGGTAGATACTATAGGCAAGTGTAACTACACCCGTTATGATCGCAGATTCATCGGCTTCAAATTGAGGATGGTGCAGTGGGTGGTTGGGCTTGTTCGGAAATCCGACGCCGAGACGAAACATGGTGCCAGGAGCGTGTTCTAGATACATGGAGAAGTCTTCAGCTCCCATTGAAGGTTCTTGTAAGAGTTGCACCCGATCGCTTCCCCATGCTTCTTTTGCCGATTCTTCCAATAACTGCGTTAAGGCTAAGTCATTTTGCACCGAAGGGACTCCCCGCCGATAGTTCAGTTCGTACCGAGCACCATACATCTGGCAAACATTCGCTACAATCGATTCAATCCATTGAGGAAGATTCGCATGGGTTTCGGGATGGAGCGATCGCACGGTTCCCGCTAATCGTACTTGATCGGCAATTACATTCGGCGCTCGTCCACCACTAATTTGTCCAATTGTCAAGACCATAGGACGCAGAGGGTTTTGGGTGCGGCTAATTGCCTGCTGGAGAGTGGTAATTACTTGTGCAGCAATCCAAATGGCATCAATGGCTTCATGGGGGCGAGCGCCGTGACCCGATTCTCCCGTGATAAAAATTTCTATATCATCGGCGGCTGCCGTCAGTGCGCCATAACGGATACCAATCGAACCTCCGGGAATGGAGGGGAAAACATGAACTCCAAAAATTGCACTAACATCATTCATCGCCCCATCTTGCACCATCCAGTTGGCACCTTGAGCTATCTCCTCGGCAGGTTGGAACAAAAAGCGGACGTTCCCTGGTAATCGTTGTTCTGGGTGAGCATGAAAGTGTCGGCGAATTTCAATCAAGCGGGGGGCGAGTTCTTGAGCTAAGTCTTTAATCCGGGTGAGCATAGAATAATGTAGGGTCTTTTTTGTACAGGTCTTCTATTCCATCATCCAGATATTCGGGCGATCGTGAAGGGGGTAGGTGGATAGTTCGTAGGTTGTAGGTTTTAGGTGATGAAGAATTTTTCCTAACACCTACAACTTTCCTTACGGTTAATTAATGTTTCAAAGGTGAAGATTCAGCCATCTACACTTTTTACGTTTCTAGGCTTTTGTCTTCCCCTGCCTTTTTGAATGCTCTCGCTTCAACAAGGCTCCCAATCCTAGAGCTGTTGCTGAACCTAGGAGGGTTAGTGGTTCTGGAGCTTCTTCTGTTGCTGCTGCCACTGTAAATGATGTAGACTTAATAGGATTAACTATTTTGCCATCACCAAAAAAAACACCCGATGCGACTATATTGTAAGTCCCTGGGCTTAACAAGAATTCTTGCGAAAATTGATATGTGATTATCTCTGTTTGCAAACCGGCTCCTGGTATATTTACCGATTCATTCTTATCGGATATATCTTCATCATTGAAACTAAAGAAAATTGCCTTAATTCCATTAACAATGTCTTCCGCATCTGTTTCAAACATTGTTGTTAAAGTACTTGAGGCACCCACTGAAACTAAAACTTGATCTTGTCCTTCAGGTATAAATACCGTATTAGGAACAGTCTTCTTCAAACTTAGCGTTCCTTCAACATCGCCAATTATCGCGGCATTCGCTTTTGTTCCTGACAAGATCATGGCTGTTCCCAGCAACGAAGCCGCTAGTATCTTATTCATTGCACGTATCCTCACTAATCACACTATTCAACAAGAAATCTTTGAGCTAAGTTGGCTGATAAAGATTAAGTGACTCGCTTTCGCATCTTTTCGATAAGATTGGTAGCAAAGGATACAGGCGCTTAAATCTCTAAGACTTAGGGTTTAGCACCACCAACACGTTAATCCTAATAGCTAATCCTAAGTGAAGATTCATTGGTAACTCAATCTTCATCAAAGCTTCATAAAGTTTAAGTTTAGCTGTCTTTATCCATTAGAGATTGAGCCTACGCTTCGCCCTTTGGTTCAGCCGTTGCGAGTTTTTGGAGTTCTGCATCTGAGGCGCACAGACAAGGGCATTACTGGAGCTAATCTCAAACGCAGTGGGTAAGCGTTTAACAACGGATTTGGCAAGACGACACATAATTTGTCAAGATGACACTAATCTGACAACAGCGACAAATAATTTGGCAATCGACAAAAAACAAAGAAGGCACGAGATTTACACTCATGCCTTCTGAAACGGGCTAGGAGGGATTCGAACCCCCGACACCGTGGTCCGTAGCCACGTGCTCTAGTCCACTGAGCTACAAGCCCTAGCTCGGTTTTACTCACCGATTACTAATCGTACCACATCTAAATTCAATGTCGCAACAATCTCCGGAAATCCAATCCCTGAACCATTTAGACAGTCAGGGTCAAGTCCAGATGGTAGATGTCTCTGTCAAGGTTCCTACCCAGCGTCAGGCAGTGGCTGCTGCACAAGTGCGGATGAAAGCCGATACCTTCAACGCCATTGAAACTGGGAATGCTCCCAAAGGGGATGTATTGGGAACGGCTAGGTTAGGTGGAATTATGGCAGCCAAGCAAACCGCCCAGTTGATTCCTCTGTGTCATCCTTTGCCATTGCACAAAATAGACGTGCAAATTGTACCCGACCCCCAGTTACCGGGATATCAGATTCAGGCATCGGTAACAACTAAAGCCGAAACAGGTGTCGAAATGGAAGCCCTGACAGCGGTTTCTGTTGCTGCCCTTACCCTCTACGACATGGCAAAAGCCTTGGAAAAGTCTATCCAAATTGAATCAATTCGCTTGTTGAGTAAGACAGGGGGCAAGTCAGGTGATTACCAAATTTCGGCAGGTGCAAGTTAGAGTTCTAAAATTAAGTTAGTTGTTGGTTAGAACTGATAACTTGCACCAGTCGCAACAACCCGCCAGTGGTTTAAACCACTAGCTCATAGCTTGCATTCGTCTAAAGACGACTGGATAAGACTTGTAGTCCATTTCGATGGACTTAAGCTATTAGCCCGGAGTTTTAACTCTGGGCGGGTTTTCGGGTTTACTGATAATGGTGCAAGATGTGAGTTTGAACTCCGGGCGGATTTTCGGGCTTATCGACAAAGGTGCAAGATGTCAGTTAGAACCAATAACTGCTAACCACTGACTAATAACACTTATTTATGCCTCCTCGTTGGCCCCGCGAACCCGATAGACGTGACCCCGCTTACCGACGCCTAGATGACCGGATGAATTTTGCTGTTCATGTCGCAATTTTTGCAGCTTGTAACTCTAGTTCGTGGTTCTTTCGCACGTTGCAGTCCGCCGAATGGTCTTGGACGTACTGGGTTACGGGTATCTGGGGATTGATACTAGTGGCACATGGGGTCTATATTTTTGCGATCGCAGATTATTCCCCGTTGCCTGCCCGAGATAATCCGACGAATTCCCCGTCAGGATGAATCGATATATCCCTACCAGCGTGCATTAATCCCAAAAAACTCTCAAATTCCTATGGCTAATCCCAATACCACAGAAACAATTGAAGCCCTCGCTGCCGAAATTGGCGACATGATTTATCTTGATGTTGCCAAGTGGCATCTTTACTTACGAGATGCCCACCTGCATACCCCCTTGGCAGAACGTCTCTACCCCTTGCTGACTGAAGGCACTCTGGCAGAAGATCGAGTGCAGCAAATTCTCCAAAGCATCCCCATTAAACTCGGTGGCGGTAAACGGGAAGTTCCCCTAACCGATTTGCTGCCGATGCAGTGTCAGGTTAACTTAATGGATTTGCTGGAAGAGTTTCAGCGCAAGATGTGATGTAACTGACATCTTGCACCATTGTCGATAAGCCCGAAAATCCGCCCAGAGTTCAAACTCCGGGCTATTAGCCAGTGGTTTAAACCACTGGCGGTTAGTGAGACGGGTGCAAGATGTGAGATGTAACGGACAATTCCATATTAAAATTTGTGGTCATTAGTTCTGATTTTAGAATTAATGACCTATTTTTTTGATCAAAATCACCTATCACCTCTATTTGTTTATAAAAAATTGAGGCTCTATCAGAGCGCGAAAAGCTAAATTTTATTTGGGTAATTGTTGTTCTAAATGGCATTTTTGGACAAACAAGCTATTTTCAATCCCTTTTTTTACTCTTCCAATCACCCCTGTTTGCGCTGGTTCAATTGGCTCCGCTAGGAATTACGATATGGGGAATCATGGCAAGCTTTCGAGCCAATCTTCGGGGAGATAATCGGCAATTCCTTGAGCGATTTATTTGCTTGAGCGCAGCTTTGTCAATTCGGGCTTATCTAGTCTATTTTTTACTGGCTTTCGTAGCACGAGCCATTCCATCACTCATCTATTGGGCTCCTGTAAGCATACTCTCATTTTTTATAGAAGGTCTGGCATCGATTGGAGTAACTCTCTACATCTATATCCGTATGCGATCGCTCATCGCCTATGTCGCCACGGGGAGGGAATAGCAATGATAGATCTGCTATTTCCTATGAGAGGCGGTTGAAGCTCCGGTCATTCACCCTCCCATCGCACTGAGGTTGGACATCGACTCTATAGTGACCAGGATATCATCCGGTTGCAGCAAATCCTGTCGCTGCGACAGCTCGGCTTTTCTTTGAATGAGATTCGTGAGTGTTTGGAAAGTCCTGATTTTTCGCTGCCGCAGGTAATTGATTTGCATCAAGCCCGAATCCGAGAGCAGATAGCGATCGCCCCTCATACTTCAGTTATACTACATATTGAAGTGCGGAATGTGGGTTAGAGTAAAGTAACAACTGCTGAAGCGATTAACAGGTAATCTTATGGAATCAAAACCACGCACCTTCAAAGAAACAACCTTACTATTTGCAGGAGGCGCTGGCGCTGGACTAATCATCTTTGCCTTGTTCGGCGGCGTATGGCACGTCAATCACTTTTGGTTGGTGATGGCAGCAACTACAATATTCTGCGGTTTATTAGCCGTAGTATTGCGTCAAAACTTCCATAAAATGTTAAATGCTTTGATGGACAATGCTCCCTGGATTTAGTTACTCAAAAATCCTGTAGGGGGAATTGCGATCGCGGCATTTTTCCCCTTTATGCTCCATGTGGGAATCATGGAGCGATTAGTTACGCTAGTGCCAAAGGCGATCGCCTCAGTAGTTACTTTGGCTAAGTGACGTGCAATTTCATTATTGTACAAACCGATGAAAGAGTGGGTTAAACCTGTAGGAGATCCGAACCGCTATGAAAACCCTTTGCGTTTCTTAATAAAATTCAAATTATTTTTTGGCGAATCTGCGTTAACAATGGTCTTGAATAATAAAGCAGATACAGCCAAAAGATATGTCTCAGCCCACGATTGAATCGATTCTTCAAGAAAAACGATTATTCCAACCCCCTGCCGAATTCTCGCAAAACGCTCACATCAAGAGTTTGGACGAGTATCAGCAACTCTACGACAAAGCGAAAGCTAATCCTGAACAGTTTTGGGCAGAATTAGCCGAAAAAGAGCTGCACTGGTTCCAGAAGTGGGATACAGTACTCGATTGGCAACCGCCTTTTGCCAAGTGGTTTGTGGGGGGCAAGATTAATATTTCTTACAACTGTCTTGACAGACACCTGACAACCTGGCGTCGAAATAAGGCGGCGTTGATTTGGGAAGGGGAACCGGGAGACTCCCGGACGCTGACGTATGCCCAACTGCATCGGGAAGTCTGCCAGTTTGCGAATGTCTTAAAGCAGTTGGGGGTGCAAAAAGGAGATCGCGTCGGGATTTATATGCCGATGATTCCCGAAGCCGCGATCGCAATGCTAGCCTGTGCCAGAATTGGTGCGCCCCATACGGTAGTATTTGGTGGCTTTAGTGCCGAAGCGTTGCGCGATCGCTTAATTGACGGTGAAGCTAAGCTGGTGATCACAGCCGATGGGGGTTGGCGCAAAGATGCGATCGTTGCCCTTAAAGACGAAGTAGACAAAGCGTTAGATAATGATGCCGTGCCAACAATCGAAAACGTCCTGGTTGTAAAACGCACGAGTCAAAACATCCACATGGAACCGGGACGCGATCATTGGTGGCATGACTTGCAACAGGGAGTGTCAGCCGATTGCCCCGCCGAACCCATGGATAGCGAAGATATGCTGTTCATTCTCTACACCAGTGGCAGCACCGGCAAACCGAAAGGCGTCGTCCATACTACTGGCGGTTACAACCTCTACACCCACATAACCCTCAAATGGGCGTTTGACCTCCAGGATACGGATGTTTACTGGTGTACCGCTGATGTGGGCTGGATTACGGGTCACAGTTATATCGTCTATGGACCCCTGTCTAACGGTGCTACCACCCTAATGTATGAAGGTGCTCCCCGCGCCTCTAATCCTGGCGCTTTGTGGGAGGTGGTGGAAAAATATGGCGTCAATATTTTCTATACCGCCCCTACCGCTATTCGGGCATTCATTAAGATGGGTGAACACCATCCCAAAGCCCGGAATCTCTCCTCGTTGCGACTGTTGGGAACCGTGGGCGAACCGATTAACCCGGAAGCTTGGATGTGGTATTACCGAGTGATTGGTGGCGGACGCTGTCCGGTTGTGGATACTTGGTGGCAAACAGAAACGGGCGGTTTCATGATTACTCCCCTACCCGGTGCCATTCCCACCAAACCCGGTTCTGCTACCTTTCCCTTCCCTGGAATTCTCACCGATATCGTGGATTTGGAAGGGAATTCGGTTGAGGATAACCAGGGCGGTTATTTAGTCGTGAAGCATCCGTGGCCCGGAATGATGCGCACGGTTTACGGCGATCCCGATCGCTTCCGCCGCACCTATTGGGAGCACATTCAACCCAAGGATGGACAGTACCTCTATTTTGCTGGGGATGGTGCCAGGAAAGATGAAGATGGGTATTTTTGGGTAATGGGTCGTGTGGATGATGTGATTAACGTTGCCGGACACCGCTTGGGGACGATGGAAATTGAGTCGGCATTAGTGTCTCACCCAGCCGTAGCGGAAGCCGCCGTGGTTGGTACGCCGGATGAGTTGAAGGGGGAAGATGTTTTTGCTTTTGTCACGTTGGAAAGTGACTATGAAGCGAGTGATGAACTGGAGAAGGAATTAAAAGCGCATGTGGTGAAGGAAATTGGTGCGATCGCCCGTCCAGGTCGAATCCGCTTTACTGACGGGATGCCCAAGACGCGATCAGGTAAGATTATGCGGCGGTTGTTGCGGAATTTAGCATCAGGTCAAGAGGTTGTTGGGGATACTTCGACCTTGGAAGACCGGAGTGTGTTGGATAAGTTGAGGGGAGGTGCCTAGGGATTTGAGATTTTGGATGAATTGCTAATTCGTCTAAAGGCTTACTTTTCACGGGATCTGGAAAACCTCTCTCCTTGCAGGAGAGAGGTTTTGAATTCTCCCCCTTCCCTGGTAGGGAAGGGGGCTGGGGGGTTAGGTCTGATGTTGATTTTGCCAGAACACCCTACAGTCACCTCATCGCCCAGCGGGAAGCGGGAACGTTGAAAAGCGATTTATACACAGACTGCCGTTCTGCAACAGGTTCTGGTGCATAGTCCCAGAGGCTTTCATAATAGAAAAACGATGAACCTAAGCCATGAGCACGAGCAGCTCTTACCTTAGTCTGAATGAATTGCATCGGCACGGGTTTATTTCTTAAACCGGTTAAAACACCCGCTCCCGTGGGAATGATTTGTTGCGCTTCCTGAATTTCAGGGCGGGTAATCTGGTCAAGAAAACTTTGCAGATCGGGACGATAAATGTGATAGAATCATTTAACTTTAGTTCACACCAATACCACAAAAAGTTTACCGTGTAAATCAGCAAATTGGCTTAAAACATTAAGGACTTTGGCTGAGGCGACAATCCACTCCCAAGGCAGACAATGGGGTATAGGGACAAATCAGAACCTGAATGGCCTAGGGCTTGCGCGATAGAGGGACTAGCACACGACCTCAAACGTTATACGCAAGCCCTCTCTCTTTTTAGGAAGGCGACGCACCGCCCTAGTGGTCGTTCAGTCTGGTTCCCCAAACTGACGTGGCGGTGGTGGAATAGGTGGTACTCCTGGTACTTGTGGTACTCCCGGTTGTGCTTCTGGGGGAACTGCTGGTTCTGCTTGTGGGGGAGGGTCTGGTTCCCCAAACTGACGCTGTGGAGCAGAGTTGGGTTCCCCAAACTGACCTTGAGGTTGCACCGTTGGCTGCTCAAATCCTAACAGCAATTCGGTACTGGGGAAGTAGGTTGCCCAATATTGAGTTTCGGGGCGATTTCTCCAATTTTGACGACTCACGTCTAATAACAAAACTGGGGCGACTGCGCCATCGTGTTCCCCAATGATCGTTACAGCTACGTCCGTTACCAAAATATCCCCATCGAAACTGCGTTGCGCTGCTGCCCTGGCAACCGCTTCAGCACGGCGCAGTAAGTTTCCGTAGGTTTCGTTGGGCTGGGTTCTGATAGAAACATCGACTCGGGCTGTGTAGGCTTGGGCTACTTGAGGGATGATGGCAGTTGTCGTCAACCAACCGACTCCCGTACATCCCAACAGTACAAATAAACTAAGCGGTGCGATTTGTTTTCGGACTGTAGACTCTATCATCGTGGTAGAACACTGGTTAAGCGACACTGGCATTGCAACAGCTCAAGACATCAAATCCATGCCCCAGACAGGCTTCTTGCCTGTTCTACGGTAATCCGGCAAATTACCAACTTGCATTCTTCAATGGGTGTTAGCTTATGCATTATTGAGAACCTAAACAGACCCTTATTCTGACATGATGGAGAATAGGAGGAAATTATAGAATATTTTTGTCTTTAAGAGCCTGATTTTAAAGACAATTTATTGATGAACAAAGTTCCAGCCTCCAGGCTTGGATAATTAGAGCCATGGCAAACTACGCTTGCATCTCAATCGGCATTAACCGCTATCAGTTTTTACAGCCCCTGAACTACGGGCAAGCTGATGCTTGGGCATTGCAGCAGTTTTTGGTAGAGCAAGCCAATTTGCCAGCCAGTGATTGTCTGCTATTAACCGATACGTCACCACCACTGGATCGCCAGTCAACCTATCCCAACCGGGAAACAATCTGGCGCTGCCTGGAGACAACTCACCAAAATTCCCCGACAAATGGGATGAATTCCCTCTCTAAAAATTGGCGCTGGTTCTTTTTCAGCGGCTACGGTGTTTGTTGGGAAGGCGTTGACTATCTCATGCCCATTGATGCTAACCCCCATGATATTCCTGGTACGGGGATACCCATGCGATCGCTGTTGAATTCCCTCAAACAGCAAAGCCACGACAATCTCTTACTCCTACTAGATATTAACCGCTCTCCAGGAGTACCAACGGGAACCCTTGCTGGTGCTGAAACCGTGGAGTTAGCTCGTCAAATGGGAATGGCAGTGATTCTCTCAGCTCAACTGGATCAATTTTCCCACGAAGCTGCTGCCTTGGGGAATGGCTTGTTTACTGCCACACTGCTAGAGGCTCTGCGTTATCATCAGACAGGCATAACCCTGGCAGAACTTGAGCAATATTTGCGCGATCGCCTCCCTGAGTTGAGCCAACACCACTGGCGACCGATTCAAACCCCTTTGATAATTATCCCATCAGAGGATACTAGGCAACATCTCATTTTACCCGCTGCCCTTAACTCGCTCTCAAACGAGAAAACGGCGGCGGCGATCGCTTCGACTCTTAGTTCTGGAACAAATGCGAATATAGGGGAGGTGTATGGCGAAGGGTCTAATAATGGAGCAACGGCACCTGTAGAAGACACGCCTTCCGTCTCTACAGGCAGACAACCTGTTACCTCGTTAATACCAGCCAGTCCTTCTACTTTACATTATCGACCCTTGAGCCTGATGTCTGTGAGTTCCTCTTCACAGGAGCAGGATAAACAGGATGGCGATAGGAAGCAATGGTGGCAGCAATGGCGCTTTTGGGTTGGAGGTGCAGCATTAGTTTTGGCGCTGCTCATTGCGGCTGTGGGAATCCGCAACCGCTATCTCTGGAGAGAACAACAGGCAACACAGCCAACCGAAACAGAGAAACTCCTCACAGAGGAAGGAATGGCTGCCCGTGTTGGCAAGAGCCAATCTTCTCCTACTCCGGATGCCTCACCCACTGCACCGCCAACGGTTGTGAGTGTCAATCCCTCTCCGGCAGCATCACCCACTCCCCAACCGGAACAACCCGCAACTGCAACGCCAACCTCCCAGCCCGAGCGCCTGCAAGCCAACCAAACCGCTTTAGCGAAAGCCAAGGGCTTGATCCAACCCAATCAGGCATCGCTGTTCAGTCAGGCGATCGCTCAAGCCCGTACCATTAAACCCGGTGAACCCCTTTACGAACAGGCGCAGCAAGACATCAATCGCTGGAGTCAGGTAATTTTGGATTTAGCCGAGGGACGTGCCAAACAGGGTAATTTTCAGGGAGCGATCGCGGCTGCCCGATTAGTTCCCCAAGATAACCCGTCCGTTTATACAAAAGCCCAGCAATCGATTAACCGTTGGACTATTCAATCTAAGCAGCAGCAGCAAAATCAAGCCCTCCTCCAATCTGCCAAACAACAACTACGACGCAATCAAGCCTCTTCCTACAACCGTGCTATTGCTACCCTTCGTAAAGTTCCAGTAGGGCAACCAGGATATGCTGAAGCTCAACAGTTAACGGCTCAGTGGAGTCGCCAAATTTATCTGATTGCCAATTCACGGGCGTGGCGGGGAAATTTCCAACAAGCCGTTCAGACAGCCGCGTTAGTTCCACCCAATACCCCATCCTATGAGGCGGCTCAAAAAGCGATCGCTCAGTGGAAGCAGGGGAGCGGGGGAGCGGGGGAGTAGAGG
>NZ_JADEWY010000179.1 GCF_015207375.1 Coleofasciculus sp. LEGE 07092 | reverse complement strand
CTTGATGTACAACGACCGAAGACTATCACTTAGTTTGATTAACGATTCTGAAGACATACAGCAGATTGCACACTAATTACTCTCTCAGTATCCCTGGTTTTGGATCATCTTTTTCTTGGAATACTCTAAATAAAATTTGACTTTAATTGAGGGACATTTCCGGAGATTAAGCAGTAAAATCTATATTTATGAAGATGACTATATCTCCAAAGCTAATATGATGGACGAACTCACCATTCAGTTTACGTTTGCTGTTGACGATTCAACATTAGAGGATGAGGAACGGCAAGAAATATCGAGAAAACTACTGCGCCAATTACGCAATTTAGATGAAATAGAAAAAGTTGAACGCACCGAAGACGTGAATCCCGAAGTAGGCAGTAAGCCTGGATTTGCTACTCTGGTGGGATTTTTGACTGCTGAAGTAAGTGTGAAGAATATTAAGTCTTTTCTGGGCTTTCTGGGGGAACGTTTGGGAGACAAGCCCATAATTATTAATGTAAAATCCGGTGATAAAGAAATAAAAATTGAAGCAAAAAGCAAGCAAGAAATATTAGAAATCGAGAAAATTGTAAAGTCCCTTTTTGCCATTATGGATGGAGAGGGAAATGTCTAAAAAAATAGCGCTTTTAATTGGAGTTAGTGAGTATGGAGATGGCTTGACTACACTTTTAACGCCTCCTAATGATGTGGTAGCAATGCAACGAGTTTTGCAAAGCCCTGCCCTCGGTCAATTTGATGAAGTAAAGTCACTTATAAACCCTGATTTAGTCACAATGCAAAGAGCGATAAAAATGCTATTTGCAAGTTGCAAAAAAGAGGATTTGGTGCTGCTATTTTTTTCTGGTCATGGAATCACAGATGATGATAGCAACCTTTACTTGACAACTCACATCACAGCCAAAGATGACTTTGAAGCAACTGCGGTACCTGCAAATTTTGTACATCTAGTTATGAATAATAGTTATGCAAGACGACAGGTAATAATTCTCGACTGTTGCTATAGTGGGGCTTTTGCTGAAGGATGGCGGACAAAAAGTGTGGGCGTGAATATTAAGAAACAGTTAGGTGCGGAGGGGAGAGTTGTTCTTACTTCTTCCACGGCAACACAAACATCTTTTGAGCAGGAAGGAGAAAGCCTTTCCCTATACACTAAGTACTTAGTTGAAGGAATTGAAACAGGAGAAGCAGACTATGATAAAGATGGCATAATTTATGTTCGTGAATTGCATGAATATGCTAAAGAAAAAGTTCAAGAAATTAAGCCCAAAATGAAGCCAGAAATTATTTTAGATAAGGAAGGTTTTAATATAATACTGATTCAATCAAAGAATACGCCATCTTTTCAGCAAAAACAAAAATCTCCAAGTGTAATTACAAAGTCAAAAAATAAATTTCATAATATTAAACTAATATCTGAGACAAGAAACCCATTTAAAAGGATAATTTGGCTTGTATTTATAATAATATCAATTCCCGTAGGGTTTATTGGCTTTTTGATACTATTAGTAATTTTTATGGTTATTTTTAATTGGAACTCTATCGACAATCAAGAATCTGGGAATGAGATAACACTGAAATCAATCAATGATAAACAAAAACAATTTTACATAAAATATTCAAGATTTTCTTTTGATTTAGACGATATAAAATATTATAATCCTGAAAATGAAAGCTATTTATATAAAATTGAAATTGCAGATGGCACAAAATATATCATGAAAGCTATTGCCAAAAAAGACGATTTAAAAAGTTATACAGCGATAATTTACGCAGTAAAATCAGAGGATAATTATAGAAATAAAATACATTTTTTACATTTTTTAGAAAAATTTTGTAAAACTGAAAAACCAACAAAAATACCACCTGTAACACCTCAAGTGTCTAATAATATTGTTCAATGCCCTCCTGGTTCTTATGAAATTGGAAATTCTTTCTAATACCTATTTTGCAACTGCTCAACCATTGCGCGATCGCTAACAGATCGAACCTCAAGCCCTGGGAAAGTCTGCATTTCAACGGTTTCAGAAACAAAAGGGAGCTTATGACTAGACCTATCACTAATAAAGATGACTTGGAACTGCTGATAGATGAGCTGGGACTTAAAACAGTCCTAGCCATAATCGCCACTATTTGCCAAGAGAAAGCCGATAAAGCCAAGGTACTCAAAGGTTACTACTCCGATCCATGCAAGCAGGAGCCAACATTAGAGCAGTACTTAGGCGTATTGAGTGCTGATTTTTGAATACGTTGGATGGACTAAGTAACCATTATTAAGTACTGAAAGAAAGACTCTGAGCAGGATAGAGCCTACTCAGGGTATTCTTATGGGGTATCTAAGTCCTAGTTCAGATGCCTATTGATCGCGAGAAGAATAAGCAACTCAAAGTAACTATACCTAATGACCTCCACAGAAAGCTCAAGATCATATCGGAGAGAATAGGTATTCCTATGGCTCAGATGCTTCTACAGTCAGCAGTGGAGAAGTATAGAGAAGAACTTAAGGAACTGGATAAAGAAGAATAAGTGTAAGGTTGGGTGAACCGAAGAAACCCAACCGACTCTTCCATTTAGGTTGCTCAGCATGGACATCACAGCTACGTTGCATGAAATTGCAGCCCTCAGCATTGAAGATAGAATTCGTCTCGTACAAGCAATCTGGGACAGTATTGCAACAGAGCAAGTTTACCCACAGGAACTGTAATCTGAACAATGTCCCGCCCTCCTAACACCAAGCAATTTCTGCTAGTTTACTTTGGACTGCTGTTTGGAACTGTAATCCTGGCAATTCTGGGGGAACGGTATTTCAAACTTAATGGTCGATGCCTGATTTTTCTGTTGTGTGGACCGATCTTTTTGGCAGCCGCTTGGAAAACTCCTGAAAGCTTTTACCAAGTCATTCGCTCTTTGGGTTGGTTTCGGTTGATTGAGGATGAGAGTGTCATGGCTGTCATCCTGTTTTGTCTAGGTGTCATACTGGTCTTGATTGGGCTACCATGTCTGCTTGCAGGCTAGTTGCCTGGGTCATTACCACTAACACAGCTATTGATTTCCGAGGCGATCGCTCCCACCAAACCCTACAGCCAGACGATAGAATCAGTTTATCACCGCATTGGTTTTTTGCAATGATTTACACGTCGCCTAAGCTACTGACCTTTGAAGCATTCATTGAGCAATACGGTGACAACCCGCGCTACGAACTCATTGATGGAGAATTAAGAGACATGGAACCGACAGGGCCTCATGAAGCCGTTGCCGGAAGCCTAGCGGGTAGAATATACGCTGAAATTCTGCGATTGAATTTAAACTGGTTAATCCCTAAAAATTGTCTGATTAAGCCTCCAGCCGCTGAAGCAACAGCTTTGCGACCTGATGTAATTGTTTTAGACAAAGAAGAACTACGTCACGAACCACTCTGGCAACAAGAGCCAATTATCTGTAATGGCAGCACCGTAAAACTAGTTGTTGAAGTTGCTAGTACAAACTGGCAAGATGACTATGCCCGTAAAGTGGAGGAGTATGCTTTTCTGGGCATTCCCGAATACTGGATTGCTGATTTTAGGGGGTTAGGTGGTATTCAATTCATTGGTAAGCCAAAACAGCCAACATTTACTGTTTATCAGCTAGTTGGAGATAGCTACGAGCCACGACAATTTCGGTTAAGTAAAACCATCGTATCTCCTCTGCTTCCAGCCTTACAGCTAAAGCTCGATGATGTAATGCCTTGAGTTCAGTATGATCGCTCATCGCCGTAAGTTGGGTTGACCAAGGAAACCCAACCTACAATAATGCGATCGCCATAGCAGAAATACTCCCCATGAGCTAGTCTTCCTCTACGCAACCCACAAACTACACCCTCTTTTAGCGGATGAAAATGGAATTGGTGTGGGAGGGCAAGTATGACGAATACGGGAACCGCCCCATTCAATCTATCAAAGTAGTGAATTCGTTCAACAACTTATGACCGAAGAAGCTCTATCTGGGGAACGATTTGATCAATGAGCCAGATCCAGTAGAAATAGAAGGGTAAAACTTCGACTACGCTCAGTTTTATCGTTGAGCGTAGTCGAAGCGCTAAATCTCCAGGAGATTGTATTCTGTGAAACTGAATTATATTACGAAACGGCTTTCTATTGTAGGACGCTGGATAGCTACGACTCTGTTTTGTCTGTCAGCGATCGCTTTCGTTTGGCAAGGTGCGTTTTTCTCGAACACCGCAGCAATAGCTGCTCCTACTGCAAACTTAATCGCATCAGCAGGCACGAGCGATCAGGTTAAAGGGAAAGCAAGTGTTGATGCTGGACGAGCCAAAAATTTCATCGAAGATACGAAAGATAAGGTTAAGCAAACTGCAAATAAAAATGCCGATCGCGTTGATCAAGCAACGGATGACGATGGTAGTTTCGTTGAGGGCAAAGCCAAGAGAGATAAGGCTCGAATTGAGCAAAGAGCAGAGGAAGATGCGGCTCGGACTGAGAAAGCAGTAGACAACACAAAGAATGCTGTTGAACGCACTGTTGATAGCATCAAAGATGTTTTTAGTAACTAGAGAATAGATATAGCGGTTCTCATACTGATGAAGTACAGCCCTCACCCTAAATCCCTCTCCCCGTGAGAGGGACAATGAAGCTCTTGCTCCCCTTCTCCCAATGGGAGAAGGGGTTGGGGGATGAGGGGAAACAAAGGTGACATGCTCCCGGAGAAAATGTACCTCAGTAGATTGAGAAACGCTATACTAGCTTGAAAGATTAATGTACATTGTTTGCATTCATCGCATCTAATTAAATCTGAAGGAGCGATGTAAATTGATTGGCTTTTGCCTAGCGCGTAGACTTGAAGAGAGCTTCGCGCTAGGCTAGGGCGCACCATGCGATGCTGCGGCTTCTCCAACGGAGTAGGCAAACGCTTCGCCCGATCGCCTGTGCATGAAACCCTCCTGTAATTCGTAGCACTCCATACTAGAATTCCCACCTCAGCACTGATACCCTGATCGAAGGCGAAGGCAGAGATCGGCTTTGTGCAGGAGATGTTATGAACAACTGGCAATCTGTGCGTCTTTTTGGCTTGCCAGCAGAAAAAGGCAGATGGTTTTTAATTCCGTTAGGCTCGCTTGTCCTACTATGTCTGGGAACTGTCTATTCTTGGAGTATCTTTCGCAAACCTCTAGAGGACTTATTTGGCATCAGCGCCACCCAAAGTTTATTACCGTTCACCTTCTTGTTAGTCCTCTATGCCCTGTTGATGCCAGTTACAGGATTTTACATTGATAGAATTGGCGTGGGCAAAATTACAGCGATTGGTGGTGTGGTGACGGGAATTGGCTATATCCTCTCCAGCCTAACCACAAATATTATCCTATTAACCATTACCTATGGTGTAATTGCGGGTGCGGGAGTTGGCATTGCCTATGGTATTCCCCTGGCAGTTTCAGCCAAATGGTTTCCCGATCGCAAAGGATTGGCAGTAGGCTCGACTGCCATCGGGTTTGGACTTTCTCCCTTAGTGACTGCACCGTTAGCAAAAAGCTTAATTGCTGCTTATGGAGTTCTTCCTACTTTTACGATTCTTGGGATTAGCTTGACGGCAATTATTCTAGTCATCTCAATCACCCTAAAATTACCCCCTAAGGGATGGAAACCACAAGGATGGACTCCCAGAGCGATCGATGAAATAAGCGAAAGTCAGCGGCGACAACTATGGCAATCGCCTTCCTTCTATGCTCTCTGGCTTTGCTACACCATCGGCAGCTTTGTCGGACTTTCTGCGATCGGTATTTCTAGCCCAGTGGCACAGGAAATTATTAAACTAGATGCTACCACCGCCGCGATTACGGTTTCTATATTTGCCGTCTTTAATGGAATCGGGCGTCCTTTATTTGGTTGGCTGACTGATCGCCTTCAGCCGAAGGGAGCGGCAACTATCTCTTATGTGTTGATTCTGATTGCTTCGATTTTGATGCTCAACGCTGGAGAAGGGCAAGCTTTGACTTATCTAGTTGCCTTTTCTCTGTTCTGGCTTTGCTTAGGGGGATGGTTAGCGATCGCACCGACAGCAACCCTAAATCTGTTCGATCCGGAGGACTATGCCAAGAACTATGGGATTGTTTTCACTGCTTATGGGGCGGGAGCGTTGTTAGGAACACTAGCCACTGGACAAATCAGGGATTTGTTTGGCAGCTATACTTATGCTTTTTATCTAACTGCGATTTTAGCCGTTATCGGCATTATTATTGCACAATTCAAACTTCAATCTTAAGAGGAATAAACACCCGTTTCTGGTTATTGCTTATTGCTTCTACTTCGGTTTAGGTATGTACCGTTTAACCAGATTTCGCCAGTCTGACTTATCCATTTCTTGCAGCATCTTTTGGTTGAGAGCATCATAAAGTTCATGCTCTTCTGGAAGCGCGAATGCATATCGACGTGCCTGGAGATCTGTTGCTTGGATGTTTAAAGTTCCTTTCAACGAGTTGCGATTCAAGTAACGCAGTGGAGCAGCACTGTAGACAAAGATATCAACATCGCCATCTTGCACTGCCCGCAATCCATCAAGCGGTGCCGAAAACGACTGAAATTGAATGCGCTCGTTTTGCAGATATTCTGAACTCTCAGTTTCGGGTACGCTGCCAACGTTCCTCTGCCACCAATTCTGAGGAGACTGGACAGCTTGGATTGGTGAATCCACTGTTAAGACTGATGTAATCGATGCGGTAAGCGTCGCTGTAATGCCCATTGCCACCAACATCCAAAGCAGCGCTAGAATCCGTCCCGGAATGCTCTTAGGTGTTTTATCACCGTAGCCAATCGTACTCATGGTGACGCCAGCCCACCAAAACCCTGTCCAAATACCGCGTACAGGATTTTTCTCAAACTGATCGTTAGTGTTATGTTCAAACGCCCATGCCAGTACGCCAATAATGATAAAAATTACTGAGAGCCATAGGGTAATTTGTAAAAATCGCGGGGACAGTATAGCTGTGACAATCTGTAGCAGGCTGCGTTGCGGGCGTTGGGCAACGCCAAGGGATGTTGTGTAGTAGCTGTGAGTAAAGTCAACGCGCTGTTCATCAGATGCGGTAGCGATCGCTGTAATCGCCATATCCACTGTACCATCCTGCACCTGATCAATTACTTTATCCTGCTCAACTTCTTGCCATTGGTAATCGAGATTTAGATCCCGTGCTATTTCTCGCCAAAGATGCACTCCAATTCCATCCCAGTCATTACCGTTTTTGAGCGCAAAGGGTGGAGTATCGTAAACCCCAACCACTAACGGCGAACCCTCTGACGTAGCTTGTTGACCCGCAGAATTTTCACTTTGTTCGGTTGCATCTTGTCCCAAAACTGGCGTTTGCTGAACTTGGGCAGGAATTGCAGGAGGTAATAGAAATCTTACTATTAAAATAGTGCAAAGTGTAATCAGAAATCTGCTTATTAATCGCCGGGTCATCATCAGAGAATCTTGAGAGCCTAAAACTTCTGCGTCATGCCACTATGACACACTCGACTACATCTACTTTTTGGGGTTAAGTAAGCATTGCCTGAACTAGACCTTGCCCGTTTAGTACTATTTTAGACTGTTCTGGGGCTTTCCTACACCTATCACAAGGAAGATTCAATCGCTAAGAGGCGCAATTCCAATGAATGTTTTTTCAGACGCCCGACACTTGCTATTTCAAACATTACCAGGTTTGAGCCAGCTAAATAATTCACCAACACTTAACTTTAAATCTGCAATAAATTCTGGAGTTGAGAGTAATTGTTCTGACTCTTCCAAAAACATAGGTTGTTGATGAGCAGGATAGGCAAACACAGATTTCTCTGCCGGATCGATCAGCCAACCCATCTGACAACCCGCATTGAGACAATGCAGGATATTACTGATTACTTTGGTTTGGTTTTGGTCTGGAGATAAAATCTCAATCGTCCAGTCTGGATGAGCGGCAAAAACATTGGCAATATCACCGACTATTGTGGAATGCAATTTGACCTGGGTAACGGTATTTACGATGATGGAGACTCCATTTGTGGTTTTTGCATAGCAGGCTTTGTAGTTCAGTGTGAGGTCGATCAAGCCAGTAGATATGTGTCTGATATATGCTGAAATCCAAAGGCTCACTGTGTCTCAATCCATCGAATGAAAAAGCATTTCACTTTGCTGTATCTCAAGATGGGTTTCTTCGCTCTAGGGCGATCGCCCGTGTAGGCTGGTTTTGGCTTTATTATATATCGCTATTGATGCGATCGCGCAAGTACTGCTGCCAAGCCGATCGCATCATTCCTCGTCTTATCGTCTTAGGGTGTGGGAACACGATCACTTTTCCGCAGGGAAAATATAACAATTCCAATAACTAGAAATCCGATTCCCCACCAAAGGGAGTTACCTGGGATTATCTTGAGTAAGAGCGTCACAATTCCTGAAGTAATAAGCGACCACCCTACGGTTGTTTGATACTGCATACGTTGTAATTAAGTCTTTTTACGATATCTATTGAGCACGGAGTAACTCACCCTGCTCTATTATTTAAGATAGTTAAAAAATCAAACCCTAACCTCTGTCAATAGGTATAATGCTTTGAGCAGATTTCTCGTTTTTCAACCAACTTCCATCAAGGCAGCGCACCTGCTCACCGCCTTCTCCCTGTATTCCCCTTGATAGTCTTTAGTCTTGATTTCTCATATTTACTTTAGGAATCACTTGTCTCATTCCGCCTTTAGCACCGACAGTATCCCCCTGGTAGCGAGGAATAATATGAATATTAGCGTGCATCATCTTTTGTCCGGCATCTTTATTGATATTCATTCCCACATTAAAGCCGTCTGGATAGAATTCTTGGCTTAACATCTCTTGTACTTTATTTGCCATAAACCAGCAAGCTGATTGTTCTTTAAATGGTAATTCAAAATAATTAGCTACATGACGTTTTGGCACGATAAGTACATGACCTTTACTCAAAGGATAACCATCAAACATAGCATAAGCTGTTGCTGACTCTGTTAATAAACTTAAATTTTTATGAGGATTGCAAAATATGCAATTATTAGAGGAATTTCTTTGAAAATTATAATGATTATATTCATATATCTCGCAAGATTCATCTAGATGAAGGGACTGAAAAGGAAGTTTCACAATACACTGATAGGTAGGCTTTTTGTGAATATAATGTTCTCGAAATCCTTCTTTTTTTATATCCCGCCTAACGGCATAATAGGCTTTTCCTCCCGGCTTCAATAGGTGCGAAATCTTCATTAAAACATTAGCTTGTTCTTCAGAAAAAAGAACATTTAAAACATAAAAACAGATTATTGTATTAAATTTCTCTTTAGGGTCTTGCGGCAAATAATAAGGATCATAGCCTGTAATATCTAAACCTTTTTGCCGTAACAATTTTACATCATTGCCTAAGCCACAACCAAAATCTAGAATTTTACCTTTAAGTAAATTTTTACTCAATAAAAACTGGGCGGGGAACGATAAGTAAACCCTTTCTATCGCGGTGAGATGGCTGAACTGATTTTTTTGACCTTTCATGAAAAACAATAACTAATAATGATTACACTAAATTTTCTATAAAAAATAGTGTTAATTTTTAGAATAGGTTAGATGATTAGTTAGTTCTTCAGTACTATCCCGGAATCCAAGAAACAAAACAATTTATTCTCAGTAATGTTACCGAACCCCTCACAATACTGATTTGCAGCGTGAACTTAATACCGTGAAAAGGTTCAAAAAGTTATATCGGTTCACTCAAATTTTGCACCAAAACCTCAGTAACCATAGTCTAAAGTTAATCTATTTAGATATCTCGAAACCTAAAATTTGGTGCCTTAGTAGTGTAAAATCCTAGATCCTAGAGACAGTCAAGGACAGTCAACGGAGTCTGAACAGAATGGAATCTCATCAGAAGTCAACAGTTGCAATCACGGGTGCTTCTTCAGGAGTCGGCTTGCAAGCTGCGAAGGCTCTTTCCAAAAAGGGATGGCATGTAGTAATGGCATGTCGGAATATCGAGAAGGCAGAAGAAGCTGCACAAGCGGTGGGAATGCCGCAGGAGAGCTACACCATCATGCATCTCGACTTAGCCTCCTTAGAAAGCGTTCGACAGTTTGTGAAGAACTTTAGGGCAAGTGGCAGAACCCTGGACGCTTTGGTGTGTAACGCCGCAGTATATATGCCTTTATTAAAAGAGCCGTTGCGAAGTGCCGACGGATATGAATTGAGCGTTGCCACAAATCACCTTGGTCATTTCCTCCTGTGTAACCTGATGGTGGAGGATCTCAAGAAATCATCCACTTCAGCGCCGAGGCTGATTATATTGGGAACTGTAACAGCCAATCCGAAGGAGTTGGGAGGGAAAATCCCAATTCCAGCACCTCCAGACTTAGGAGAACTCAAGGGCTTTGAAGAGGGATTCAAAGCGCCTATCTCAATGATTAACGGCAAAACCTTTAAATCTGGCAAGGCTTACAAGGATAGCAAGCTCTGTAATGTATTGACTATGCGGGAGTTGCATCGGCGCTTTCACGACTGGACTGGGATTACCTTCAGTTCCCTTTATCCAGGATGTGTTGCAGAAACAGGGCTATTCCGAAACCACTATTCCCTGTTTCAGAAAATCTTTCCCTTGTTCCAGAAATACATCACAGGCGGCTTCGTGTCTGAAGAATTAGCAGGCGAACGGGTTGCAGATGTAGTTGCCGAGCCAGAATACAACAAATCTGGAGTTTACTGGAGCTGGGGAAACCGACAGAAAAAAGGTCGCCAGTCTTTCGTTCAAGAGGTTTCTAATGAAGCCTTGGATGATGAAAAAGCCAAGCGTCTATGGGATCTGAGCGAAAAGTTGGTTGGATTGGCGTGACAGTGCCGTTTTCCTATCTCTCAGAG
>NZ_JADEWY010000178.1 GCF_015207375.1 Coleofasciculus sp. LEGE 07092 | reverse complement strand
CAGGAGCAGGGGGCAGTTCAAAAATCTCTCCCCATCTCCCTACTCCCCACTCCCTACTGTGCCACTTGAACAAAAGAATGTGGGTTGTAGAATTTCTCTAGAGATGCCAATCTGCAAATAATTGCCCGGAAATCTGCAACGATATTCAATGAATTATCAGGAGTCAGCACCGGAACGTGAAGAAAAATACAGGGAATGTGGGGGTGGTGTTCCCGCAGATAGTTTAAAACTTCGTAGTAGAGCCCTTCACAGACAAATTGACCGGCATTGTGGCTGATTTCTGTCTGAATTAAATCAACTAGCAACTCTTCTAAATTTACGGGGGTTTTGAGGTAATTTGAATCTGAGCGCTCGTTGGTGTAAAATAGAGCGGGCAACCCGTATTGGAGGGCATTGAAGCTTACGATTTCCCAAAGAGACAGGCAGTAAATCGCTAAAGAGATGGGAAAGAAGACGTATCGAGACGACGCCCCCGATTCTACGGTTAATTGAGTTCGTTTCTCCGCCATCCCGCAACAGATAACGGCATCAGGTTGCAGTTCTGCAATTTTAGCGATCGCCAAACGACTGGCTTGAGGAACGTCAACGGGTAGCTGTCTCAGGGCGATTAAGGAAACCGAGAGAGCCTCGAAGGAGTCGGTGTCGTCTAAAATTTTCTCGATGAGGTCGTCAGAGGAGTTAGAGACTTGGTGGGGCAACCAGGTTTGAAACGAGGTCAACAGAATTTTGCTGGGCATGGTAGATAAACCGCAACCACTTACAATGGAGTTTGAATTATAAAGGGAGAGCAGGTGAATGCCAGTAATCGCTGTTTTAGACTACGATATGGGAAACCTGCACTCTGCCTGCAAGGGTTTGGAAAAAGCCGGGGCAACACCTCAAGTGACCAATGCACCGGCAGATATTGAGCGGGCGGATGCTGTGGTTCTACCGGGAGTGGGTTCTTTTGATCCAGCCGTGCAGCATTTGCGATCGCGGAAACTAGAGGAACCGATTAAAAAAGCGATCGCTAGTGGCAAACCGTTTTTAGGCATTTGCTTGGGCTTACAAATTCTGTTTGAGGGTTCAGAAGAAGGAACGGAACCAGGATTGGGTATTATACCGGGTCGAGTGCGTCGCTTTCGTTCGGAACCGGATCTCAGAATTCCCCACATGGGTTGGAATCAGATTGAGTTGACTCAACCGGATTGCCCTCTATGGCAGAATCTACCCGACAAAGCGCAAGTTTATTTCGTCCATTCTTACTACGTTGACCCAATTGACCCCACGATTCGGGCGGCAACGGTAACTCACGGTTCTCAAACTGTAACGGCAGCGATCGCTCACGATAACATGATGGCAGTTCAATTCCACCCTGAAAAATCTTCTACCACTGGTTTACAAATTTTGTCGAACTTCGTGGCACTGGTTAAGACGGCAGTGCCAGTGTAGTTCAGGTTCAAAGTGGAAAAAATCTTCGTAGCACAGGCATCTTGCCTATGCCACATCTACAGCGAGGATGATATCGATACATCGGGCAAGTCTGCGCCGAACATTGGTAGGCTGGAAAGAGTCCCCAGTGTGTTTGACAAGGAGAATAAAACTTGAAGTATCAAAATTCGCAGAATTGGACAGCTTTGCTGGGGGGGATTATCGCGGCAGCCGTTATTCTCCTCAGCTTTAGCTCCTTTGTGATTATTAATCCTGGACAGGCAGGAGTGTTGAGCATCTTAGGTAAAGCTAGAGATGGAGCCTTACTGGAGGGCGTTCACTTTAAACCCCCACTGGTTTCAGCAGTAGACGTGTATGATGTGACGGTGCAGAAGTTTGAAGTTCCAGCCCAGAGTTCCACAAGAGATCTTCAAGATTTGTCAGCAAGCTTCGCCATCAACTTCCGCCTCGATCCCACCCAAGTGGTTCAGATTAGAAGGACACAAGGAACCCTACAAAATATCGTATCGAAAATTATTGCACCCCAGACGCAAGAGTCTTTTAAAGTGGCTGCGGCTAGGAGAACCGTTGAAGAGGCGATTACCAAACGGACGGAATTAAAGCAAGACTTTGATACAGCCTTAAGTGAACGCTTAGACAAGTACGGAATTATCGTGCTAGATACTAGCGTGGTTGACCTAAACTTCTCTCCAGAGTTCTCTAGGGCGGTTGAAGAAAAGCAAATCGCTGAACAACGGGCGCAACGAGCGGTTTATGTCGCACGGGAAGCAGAGCAAGAAGCGCAGGCAGACATCAACCGTGCCAAGGGTAGAGCCGAAGCACAACGACTCCTAGCGGAAACCCTGAAAGCACAAGGGGGCCAGCTTGTTCTCCAAAAAGAAGCAATCGAAGCTTGGAAACAGGGGGGAGCTCAGATGCCGAAGGTTCTAGTTATGGGTGGTGAGTCTAACGGTAGTGTTCCCTTCCTGTTTAACTTGGGCAATATCGAACAGGCACCTGCTATTCAGTAATAGGAAATTGGAAGTAGGGAGGCAAGAAACTGCAATTTTCTGACGTTCGTCTGCAGTTTCACCACAATTAATCCTGATGGGGTAGAACCTCAACGAATGGAGAAATGGTAGATGCACCCTGATTGAATCCCTGGCGTTACGCTGGGGATTTTCTCTTTTTAGTTCTATGCCCGATTCTGAATCTCAGCCCCATTTCCCTGGTAGCCGTAGAAGTCAATCCGATACTCAGTAATTCGTACACCAGTTTGCTGCTCAATTTGATTCAGCAATTCTTCTGGTAGTTCTATATAGACATCGATAATTTGATGGGTATCCAAGCAGTTAACGTGGCTGTGAGCATCGCTGACATTGCCGTACAAACGCCCATCAGAACGCTCAAGGCATTCGATAATACCTTGACTCGATAGGGCTTCTAAGTTCTGATAGACAGAGGTATGACCAATTTCCTTGCCTTGCTGATTTAAGCGATCGTAAATTTCTCGAGCTGAGAGGTGTTCCTTGACTTGCCAAAGCAGTTCTAAAATTAAGCGACGTTGGCGAGACAGGCGCATTCCCAATACCTGGCACTGATTGAGAGCATCTTCCAATGATCGAATGGGTTTAGCAACCGTCGTTTGCTTTTGTATAGTTGACATTTTATAGTTATCAGTTAGCTTATCCATATACCCCTGTGTCCCATTGTACAGGCAGACTCAATCTCCCTCTATTCGGGCATCGTGAACCTAAGACTTCAGTTGTGATGAGGATGCCTACAAGGTTTTTCAGGAACAGCTAACCACTACTTAAGCTGCAATATCTGGTAGAAAGTAAGGCAAACTCATTACCAGTTTACCTTAGAATGTTTGAGTATGTCTACTCTTGGCTTAATCTTGTCGTAAGTTTTCCTTAACATTGCACGATGCTGCGGGTGAGGGTGGATTACCGATTTGAATTTTTTCCTGCACAAGAAGGTATGCCAAGGATGCTGTCGCCATAAACAAAATGAAAAACTCTACCCGCTGGGTAACATTGTCATGAAAACTAAATATCCACCATATTAGTCTTGTAAAACAAAATGTTGTTATCGTTAATGTTAGCACTAAGATGTTTAATTGATGAGAATGCCTAAAGGTCATTCTTATCAAACACAACAACAAAAAAATCAACATAATATTATCGTAAGATCTGTGATAAACGAAAATCCTTCCGACTACAGAAGCTGTCGCGAATAGAGTGAGTAGAGAATGATTACGCCAAATGTAGAAAATTATTGTAATTCCTAGTACTCCTCCGAAGCCCAAGAGTAAAGTTGCCATTTTAGGATCGAAGCCTAAATTAGTGATAATATTTATTCCTGAATATCCTTTGTCTGCAAAGTATTTTGAATCCTTTAGGATGCGTATTAGCATCTTAATTGGATTAAACTGAGTAACTAACCCAATGGCTAGGCTGGTTAGAGTAAGATAAAGAGAGCAAGTTAGGATGGCTTTAGTTCGTCTTCGGATTATTAAAACAAAAAAATAAAGACCTGAGATATTGGGCTTCATCATAGCAATTCCCAATAATAAGCCAGCCCAACTATTCTTATACTTTTTAAGCAGCCAAAATGTCCCAATTAGAAGCGCATTAAGAATAATGCCATATTGACCTAGCTCAAGGGTCAATTTGTGTCCAGTTAGGGCTAGGCTTGCGGACAAAGCAAAGAACGCTTTTGACTTACCATAGGGACAGCCGATTCGGTAGGCAAAAAAGGCTAAAATTGCTAATGAAATTAAATTGAGAATTCCATGGTAGAAGCGGGTTAATTGCCAGTTAAGGGGAGGGAGGAAGAAAAATCCTGAAAAAAATGCCCAAGGTGGATAACCTCCTGACTTTATTGCTCCAATTGCTGGAACGATGTCAGGAGAACCTGCTCTAGCAGCATAAGGATAGATTCCTCGATATATATACTGTTGCTCTTGCCACCTAGCTAATAAATCATTGGCACCATTCTCCGCTATCGTTAGGGAATAAAAGCCTTGAGTTAAATAGGTTAAACTCAGCAAAGTTAATACTATCGATAGCAAAGTGATTATTTTTTCTGAATAGAATATTGTCTTGTTGAATTTCATGGGTATCAAACACTGCAACGCAAACCTATTGAGTTGAACCTTTACCTACGAAGGGAAGTATAGCTCATAGAACTTAGGCAGTGAAACGAAAAATCAACATTTTAGGCTATGGGTAACAGGGAACGGGAAACGGGAAACAGAGGATTACAGCTATTTTATGTGTTTGAGTGTGTCAGTCCTGGCTCAAAAAAGACAAGGTGTCCTTGTGGGCAAGCTTTCTCTATTGGGGCAGGCAGTGTCGCTAATTTCTGGTAAGCCAAAGGCTGAAACTGTTTACCCCTCACCCATCCCCCCTTATAATTCATAATTCATAGAATACATACTTCCTAATGACTCTGGCGATCGCTCTAAATTTCGA
The DNA here is from genome assembly GCF_015207375.1 of Coleofasciculus sp. LEGE 07092. GTDB lineage: Bacteria > Cyanobacteriota > Cyanobacteriia > Cyanobacteriales > Coleofasciculaceae > LEGE-07092. The sequence goes on along the minus strand of NZ_JADEWY010000178.1, from coordinate 6,212 downwards.
CTGCATTAACACTTTAGACCTATCACCCGTCCAGACGGTGATTGAAAAGCTGCTCTGTGAGGGTTTGGTTACGTCCCACGAACAGCAGTTGCGTTTTGAAATTGACTATCCCCAGGAACCAGATGACCCCCGAGAACTGTCAGAAATACCAGAAATACGGCTATGGTTTATTCGCTTAGATAGCCGCTATCCGTGGTTGCCCTTTCTCTTAGATTGGAAATCTGGAGAATTTGCACGGTATACTGCCATGCTTGTGCCGCACCAGTTTAACCGTACCGAAGGCATTCAGTACAACCCAGAGGCGTTGGAAATCTTTGTGATGCAAAAAGTCTTTATCCTGGCAGACTGGTTGCAACAGTTCGGTTTACCAAGTCAATCGCGCCTCAAGTCAATGGCTCAGATGATGGGTTACGAGTTAGATGATACTTTTTTTGAGCTGATTCATTGATATCTGCTATCAAAACAATGAGAAATACTCTTATGAAACCCTCGTTTGCTAAATTCAATCTATTTTATTCGGCGTTGTCTGCGGGACTCGCCGTCAGTATCAGTTTGCCAGCAGTGGCAACTCTTAAACCAACTTCACTCAACCAAAACTCACCAATACCTCAAGAAATCCTTATAGCACAAAGGCGATCGCGCTTGCGCTTCAAAGTCCGAGGAGTTGGATTTTCCACTCGTCGAACTGGAGCCATATCCCGTGGTGGTTGTACTGGTAACTCAAATTCTCAGCCGATGAAGGTATTGTTACCGGAGTTTGAGGAATCCGATATTTCTATTCAATCCGAATCAACAGTAGAAGCTAACCCAACCTTCTTCGTCCACATTCCCGAAACCTCAGCCCCCCAAGCCGAGTTCTTGCTTGTTGATGAAAACTTAAAACCGATCTATGACGAAACCTTCCAGCTCAAGGGTACTCCTACTGTTGCCATTATTAACGTTCCGGAAAACTCCGAGATACCGTCTTTAAAGGTTAACCAGAAGTATCGATGGTATTTCTCGCTGATTTGCGATCCTGACGATCCTACCTCAGACTCCAGTCCAGGGGCTAAACCTACAGTATGGGGTTCAATTAAACGAGTCGAACCGAGCGATAGCCTTGCCAATCAGTTAGAAACAACGCCACCATCGGCTCGTCCAGAGATATTTGCCGAAGCCGGGATATGGAACGACGCGCTGACAAGTCTGGCTCAGTTGATTGTAGCCAATCCAAATGATACTACCTTGCGAGAGGATTGGAAAAGTCTATTGGAATCCGTGGGGTTAGGAGAAATTGCTGAGGAGTCTTTGTTACCCCTCTCTGAGGTGCCATCGCCAATGGATAACAGTCGCTAAGGACTCTCCAAATAAAAAAATACCCAAGCCTGCCATTGACAGCTCATGTTGCCTGTCCTGTTATTTTTTGGAGTTCCCTAATTGAGAGGAGAGATGGGGGAGACACGGAGACACGAAGATTTTTGAGCTTTACTCTGCTCCTCTGCTCCTCTGCTCCCCAGCGTTCGACTGAGCGCTCACGCCGAAGTCTCCTCTGCTCCCCCTAGCCCCTAATTATTAACCACGCCATACTTGCTTTAATACGTCTTCAGGTTGAATGTCAGCGATCCAGCGGGTGGGGGATTGAATACCGATGTAGCGATCGCTTTGAGGGAGCAGTTTTTTCGCTTCGGTGGAACCGAACAAGGCAATGGTGTAGGTTCCGACAGCGACTGCCAGATGCATGGGTGTACTCTCAGTACAAATCATTAAATTAGCACCCGCGATCAATGCGGCTGTTTTCCCAATATCTGGGGGTGAGACAACCTTTAGATCAGGACACTCTTGCTTTAGAGAAGCGACCAATTCGGCATCTGCAAGTCCTTCTAGTATCACGATTGGCAAATCAGGTTGTTTTCGTTGAATATCTTCCACAATCTGCTGCCATTTGTGAGCCGGGTATACTTTATCAATTTCCTTTAATGGGTTGATTTCGCTGGAACCACCGTGAATGAGAATGTAGCCACTTTCCTCAATATTCAGGCGTTTTTGTTCACTTTCTGCCCAGTCAATATCAGATTTGGGAACTCTAAGGGTCAATTCTGGACAAGGGGAGTTAATGCCAAAACCGTTTATGAGGTCGTGATAACTATGGGCAGTATACTGCTCGGTTTTGAGAGGCACGGAGTTGGTGAAAAACCATTTCCCGGCACTGGCTTCGTAGCCAATGCGGAGCCGAATGCCACTCATCCAGAGTAACAAGCCAACTGTCCAACGGCTTCCTAATGCCAGAGCTGCATCGTATTCGTGATCGCGGATGATTCCCAGCAGGTTGCCAAAATCTGCCAAACCATTGCGGTCTTTGAAATCAAACGTCAGCACTTCGTTGACTGACTTACAGACCCGGTACGCCCCCTTGGTTCGCGGTTCTACAATAACATCAATATCGGCGTTGGGGTAGTGGGTTTGCAGATCGTCGAGGGTGGGAAATAACAGAAGTTGTTCGCCAATTCCACCAGGGACAAGGGCTAGTATTCTCATCTCAATTGATTGAGTTTATATATCAGCTCAATTTTAAGGGACTATATACCTAGTAGCACATTAGAGATTAGGTAACGGCGGTTAAAGACTAAGGACGGAAAGATCGTGCATTTATTAATTCCAGCGGCGGGCATGGGGCGACGGATGGGGAGTAGTCGCAATAAACTACTGCTAACCCTGCTGGGTAAACCCCTACTGGCTTGGACGCTGCTAGCGGCGAATGAGGCGCTTGAAATTACCTGGATTGGCATTATCGGACAAGTGGCTGACCAATCAGACATTGATACCATTCTGGCTGATAATACCCTGACTAAGCCAGTGCAGTTCATCCTAGGAGGGGCAACTCGCCAAGAATCCGTCTACAACGGTTTGCAAAGATTACCCGCAACGGCAGAACGAGTATTGATTCACGATGGGGCTAGGTGTCTGGCAACGCCCCAGCTATTTGATCGCTGTGCTGCCTCATTGCGGAAATATCCGGGTTTGATTGCTGCTGTGCCTGTCAAAGACACAATTAAAGTCGTTGATGAGCAAGATATCGTGCAAGATACACCAGATCGGCGACAGTTGTGGGCAGCACAGACACCCCAAGGATTTGAGGTGCAGCATTTGAAACAATGTCACGAACAAGGGCGCAAGTTAAGTTGGGAAGTCACCGACGACGCGGCTTTATTTGAGCGGTGCCAATTGCCTGTCCGGCTTGTGACAGGGGAAGAGACGAATTTGAAGGTGACGACACCGATGGATTTAGCGATCGCTGAGTTTATCCTGCGTCAGCGTTTGGGAATCTAATGCAATTGGCGATAATGTAGTGCAACTGGCGCTCTCAAAAGAGATTGCAAGCCAAACTTTTCTGATATTTAGAAGGAAACCTCTATGAAACTACCGAATTTCATAATAATTGGCGTTCAAAAAGCTGGCACAACCTCTGTTTACAATTACTTAAACCAACATCCTCAAATTTATATGAGTCCAGTTAAAGAGACTAATTTTTTAGAAAAAGATTGGGAAGAGTTGCCCAATTCTTCAAAATCAAAAATCGATACCTTGGAAAAATACTGTCAACTGTTTGAAGGCGCTCAGGATGAAATTGCCATTGGTGAAGCCTCTCCCAACTACCTGTTTCATTATGAATCTTCTTCCAGACGCATCCAGCGTTACGTTCCAAATGCAAAGCTAATTGCCATTTTGCGAAATCCGGCAGAGAGGGCTTATTCTGACTACCTCATGCATATCCGCGACGCTATTGGAAATGGAAAGCAGACTAGTTTAGCGGAGCAAATTAAATTTAAAGCACATAAATCGTTTTTAATTCGGAAGGGGTTTTACTATACCCCCTTAAAGCATTATTTTGAGGCATTCGGCAAAGACCAAATCAACGTCTACTTGTACGATGATTTGTGCAAAGACTCCGGTGAATTTATGAGGGAGATGTACCGATTTCTTGGGGTAGATGATACATTTACGGCTGATGTCTCTAAGAAAGCTCAAGTTGCTCAAGTTCCTAAGAGCAATTGGCTCAATACGCTTTTACGCAAACAAAATCCACTCCGAGCAGCCGTCGCGTCTGGGTTGAGATATATATTACCCCTGGAAACAAGGCAGAACATTCGCTCTAATTTAATTCAAATAAACTCACAAGACAAGAAAACAGCTCCACTGTCGGCAGAGGAGCGCCAGCAATTGGTCGAACTTTATCGTGAAGATATCTTAAGTTTACAAGATTTACTTCAACGCGATCTATCATCGTGGCTGACAATTTAAACGGTTTCAAACGTAACGTTAAAATGGAGATTCACCAGCGTCACCCTTGGCCCCTAACGGCGGAGGAAGCGATCGCTATTCAAGAAAAACTGCGAGGCGAAATTATTACCTCCGATGAACTCGGAATGGTAAATTGTGTCGCAGGCGTAGATGTCGGCTTTGAGGAGAACGGTGCCATTTCACGAGCCGCCGTTGCCGTATTGAGTTTTCCTGATCTACAACTGATCGAACAGGCAATTGCCAAATGCCCCACTACCTTTCCCTACATTCCGGGTTTTTTATCATTCCGGGAAGTGCCAGTTGTGCTAGCAGCATTGGAAAAGATTAGCACGACACCAGATCTAATCTTATGCGACGGTCAAGGAACTGCTCATCCGCGTCGGTTTGGTCTTGCCTGCCATTTGGGGTTACTGATCAACATTCCTACTATTGGCGCAGCCAAGTCCTTACTAGTAGGCAAGCATGAGGAGTTACCCCTAGAAAAGGGTAGTTGGCAACCTTTGCGGTATCGGGGAGACGTTGTTGGGGCAGTTGTGCGATCGCGGACTGGGGTTAAGCCAATGTATGTATCTCCCGGTCATCGAATTAGCTTAACTACAGCCATTGATTATGTCCTACGCTGCACAACTAAATATCGGTTGCCAGAGACAACCCGTTGGGCTGATAAACTAGCATCAAACCGGATCACTCAAAAAAAGACTGAAGTATGAAGTATGAAGTATGGAGTATGAAGTATGGAGTATGAATTATGGAAAAAAAGACCGCTGACAAGGGTAGGTATAAACTGGGATTGATTCGTTTATCCTTCAGTCTTTAGACTTTAGACTTCTGTGTCAACTCATCCTCAGTTTTGCTCTCAAGATCAGAAGCCAATGCTTCATAGACATTAATTCGGAGCCGCAGGGGTTCTTCATGGGGATTCTCTGCCCAAAATTTTTCGATGGGCTTTTCTTTGTCAACAGAGATTTTAAGGGGGTTTCCTGGCAGACAATCGTAAGTGTGGATACTATCACCGCATCGAACGGCTTTGTTTCCTACCTGTGAAAAAACAATGACTTTCGTAGCTGGTGGATTGAGTTTCACGAACTGTCTTGAACCTCCAGCCAAAACACTCAAGAAATAAGTCTTCAACGGAGATTTTTGCAAGAGTTCTTGACTTTCATCATCAGCGTTACGAATTGCTGGATCATTTTCAGCCCAAACAGGAGTGACTGAACATAAAATAGTGAATAAGACAGTCATGACTAAAATTTTAAGTTTTATCATTACCATTCAAACTAGCAATATTAAAGTCTTCTCAGTAATCAAACTATTAGACATTGAAGTATCTTTGTAAGCGTTCAGGGGCAGAAGACAATGCACGAACTTACGTTAGAGTGGCAAGAAGCCCGATATACGAAAACCGAAATCATTCGCGACGAACAACCCAGTAAAAATCCAGGAACCGTAAGAATCGGGCGCGATCCAGCACGGTGCGATATTGTTCTGAGTGATCCAACCGTATCAGGTTTGCACGTTGAAGTTTTTTTCAATGCTGCCAGTCACGCTTTTGTCTTGCGAAACCTGCGTAAGACAAATCCCCCGATGGTCGATGGGCGGCAAATTCCCCAAGGTGAGGTTACCTTACGTCAGAGTAGCACTATTTGTTTGGGACAAGTTGAACTAAAAGTTGTGGCGGTTTCTATTAAAGCACCTAACAGCACTGTTCCTCCCACGATTCTGATTCCACCAAATGCCTCTGTACCCGTTAATCAACCTGCCCCCAGTGCTTTCTCCTATGGCTTAGAGTGTCCTAGTTGCCATCGCATTTCTCCTTACGAGCGCATGGCATTAGGGTGCCAGTGGTGTGGCACCTCTCTAGCGGCAGCCGCAAGTGTTTTAATGACGCCCAATACTTACCAAGGGTGAGGAGTGGGGGAGTGGGGGAGCTGGGG